>JACNJU010000023.1 GCA_014382375.1 Rhodospirillaceae bacterium
GTCTGCGCTTCGCTATTCGCGAAGGTGGCCGGACCGTCGGTGCTGGCGTCGTCGCATCGATTGTCGAATAAGAGTGTTTGTATCTGTCGTTTGCGCGGGCCGTATTTGCGGTTCGCGCAGTCGATTTTTGTTTAGTGCGCGTTTAGGGGCATAGCTCAGTTGGTAGAGCGACGGTCTCCAAAACCGTAGGTCGCGGGTTCGAACCCTGCTGCCCCTGCCATCTTCCGGTGGTTTCGGTTGACGGTCCTTGTAAACGCGAAAAGGTTGCTTAAGTTATGGCGAAGATTAACCCGGCCCAGTTCATTCAGGAAGTGCGACAGGAAACGTCCAAGGTGACGTGGCCTACCCGCAGGGAGACAGGTGTCTCTACGGCGATGGTTTTTGTCATGGTTATCCTGGCTGCACTGTTCTTTTTTCTGGTCGATCAATTGATGGCTTTTGGTGTTCGCATGATTTTTGGGCTGGGAGGTTAAGCGTGGCAATTCGCTGGTACGTCATTCACGCCTATTCCGGCTTCGAGCAGAAGGTCGCTTCTTCCATTGAAGAGCAGGCCGAACAGGCCGGCATGGCCGATATGTTTGAACAGGTTCTGGTGCCGGTCGAGGAAGTCGTCGAGATGCGCCGTGGGGCGCGGGTTGCGGCTGAACGCAAGTTCTTCCCGGGCTATGTCCTGGCTAAGATGGAAATGACCGACGAAACATGGCATCTGGTCAAGAATACACCGAAGGTCACAGGCTTTTTGGGTTCAGGTGGACGTCCTTCACCAATCACCAATGCCGAAGCCGAACGTATTTTGCATCAGGTGCAGGAAGGTATCGAGCGTCCGAAACCTTCCGTTCTGTTTGAAGTTGGTGAACAGGTTCGTGTTTGCGATGGTCCGTTTAATTCGTTTAACGGCCTCGTTGAAGATGTTGATGAAGAGCGTGCAAGGCTCAAGGTGGCGGTTTCCATCTTTGGTCGGGCGACGCCTGTGGAACTCGAATATTCACAGGTCGAAAAACTCTAGATCAAACTGCATTTAATTAAATGCAGATAGTTTGATCGCAATGAAAGAGTTAGGGCAACTTATCTGCGTTAAAGAAAACGCAGGTTGCCCTAATTGACAATAACCGTGTGGGAGGTCAGCCATGGCCGCACCACACACTCAAGCTTAAGCAAGATTATTGAGGAATTAAAATGGCTAAGAAGATTAAAGGCTATGTTCGGCTGCAAGTGCCGGCAGGACAAGCCAACCCGTCACCCCCGATTGGCCCCGCGCTGGGCCAGGCTGGGCTGAATATCATGGAATTCTGCAAGGCGTTTAACGCCCAGACCCAGAACATGGAACAGGGTATGCCTATTCCGGTCGTCATTACCGCTTACGCCGATGCGACCTTTGAATTCATCACCAAGACCCCGCCTGCCAGCTTCTACTTGAAGAAGGCTGCGAAAGTTCAAAAGGGTTCTGGGGTCCCAAACCGTGAACTCGTCGGCAAGGTGACCATGGCCCAGGTCCGCGAAATTGCGGAATTGAAGATGGTCGATCTAAACGCCAACGACATGGACGCCGCCTGCCAGATGATAAAAGGCTCGGCCCGCTCCATGGGCATAGAAGTGGTGGGATAGCAAAATGGCAAAGCATGGCAAGCGCTACACCAACGCGCATGAAAAAATTGAACGCGGCACCTTCTACGAATTGGCCGATGCGGTTAAGATCGTCAAGGACAACGCCAGCACCAAATTCGATGAAACCATCGAAATAGCCTTGAACCTGGGCGTCGATCCCAAGCACGCCGACCAAATGGTCCGTGGCGTCGTCTCGTTGCCTCATGGTACCGGTAAAACTTTGCGTGTTGCCGTTTTCGCCAAGGGTGACAAGGTTAAGGAAGCCGAAGATGCAGGCGCCGATATCGTCGGCTCTGACGATCTGGCTGACAAGATCAAGAAGGGCGAAATCGATTTCGACCGTTGTATCGCGACCCCCGACATGATGGCCGTTGTCGGTCAACTCGGCAAGGTGCTGGGCCCCAAAGGCCTGATGCCGAACCCGAAACTGGGTACCGTGACAATGGATGTCGCCACTGCGGTCAAGGACGCCAAGGGTGGCCAGATCGAATTCCGTGTCGAAAAGGCGGGCATCATTCACGCCGGTGTTGGCAAGGCCAGTTTCTCGGTCGATGCAATCCGCGAGAATATTTCGACCTTCGTAAACGCGATTCATAAAGCCAAACCGACCGGTGTCAAAGGCACGTACATGCAGCGGGTGTCAATCAGTTCGTCCATGGGACCCGGCGTTAAAGTGAATATTGGTAGCCTGGCTGGCTCCTGATTTAAGAATTCCAATCGCCGGTAATGGCGGTTGGTTAGGGGGCTGACTATTTAGCCTCCGACCTGTCCAAGACCGTAGGTGAAGGCCAAGCAAACGTTGCAGGGCCATCGTAATGGAAATTTCCGCCTGCACAGACAGTGCAAAAACCGTTTTTTGGACGCCAATGTGCGTCCCTGTAACGGCTGAACTGGCGCACTGGGCAGGCTTACCGATCCTTATCGAACGTTTTGATAAGGATCATAAGTCCAACGGTTTCCGATCCGCATTCAAGCGGGGAGGAACCAAAGAAGCTGGAGACAAGACAGTGGACCGAGGACAAAAAGAAGAACTGGTTGCTTCAATGCATCAGACCTTCGAGGACTCCGCCATGGTCGTCGTCACCCATTACAGTGGGATGACGGTTGCCGAAATGGGGGATCTTCGCAGTCAGATGCGCGAAGCTGGTGCCAGTTTTAAAGTCACCAAGAATCGGCTCACGCGGCGTGCTCTTGAGGGCACGGATTACAGTCCCCTAAGCGACATGTTCACCGGACCGACGGCTATTGCCTATTCGAGCGACCCGGTAGCTGCCGCCAAAGTGGCTGTTAAATTCGCTAAGAAAAACGACAAACTGATTGTGCTTGGTGGCGCTCTTGGTAAAGACCTTCTCGATGTTAATGGCGTAAAGGCTCTTGCCAGCCTGCCAAGCCTCGATGAGTGTCGCGCCAAGATCGTCGGCATGATCAACACCCCCGCAACCCGTATCGCCGGTATCCTTCAGGCCCCGGGTGGACAGGTTGCGCGTGTGATTGGTGCAAGAGCAGCACAAGGCGAAGCCGCTTAAAACAAACCGATTCTTATAACTCGATTACGACAGTTCAAGCCCAAGGAGATATGTTAAAATGGCTAATCTAGATCAGATCGTTGAAGATCTTTCGAGCCTGACCGTCATGGAGGCGGCCGAGCTTTCTACCCTTCTCGAAGAAAAATGGGGCGTCTCTGCTGCCGCTCCGGTTGCTGCTGCCGCTGGCCCTGCCGCCGCCGGTGGTGAAGCCGCTGAAGAACAGTCCGAATTTGAAGTTGTCCTTGCCGCTTTTGGCGACAAGAAGATCAACGTCATTAAGGAAGTTCGCGGCATCACTGGCTTAGGGTTGAAAGAAGCCAAGGAATTGGTTGAAGCAGCACCGAAGTCGGTCAAGGAAGGCCTTAAGAAGGAAGAAGCCGAGGAAATCAAGAAAAAGCTGGAAGAAGCCGGCGCCACGGTCGAACTCAAGTAAGGACTGGCCTGCTTTTGCAGGCCGGAAAACATTTCTGACATGCCGGCGGTTAGTTTTTTGCTAACCGTCGGTAAGTCAGCTTCGATCAACCTGCATTTATGTAAACGCAGGTTGCGCTTAAAGGATTGCACACATCCTATTCAGATAGGCCTTACCGAGGCCGGGAACATGGATGTGCTTGCCTCAAAGGGGTTCGTCGCGCTAGCGATGGCGGGCCCCAGGGAATTGAAGACGGAACTTGATTGACTGCGGTGGTCAATCACAGATCTGTCTCAGGACAAGTAAGTCGTAGGGAAAACTTGTAATGGATCAGTCCTATACGGGTCGCAAGCGCGTACGTAAATTTTTTGGTAAATTAAAAGAAATCACACCGATGCCGAACCTCATTGAGGTTCAGAAGGCGTCATATGACAAATTCTTCCGCACGGATATGAACGCGGAGGAGCGCAAAATCAGTGGTTTGGAAGCCGTCTTCAAGTCGGTTTTCCCGATTAAGGATTTCTCCGAACGCGGCACCCTTGAATATGTCGATTTTCATTTTGAGGAGCCGAAGTACGACGTTGAGGAATGTCAGCAGCGTGGCATGACCTACGCCGCCCCCTTGAAGGTAACCCTGCGCCTGCTGGTGTGGGATATTGACGAGGAAACCGGTGCCCGCTCCATTCTCGACATCAAGGAACAAGACGTCTACATGGGCGATATGCCGCTGATGACCAATAACGGCACCTTTGTCGTTAATGGCACCGAGCGCGTCATCGTCTCGCAGATGCACCGTTCGCCCGGCGTCTTTTTCGACCACGATAAAGGCAAGACCCATTCGTCTGGAAAATTCCTGTTCGCTGCTCGCGTTATTCCCTACCGCGGTTCCTGGCTGGACTTTGAATTTGATGCCAAGGACCTGGCTTTTGTTCGTATTGATCGCCGTCGCAAGCTGCCGGTTACAACCCTGCTTATGGCTTTGAACAACGAAAAGACAGACAGGCTGATCGCCAAGCGCGAAAAAGATGGCAAGACCGTCGAAGCTGCTGAAAAAGAAGGCATGTCGCCTGAGCAAATCCTGGCCATGTTCTACGACAAGGTTCTCTATACGCGGGCCAAGAATGGCTGGCGCACCCCGTTTGAAAGTGAAAGCATGCGCGGTGTGAAGTTGACCAGCGATCTGGTCAACGCAAAGACCGGCAAGGTCGTTGCTGAAACAGGCACCAAGATGACCCCGCGGCTGCTCAAGCAGCTGGCTGATAAGGGTATGAAAGAACAGTTGGTCAACGATGCCGATCTGATCGGACGTTATCTGTCGGGTGACCTGTTCAATGAACTCTCTGGTGAAATTTATGCCGAAGTCGGTGCTGAAATCACTGAAGAGCTGCTCGAAACTCTTTCAGAAGCCAAAATAGATGAAATCTCGACCCTGGCGATTGATCACGTCAATGTGGGGCCCTACATCCGCAACACTCTGGCCGTTGACAAAAACACCAGCCGCGAGGAAGCGCTGATCGATATATATAGGGTCATGCGTCCGGGCGAACCGCCGACGCTGGAAACAGCAGAAGCGCTTTTCAACAGTTTGTTCTTTGATTCCGAACGCTACGACCTTTCATCGGTCGGTCGCGTCAAGATGAACGCCCGCATGGGATTTGAAACCGAAGATACGGTGCGTGTTCTGCGCAAAGAAGACATCATGGCCGTTGTCAAAACCCTGGTAGACCTGAAAGATGGCCGTGGTGAAATTGATGATATTGATCATCTTGGCAATCGCCGGGTTCGCTCTGTCGGCGAGTTGATGGAAAACCAGTACCGTGTTGGCTTGCTTCGCATGGAACGTGCTATTCGCGAACGCATGAGCTCTGTCGATATCGACACCGTCATGCCCCATGATCTGATCAACGCCAAACCGGCAGCTGCGGCAGTTCGCGAATTCTTTGGTTCTTCGCAACTTTCACAGTTTATGGATCAGACCAACCCGCTTTCGGAAATTACCCACAAGCGCCGTCTTTCGGCTCTTGGACCGGGCGGTTTGACCCGTGAGCGCGCCGGCTTTGAAGTGCGTGACGTTCACCCAACCCATTATGGCCGCATTTGCCCCATTGAGACGCCTGAAGGCCCGAATATTGGCCTGATTAACTCACTGGCGACATTCGCCCGGGTTAATAAGTACGGCTTTATCGAAACACCGTATCGCAAGGTCGAAAAAGACAAGGTGACGGAAGAGGTCGTCTATATGTCGGCCATCGAAGAAGGGCGCTACATCATCGCCCAGGCCAATGAGGAAATTAACGCCAAGGGCAAGTTCGTCCAGGAACTGGTCAGTTGCCGTAAAGGTGGCGACTTCGTGATGGCGCTTCCCGGGCAGGTCGAATTCATGGACGTTTCGCCCAAGCAACTGGTCTCGGTTGCTGCGGCGCTCATTCCGTTTCTTGAAAACGATGATGCCAACCGCGCCTTGATGGGATCGAACATGCAACGCCAGGCGGTGCCTTTGTTGCGCGCTGCTGCCCCCATCGTCGGTACCGGCATGGAAGCGAAGGTCGCCCGGGATTCCGGTGCCACCATCGTCGCCAAACGTTCTGGCGTGATCGATCAGATCGACGCCACACGTATCGTTGTCCGGGCTACAGAAGAAACGTCTCATTCGGCGGCTGGTGTCGATATCTACAATCTTCTCAAGTTCCAGCGTTCCAACCAGAACACCTACCTGCATCAGCGTCCGCTGGTAAAGGTTGGCGATATGGTTAGCGCCGGTGACACCATTGCCGACGGTCCGTCGACCGAATTTGGTGAACTGGCCCTGGGTCGTAACGTGCTGGTCGCGTTCATGCCCTGGAATGGTTACAACTTCGAGGATTCGATCCTGATTTCCGAACGTATCGTCAAGGATGACGTCTTTACGTCCATCCATATCGAAGAATTCGAAGTCATGGCTCGTGATACCAAACTTGGCCAGGAAGAAATCACCCGTGATATTCCTAACGTTGGTGAAGAAGCCCTGAAAAATCTCGATGAAGCCGGTATTGTTTACATCGGTGCCGAGGTTACACCGGGCGATATTCTGGTTGGTAAAGTGACGCCAAAGGGTGAGAGCCCGATGACACCGGAAGAAAAACTGCTACGCGCCATCTTCGGCGAGAAAGCATCCGATGTTCGTGATACGTCCTTGAAACTGCCGCCGGGTGTTGCCGGTACGGTCATCGAAGTGCGTGTGTTCTCGCGGCGCGGCGTTGATAAGGACGAACGCGCCCTGGCGATTGAACGTTCGGAAGTCGAACGTCTGGCCAAGGATCGTGATGATGAACGTGCCATTCTGGAGCGTAGTTTCCTGTCCCGTTTGACCGCCCTGTTGCTTGGCAAGAAGGCTGTTGGTGGACCCAAGGATCTGAAATCCGGCACCAAGATCACCCAGGAAATTCTGGACGGCTTCACCGCCGGTCAAAATTCCCAGATCATTGTTGCCAATGACAAGGTGATGAAAGACGTCGAAGAACTGAAGAAACACTTCGAAGAAAGCATCGCCGTCCTGCAAGCCCGTTTCGACAACAAGGTTGACAAGCTGCAACGCGGTGACGACCTGTCACCGGGCGTCATGAAAATGGTCAAGGTTTTCATTGCTGTTAAGCGCAAACTGCAGCCTGGTGATAAAATGGCCGGGCGTCATGGTAACAAGGGTGTTATTTCGCGCATCGTTCCTGTTGAAGACATGCCTTATCTGGATGACGGACAGCCTGTCGATATCGTCCTCAATCCATTGGGCGTGCCATCACGTATGAACGTTGGCCAGATTTTGGAAACCCATCTGGGTTGGGCAAGCGCCAAGCTGGGTGAGCAGATCGGCGAGATGCTCGATGTCGTGGGTCAGGATGTTGATTTGAAGGCATTGCGCGCCAAGCTCAAAGACGTCTACGGCGATGATTCTTACAAAAACCTGATTGCCCAGTTGAACGACGAGGATGTCGTTGAAATGTCAGGCAATCTGCGGCCGGGTGTTCCGATGGCGACACCGGTATTTGATGGTGCCCATGAAGTCGACATCAATGAAATGTTGACCAAGGCCGGTCTCGATACTTCGGGGCAGATGACCCTGGTTGATGGTCGTACTGGTGAAACTTTCGACCGCAAGGTGACGGTGGGCTACATTTACATGCTCAAGCTGCACCATCTTGTTGACGATAAGATCCATGCCCGCTCAATCGGGCCATACTCGCTTGTTACCCAGCAACCGCTTGGTGGTAAGGCGCAGTTTGGTGGTCAGCGCTTCGGTGAAATGGAAGTGTGGGCACTCGAAGCCTATGGCGCTTCCTATACCCTGCAGGAAATGCTGACAGTTAAATCCGATGACGTATCGGGCCGCACCAAGGTTTATGAAGCTATCGTCCGTGGTGATGACAGCTTCGAAGCCGGTATTCCTGAATCATTCAACGTCCTGGTCAAGGAACTGCATTCCCTTGGCTTGAACGTCGAACTGCATTAATCGCCCAAAGCGTACTCAAGGAGAAATCGATATGAACGAATTGATGAAAGTTTTTGGGCAGGTCAGCGGCACACAGCAGTTTGACCACATCCGTATCTCGATCGCCTCGCCCGAGCGCATTCGCTCGTGGTCCTTCGGTGAGATCAAGAAACCGGAAACCATTAACTACCGAACCTTCAAGCCCGAAAGGGATGGTCTGTTCTGTGCCCGTATTTTTGGCCCGACCAAGGATTACGAATGCTTGTGCGGCAAATACAAGCGCATGAAGTACAAGGGCATTACCTGCGAGAAGTGCGGCGTTGAAGTGACGCTGCAAAAAGTTCGTCGTGAACGCATGGGTCACATCGAACTGGCTTCGCCGGTCGCCCATATCTGGTTCATGAAGTCGCTGCCTTCGCGTATCGGCTTGTTGCTGGACATGACGCTCAAAGATCTGGAGCGGGTTCTGTATTTCGAAAACTATGTCGTTGTTGAACCCGGCCTGACACCGCTGAAGTTGCATGAACTGCTTTCAGAAGATGCTTATCAGAACGCCGTCGATGAATACGGCGATGATAGTTTCAGTGTCGGCATCGGTGCCGAGGCGATCCGCAAAATGCTGGAAGCCATCGAGCTTGAAGAAGAGCTGGCGGTCCTGCGGGTTGACCTTAAGGAAACCAATTCTGAAGCCAAGCGCAAAAAATTCGTCAAGCGTCTGAAGCTGATCGAAGCGTTTATCGCTTCGGGGGCGCGTCCCGAATGGATGATCCTGGAAGTTATTCCGGTCATTCCGCCGGAATTGCGTCCACTGGTTCCTCTTGATGGGGGCCGTTTTGCGACTTCAGATCTGAACGATCTATACCGTCGCGTCATCAACCGTAACAACCGTCTGAAAAGGTTGATTGAATTGCGTGCGCCGGAAATCATTGTTCGCAATGAAAAGCGTATGCTGCAGGAATCTGTCGATGCCCTGTTTGATAACGGTCGTCGTGGTCGTGCTATCACCGGCGCCAACAAGCGTCCGCTGAAATCGCTTTCCGACATGCTGAAAGGCAAGCAGGGTCGTTTCCGTCAGAACCTGCTTGGCAAGCGCGTCGATTATTCCGGTCGTTCGGTTATCGTTGTTGGTCCTGAACTGAAATTGCATCAGTGCGGGTTGCCCAAGAAGATGGCCCTGGAACTGTTCAAGCCGTTTGTCTATTCCAAACTCGAACTCTACGGCTTGGCGACGACCATCAAGGCCGCCAAACGGATGCTCGAGAAGGAACGTCCCGAAGTCTGGGATATCCTTGAAGAAGTCATTCGTGAGCATCCGGTCATGTTGAACCGTGCGCCGACCCTTCATCGTCTCGGCATTCAGGCTTTCGAGCCGGTCCTGATTGAAGGTAAGGCAATCCAGTTGCATCCGCTGGTCTGTGCCGCCTTTAACGCCGATTTCGATGGTGATCAAATGGCTGTCCATGTTCCGTTGTCTCTGGAAGCCCAGCTTGAAGCCCGGGTCCTGATGATGTCGACCAATAACATCCTCAGCCCGTCCAACGGCAAGCCGATCATCGTTCCTTCGCAGGATATTGTTCTTGGCCTGTATTACCTGACCATGATCCGTGATGACGAGAAAGGCGAGGGCATGGCCTTTATCAACGTCAGTGAAATTCAGCATGCGCTGGATTCCGGCGTTGTCTCGCTACATGCCAAAATCCAGTGTCGTTATGAAACGGTCGATCAGGATAACAAGCCGGTTACGACCCGTGTTGAATCAACACCGGGGCGGATGCTGCTTGCTGAAATCCTGCCGCGCAACCCTAACATTCCGCTGTCCCTGATTAACCAGTTGCTGACCAAGAAAGAGGTCTCCAACGTCATCGACCAGGTTTATCGTCATTGCGGTCAGAAAGAGACCGTCATCTTTGCAGATAAGATGATGGGTCTCGGTTTCAGCAATGCCTGCAAGGCCGGCATCTCCTTTGGTAAGGATGATCTTGTTATTCCTGACGCCAAGGAAATTCTGGTTAGCTCGACCGAAGGGAAAGTCAAGGAATACGAGCAACAGTATCAGGATGGCCTGATTACCCAGGGCGAGAAATACAACAAGGTTGTCGATGCCTGGTCTCACTGCACCGACCAGGTTGCCGACGCCATGATGAAACGTATTTCGACACCTGAAAAAGGTGAACAGGTTAATGCCGTATACATGATGGCGCACTCCGGTGCGCGTGGTTCGGCTGCCCAAATGAAGCAGCTTGCCGGTATGCGTGGCCTGATGGCCAAGCCGTCCGGTGAAATCATCGAAACGCCGATCATTTCCAACTTCAAGGAAGGCCTGTCGGTTCTCGAATACTTCAACTCGACCCATGGTGCCCGTAAGGGGCTCGCTGATACGGCGCTTAAGACGGCTAACTCCGGTTATCTGACCCGTCGTCTTGTCGATGTGGCGCAGGATTGCATCATTGTTGAAGATGATTGCAAAACCAAAGCTGGCCTGATCACCCGCGCGGTGGTTGAAGGGGGCGAGATTGTTTCGACCATGTCAGAACAAATCCTTGGCCGTACCACGGCTGAAGATGTCATTGATCCGGCCAAGGGCGATGTCCTGGCCAAGGCGAACACGCTACTTGATGAAGAAACATCGCTGATCATCGAAAAGGCTGATGTGGAAACCGTCAAGGTTCGTTCCGTTCTGACGTGCGAAACGGTGATTGGCACCTGTGCATCCTGTTATGGCCGCGATTTGTCTCGTGGTACGCGGGTAAATCCAGGTGAAGCGGTTGGTGTTATTGCCGCCCAGTCCATTGGTGAACCTGGTACCCAGCTGACCATGCGGACATTCCACATTGGGGGTGCTGTTACCGGTGGTGGTGAGATCTCGAAGATTGAAGCTGCTGGCGACGCCAAGATTCAGCTCAAAAACTGCTCGACTGTTAAAGACAGTACCGGTGGCCTTGTCGTTATGAGCAGGAATGCTGAATTGAACCTGATTGATGAAAAAGGTCGCGAACGTGCCCGCCACCGTCTGCCTTATGGTTCTAAATTGCTGGTCAAGGACAACACCAAGGTTGAACGCGGCACCAAGATGGCCGAATGGGATCCGTACACCCTGCCGATTATCTCCGAGAAAAACGGCATCGTGAACTATGTCGATATGATCGAAGGCTTGTCCATGGACGAGCGCGTTGATGATGCCACCGGCATTGCCTCGAAAGTGGTTATTGACTGGAAGTCACAGCCCAAGGGTGCGGAATTGAAACCGCGTATTACCTTGCGTGACAAGAAGGGCGAAGTGGTAATGATCGAGAAAGATCAGGAAGCCCGTTATTTCCTCTCGGTCGATGCCATTCTGTCCGTCGAGAACGGTCAGGAAATCCACGCCGGTGACGTGCTTGCACGTATTCCGAAGGAATCGGCCAAAACCCGTGACATTACCGGTGGTTTGCCGCGTGTGGCAGAACTGTTTGAAGCCCGCAAACCCAAGGATTTTGCCATTATCAGTGAGATCGTTGGTCGTGTCGAATTCGGCAAGGACTACAAGAACAAGCGTCGCATCGTTGTTGTTCCGACCGAAGATGGGTTGGAGCCTCACGAGTATCTGGTTCCCAAGGGCAAGCACATCAGTGTTCAGGAAGGCGACTATGTGGAAGTCGGTGACGCGCTGATGGATGGCAACCCTGTACCCCATGATATCCTTCGGGTTCTGGGCGTTGAAGCACTTGCCGATTACCTGATCAAGGAAATCCAGGACGTCTATCGTTTGCAGGGTGTGAAGATCAACGACAAGCACATCGAGGTTATTGTTCGCCAGATGCTGCAAAAAGTTGAAATCACCAACGGTGGTGAAACCACTTACCTGATTGGCGAACTGGTTGATCGTATGGAATTTGAAGCTGAAAATGCTAAAACCAAGAAGGAAGGCGGCAAGCAGGCGACGGCCGTTCCGGTTCTGCAGGGTATTACCAAAGCCAGCTTGCAGACCAAGTCCTTTATTTCGGCTGCATCCTTCCAGGAAACAACGCGGGTTCTGACTGAAGCTGCCGTGTCAGGCAAGATCGATAACCTGATCGGCCTCAAGGAGAATGTCATTGTTGGTCGTCTCATTCCGGCTGGTACCGGTAGTGTGATGAACCAACTGCGTCAGGTTGCTACTTCCCGTGATGAGGAATTGGAAAAATTGGCGGCCAAGAACGCTCCCAAGGCGATTGCTCCCGATGCGGTGGAAGAGACTCCGCCAGCGCCTGAAGGAGAGTAAAAACCGTTGGTAAATCCCGGAACATCTGCTTCGGGTAACGAATGAAAAGGCGGCGTTTGGAGCGATTCTCTCCGAACGCCGCTTTTTTACATCAAGGCCAAAAGCAATCTTTTTGAAAGCGGCGGAAAACTCCCAAAAAAACTGCAATTCTTTTGCTTGACTGGGGGTGGGCGTCTCACTAGTATCCGGCTTCCTCCGCGGGGGTCTGGTGGTAAACCGTTTCGGTTTAGACGCAGACTCCTTGGGAAAGTTAAAATTTTGGTCTTTGGGTCCATCCGGGCTGCGACAAAAAGTCCGCCGGTTGGCTTGTTTGTTTCCTCTAAAGATGAGGGGACGATTTGTGTTACGGGGTTTTTGAGCCCGAAACACTGGTTTTTAAGGTGATTTTAGGAATGCCGACAGTTAATCAACTCGTTCGTAAGCCTCGCAAAGTGCCGGTCGAGCGGACCAAGGTACCGGCGCTGGAAGCCTGCCCGCAAAAGCGTGGCGTTTGCACCCGCGTCTACACGACGACCCCGAAAAAGCCGAACTCGGCGCTTCGTAAAGTCGCCCGTGTTCGTTTGACCAATGGTTTTGAAGTAACCAGCTACATTCCGGGCGAAGGTCATAACCTGCAGGAACACTCTGTCGTCCTGCTTCGCGGTGGTCGCGTCAAGGATCTTCCCGGTGTTCGTTATCACATCATTC
>JACNJU010000070.1 GCA_014382375.1 Rhodospirillaceae bacterium
ACAGTCTCAACTATCTAATCGACATGGAAAACGCCGTCATTGTTGATGTTGAAGCGACCCCGACGAGAATATCAAAGGAGGTTGAGGCGACAGAGACCATGATTGAGCGAACGCAACAACGCTTCGATCTGAAGCCGGATCATCTTGCCGGTGATGTCGCCTACGGTACGGGCAAAATGCTTGGTTGGTTAGTCGAGAGGGGGATCGATCCTCATATCCCTGTCTGGGACAAGGGCAAAGGTCGCATCGAAACTTTTTCACGCGATGACTTCGCCTATGACAAGGAACGTGACCTTTATATCTGTCCCGAAGGAAAGACCCTAAAGACGACCGGCAGGATGCACGACGGGAAAACACTTTACTATCGGGCCAGCAATCTCGATTGCGAGCACTGCCCCATGAAGCCGCAATGTTGTCCCAAGTCTCCAACGCGTCGCCTTCAGCGCGATGTCAATGAAGAGGCGCGGGATCACGCCCGCTTCCTCAATGGCAGTGAGGCTTATAATCAGTCCGCACGGGACCGTAAAAAGATCGAGAGGTTATTCGGTGAAGCAAAGCGGAACATGGCAATGACAAGGCTGAGATTGCGCGGATTGAGCGGGGCAAAGGATGAGTTCTTGCTCACTGCGACAGTGCAGAACCTGAAACGATTGATAAAACGCGCTTCAAGACCACCGCCAAGACCGATAACGGCCTGATCCATGCGCAAAAACGACAACTGAACAAACCAAAAACCAAAAACCCGCCCCCGCATCAGTCGGAGGTGGGAGCAAAAATCTCTCTTTCGATGAACGAAAAGATCAACTACATTCTCTTGGCTGAGTTCTTCAACAGCCTCGGCTAAAACCGGCTGTTATCGCCGAGCCCATTTAACTTCCGGATTGTGAGGGTAAAGCGGACTCTAATCAACTTTTGTTGACCATCGGGCGCTTCCTAATGATCTGCGATCATGTTGGATTTAAGGTTTCAATATTTGACTTGTCTGTTGCTAATTTGTAGCTAGGGCCAATATGAGAAAAAATATAAAATACGTAACATATTGAAAACAATGGCAATCACACTAGCGCAAAATGCCGCGATAGATTTCTTCCTCGCCGATCGTTCCTGCAAGTTTGCCATCGTCCAGCAACATCAGCGGCGCTTTTGTGGCGTTGAGGATTTCAACAGCGTTACGCATCAAAATATCGACAGGCACTGCTGCAAACTCATCCTCGGAAAGACTGAGAGCATCAAAAGGAAAGGTCAGGGGAACGATTCTGGCAACGACGCCATCGCTGCTGGCTTTGAGGGGTGCCCCGCCGCTATCGAGGGTCACCTGAAAATAACCGCGGCTGTCGAGATCAATCGTGTCGCCATTGCAGGGCAGGTCGCCAAGGGGTGTCATCAGTGACCCGCCACGCAGGACGTTGAGCGGGTTCATATGGGCGACAAAATTGGCAACATATTCATTCGCGGGATTGAGAACGATTTGTTCTGGCACCCCGTATTGCACAATCCGGCCACCTTCCAGTATGGCAATATGGGTGCCAAGCTTAAGGGCTTCATCAAGATCGTGGCTAACAAAAATGATGGTCTTGTTCAGGCTACGCTGCAATTCAAGAAGTTCGTCCTGCAAATGTGTGCGGATCAACGGATCCAGTGCGGAAAAGGGTTCGTCCATGAGCAGAATATCGGCGTCGGTCGCGAAGGCGCGGGCCAGGCCGACACGCTGTTGCATGCCGCCAGAAAGTTCGTGGGCGAACTTGTCGCGCCACTGTTCCAGATTTACCAGTTTCAGCTTCTCATCGACAATGGCGTCTCGTTCAACCTTGTTCATTCCACTGAGTTCAAGGCCCAGGCCGACATTCTCGTGAACGGTTCGCCACGGCAGCAAGGCAAATTGTTGAAAGACCATGGAAATACGGTTCATACGCAGTCGCCGCAAGGTCTTGGCATCGCACGTCACAACATCGACGTCACGATCATTATCCTTAACGATCACTTCACCACGGGTTACCGGGTTAAGGCCATTAACGGCGCGGAGCAACGTCGACTTACCCGAACCGGACAAGCCCATGAGAACACAAATCTCACCTTCTTCAATACTGATCGATGCGTCGGCAACACCAAGGACATTATCCGTCTCGGCCAGTATTTTCTCGCGGTCCAGGCCCTGGTCAAGCAGTGCCAGCGCGCGTTCCGGCTTTTCACCGAAGATAATATCAACATTGCGAAATTCGACCGCGGCCATGTGCTTATTGCCCTTCCGTATTGCCGCCGCGTTGCTTGCAGATACGGTCAAGCAAGATGGCGACGATGACAATAGCAAGCCCGGCTTCAAACCCCTTGGCCGTGTTGACCGTATTGATCGCGCGCAAAACCGGAATGCCCAGACCCGGTGCCCCGACCATGGCGGCGATCACGACCATACTGAGCGACAACATGATGCATTGGGTGAACCCTGCCATCATTGTCGGCAAGGCGTAGGGAACTTCAACCTTCCAAAGCAGTTGCCCAGGGCTTGCCCCGAAACTTTCCGCCGCTTCCAGCAGTGGTTTTGGCACCGAAGAAATTCCAAGATAGGTCATTCTGACCGGCGCAGGGATAGCAAAAATGACCGTCGCGATAAGGCCCGGAGCCATGCCAAGGCCAAACAAAATCAATGCCGGAATCAAGTAAACGAATGTCGGCAACGTTTGCATCATGTCAAGGACCGGGCGCAAAACCAGCCATAATTTCGGCCGGTGAGCCGCAGCGATGCCAATGGGAATGCCAAATGCCATGCAGACGAGTGTCGCCCAGAGAACCAGAGACAATGTAAACATGGTTCCTTCCCAATAACCCTGGTTGATAATGAGCAACAGGGAGGGGATGATCAGGGCGATCAATTTCCAGGAACGGTGCAGATAGAAAGCCAGCACGGCGATGGCCGCAATCAGAAGAAGCGGAGGAATCGTTAGCAATAAATTTGCCGTTCCTTCAACAAGGAACGTCAACCCCTCGGTCAATCCGTCAAAGAACCAGAAAAAATAATCATTCAGGAACTCAACGAACCGGGCAATCGCTTTGCCAATAGGAAGTTTATTACCTTCAAGCCATTCCATGGCGTCCCCCTGCCATCTTCAGTGCTGTACTCTTTTTAAGAAGCTGAAAAAGGGTGGCCAGGCAGGTGTCCACGTCAACCCGGCCACCCCCATTTCAAGGGTTACAAACCAAGACTTTTCTTAACGGCTGCAAGCCCATTGCCGCCGTCCATGGTGCTGACGCCAGCGAGCCATTTGTCAAGAACGCCTGAGTTTTTCTTGAGCCATGTGCTGGCCGCCTTGTCGGGGTCAACCCCATCATCAAGAATAGCGCCCATGATTTCGTTTTCCATTGCCAGGGAAAACTCAAGATTGTTGAGGAGTTTGCCAACATTCGGGCAGTCACTGACGTAGCCTTTACGGACATTGGTGTAAATCGTTGCGCCACCCAGGTTGGGGCCGAAGAAATCATCACCACCCGTCAGATAAGTCAGCTTGAAATTGGCATTCATGGGATGAGGTTCCCAACCAAGGAAGACGACCATCTCGCCGCGTTTCTCAGCCCGGGCTGCTTGTGCCAACATGCCTTGTTCGGAACTTTCAACAACTTCAAAACCCTTCAGTCCGAAGGCATTCTTGTCGATCATGTCCTGGATCAACCGGTTGCCATCATTGCCCGGCTCAATACCGTAAATTTTGCCATTAAGGGCATCCTTGTGCTTGGCGATATCGGCAAAGTCCTTAAGGCCCGCTGCGGCACCTTTGGCGTTGGTGGTGAGCGTGTATTTCGCGCCTTCCAGGTTGGGTTTTTTGAGAACTTCGACCGAGCCGTCGTCACGATATTTGGCAAGGTCCCCTTCCATGGTTGGCATCCAGTTGCCAAGAAACACGTCGATGTCCTTGTTCTTCAAACTGGCGTAAGTGACGGGAACGCTCAATACCTTGGCTGTGGGCGCATAGCCAAGTCCATTGAGCACCACAGATGTGGCAGCCGTGGTCGCAGTAATATCGGTCCAGCCGACATCAGAAAAACGAACGCCTTTGCACGATGCCGGGTCGGCGGCATTGGCGCTCTGGGCAAGGGCCAGAACCAACGAGCCCGCAATGGCGAATCCTTTTAGTGGTTTGATGATCATGATGTTCTCCCTGTTGACGATTGTTTTTTAACCCTCGGTAATATGGGGCCTTATCTGTATGTAGAGTTATTGCTATGCGTTTGCACATCTCCAAAAGCTACACTTACATATTTAGGGTTGAATCACCCAATTAAAAGAGCGGTGAAAATCACTTCTTTGCTGTCGGTGGATTGCCCGGAACCGGCTCCCCCTTAAGGGTCGGATGGGCGCGCATGTACTGGGGCGGGAAGGCCGCGTCAGCGCCCAACACCTCGGCAGCATGCCATGGCCAGCGCGGATCATAGAGCATACCCCTTGCCAGGGCGACGATATCTGCCTGTCCCGAAGAGACGATGGTTTCCGCCTGACGGGGATCGGTGATCTGGCCGACGGCAACGGTCGTCATGTTGGTGGCCTGACGGATTGCCGAGGCAAAACCGGTTTGATATCCGGGGCCTGCAATAATCTTTTGAGCCGGGGAATTTCCACCGCTGGAAACGTCGATGAAATCACAACCAATGTCACAAAGTGCTTGCGCAAATGTAATCGTGCTTTCCAGATCCCATCCGCCCTCTACCCAATCCGTTGCCGATACCCTGACGCCGACCGGGTAGTCTTCCGGACAGACGGACCTGACCGCCGCGAACACCTCCAGCGGGAAGCGCATGCGGTTCTCAAGACTGCCGCCGTAAGCGTCATCTCGCTGATTGCTCAGCGGCGAGAGAAACTGATGCATCAAATAGCCATGAGCGCAGTGCAGTTCGATCAGGTCAAAACCTGCCCGGATAGCCCTTGTTGCGGCATCAACAAACGCCTGTTTGATACGCTCAAGCCCTTCCGCCTCCAGCGCCGTCGGTGTTGGCCAGCCATCGTTATAGGGAAGTGCCGATGGGGCGAAGGTCTCCCATCCTTCTGGCGTATCTTTGGCCAGTGGTGCGCCGCCACGCCACGGCATATCGCTCGATGCCTTTCGACCCGCATGAGCGAGCTGGATTCCAATGCGGGCGTTGCCGTAATCACGATAGAAATTGACAACCCGCTTCATCGCCGCTTCATTGTCGTCAGTACAAAGACTGGGGCAACCCGGCGATATCCGGCCCGCTGCCTCTACCCCGGTTGCTTCGACGATAACAAGGGCGGAACCTGAAACCGCATATTGTCCCAGATGCATAAGATGCCAATCGGTCAGGTTGCCTTGGTCGGCGCTGTACTGACACATGGGAGAGACGATGATGCGATTTGCAAGTTCCAGACCGCGCAGCTTAATGGACGTGAACAGTTGGCTTTGCATGAATAATCCTGTTGATTGGGGTTTTCAGCTTAACCCAGACTGTGGGCGGCTGTGCAGAGATTGCCGAGTTTAGCCATCACCATGTCGCGTGACAACATGCCCAGGCCGCAGTCCGGTGCGGCGATCAGCCGGTGGGCGTCAATATGGCCGAGGGCCGCTTCAAGGCGCTGACGGATTTCTTCCATGCTTTCAATACGGCTCGAGGCAATGGCGACGACACCGAAGATGATGGTGGTTTTCTCGAACAATTCGAGCAGGGAAAGATCGTTATGGCGATGGGCGTCTTCCAGGGAAACCACCTGAATTGATGAGGCATCGATTGCCCTGGCGAGTTGCAGATATGATTCCTTGGGTGCCTTGGGATAATCCGTATCGTCCAGACAATCAGGATAGCCGCAACACATGTGCATGGTTCGCGTCACGTTTTCGGGGCAACCATGGAAAACCCGTTCAAGATTTTCAATGCCGAAATCGAGGGCCGCTTCGGCCTTGCGGGCAAACAGCGGCTCATCAATCTGAATATGCCGACAACCGGCTTCGGCCAATGCCAAGACTTCTGAATTAAGCGCCGTCGCCAGTTCCTGGCCGCGCTTTTTCTCATCACCGTAATAGGTGTCTGCGACCGTATCGCCAATCGTCATTGGCCCCGGAATTGTCACCTTCAGCGACTTGTCCGTTGTTGCTTGCGCGACCCTGTAATCGTGGGGCAGAAAATGGTCCATTGCCGAAACAGGGCCGGTGATCGTTGGCAGGCGCGCTTTATAGGCACCCCCGCGCAGGACTGTATCGGTCAGGGTGGCAAAATCAATGCCATTCAAATGACGGCAATGATAGTGGATGTAGTTTTCACGCCGGACCTCGCCGTCGGTCGGGATATCGATCCCGCAGCTGACCTGATCGTCAATCACGTCACGGGCGGCGCGGGCAAAAATTGCCTCGGCTTTGTCGCCCATGCGCGCCAGTTCGTCCTCGTAGCGGCTGGTCGGGTCTTCATCAACAGTGCTGCCCTCGGCCCTGAACCAGTCAACAACAGGCACGTAGTCGGGTTTAGGATAAGCGCCGATTGTCGTTGTCAACAAAGCCATCGAGTGCCTCTAATTTCCGGACTCGGATTGTTTTTTCAGGTTCTGGGTATCGAAGACACTGCCAAAAGCACCAGCGCCAGGGTTTTTCGCCGCCGGTTCATTGTTGCTCTCAGGCCCTGCTTTATCAAGATTTTGCGGATCAAAGACACTGCCGAAGGCACCCTTGCCCGGGCTCTGTGGTGCGTCGCCGGGACGATTTTTGGGACCAAAGATATCTGGCCCCTGCAGCAGTTTTTGTTGCTCGCGTTCAATTTTCTGACGGCGAATTTCTTCAATGCGTTGCTGTTGAAGAGTGCGTTTTATTTCGCGCACTTCGGCCTTGCAGGTCTCGGGGCTGTATACGTTGGCGAACCAAATGGTCGAAAATCCACCCAGAGCCACCAACAGCAATACGACGGAAGCCGGATTGCCACGCAGGAATTTCGGCAACTGGAAGCCACCCGTGACCGCCCCGACCGGGGCCCCGTTAGCCAGCGCCAATTGTTTGCGCCGCTGGTAGATTTCATGGCTGAGAGCGCCGACGATTGTCAGCACAACAATAATGAACGCCAGCACCGAAATTGACGGGTTAATGCCGTAACGCACTTTCTGGGCAAGCTCAATGGTCAGGGTCGGATACTTGCCAAAGGTGAAGGTGGTTGTGTTGTAGTTTTCAAACGAGGCCAGGAACGCCAGCACCGCCGATGAGCCAATGGCCGGTTTGAGAAAGGGCAGAAGAATTTTGCGAAACGCCTGAACGTTGGTAGCCCCCAAATCGAGCGCCGCTTCTGTCAGGCCGACATCGAAGCGCTGCAGGCGGGCAACAAACACCAACATGCAGTAGGAAGCGATGAACGTCGATTGCCCCAAAATCGTCAGAAGAATACCGTTATGCAGGAAACTTTCGCCGCTAAAGCCCAGCATGACGTTGATCCGGTCCCAGAAGACCAGCGTTGAAATTCCCAGCACCACGCCGGGGATCAGGATCGGCGCGATAACGATGGTGTAATAGGTGGCCCTGAGTTTCGGCCAGACCTGGGTCAACACCAGCGCTCCGGCCATCCCCATAATCACAGAAAGGATGACCGTACCGGCCCCGACCATAAAACTATTCTGAAGGCCATTGATAATACGCTTGTCATTTGCAAGCACATCGAACCACTCAAAAGTCAGGCATTCCCAGGGTGCCGCCCGTGGAAAGCCCGGCGAATTGAAACCGGTAATGCTCATGATAATCAGCGGTCCCAAAAGGTAGCCGAAGAAGACCACCAGGTAGAGCCCCAGAAATACTTTCATCAGGGTATTATCGGACTTCACTTGCCGATGTCCCCCATTTTAACCTTGAACAGCCGCATCATCGACAGAACGATGAAGATACAGACAATAAGCAGAACAATGGCGTAGGCGGCCCCGCGCGGCCAGTTGCCGCCCTGGTTGAACCACTGATAAATGATTTGCGTAAACCACAGGCTTGAAGGACCGCCGAGAATCTGCGGTGCCGCAAGCGCTCCTGCCGTCAGCATAAAGACCATGGTGCAGCCCGAGGAAATGCCCGGCTTGGCGTACGGAATAACAACCCGCCAGTGAATGCGCCACCACGGAGCACCCATATCGCGGGCCGCCTCGATCTGATTGCGATCAAGGCTTTCAATAACGTTGTAGATGGGAAAGATCATCAGCAAAATGTAGGCGTAACCCAAGCCCGAATAGAGCGCCACATTCTCGCGAATAAAATCAATGGGACTGCCGATCATGCCCATCGATATCAACAACTCGTTAATGACGCCGCTGTCGCCGAAAATAATCCTGAAAGCGAAGGCGCGCAGGATTTCATTAACCCAATAGGGAATAATCAGCAGCAGAACCAGCACCCGAACAAAGCCGCCGCCGTTTGACTGACCCAGGTAGTAGGCAAGCGGATAGCAAAGAGCCAGATCAAGCAGGGTTACAAACAACGCCGCCAGCAAGGTGCGCACAAAAACACCCAAATCAACGGCATTATAAGATGAATCCGCGCCCTGGGCGCCAAGCACAAGAAACTTGTAATGCTCCAAGGTATAGACATCCTTCGGCCCACCCATTTCCGGCGGCGGAAGGTGATGGCGGAACGAGAAATCGAGCATCGACAGCTGTGGCAACAAAATCAGGATAAACACCCAAAAACCAACCGCCAGCAACAGATAGAGCCCGAGCGCAAGGCCATTGCGCTCAAAAAACTCACTCATGAAGCCTGTTCGTTTCATGGGGATCCCCTATTCGTTGGCCAGTTCGCCCTCGGGCAGGACGATCGACTGTTCGGGGTCGTATTCCAGGAACATGTCCTTACCCATGGATGATTGACGAATCTTGCCTTGATTGACCAGCGACATCTTGATTTCCTTACCCTCACCGCCTTCAAGGAAAACATTATAGGCCTGGCCTTCAAATTCTTCGTTGGTGACCAGAGCCTTGATCCGATGATTTGAAGCGCTGTTGGTTTCGGCAATGCTCAAAGCCTCTGGCCTGATAAAGATCATCGCCTTATCACCAACCTTCATGGTTTCTCTGGCGGATGTGCCAACACGCGCGTGCAAATCGCCGGTTCGGTTGGTGCTGATTATCGCCATGCCATTTTCAATGGATTTAACCTTGCCTCTGAAGACATTGTTTTCGCCAACAAACGAGGCGACAAACGGGGTTGCCGGATCGTCATAAATGGATTGACCGTCGGCGATCTGATCGATGATGCCATGTCGCATAACAGCGACGTTATCAGACATGGTCAGGGCTTCACCCTGATCGTGGGTGATGTAGATAAAGGTAATGCCGACGCGCTGCTGGATTTGCCTGAGCTCGGTGCGCATGTGCTGGCGCAACTTCAAATCGAGTGCTGAAAGCGGTTCATCAAGCAACAGCACGTCCGGCGAAGCACACAAGGCACGGGCGATGGCGACGCGCTGTTTCTGGCCGCCGGACAGTTCAGAAGGCAGTTTGTCGCCTTGCCCCGCAAGCGCGATCATGTCGAGCAGCTCATCAGCGCGTTTGCGCCGGTCTGCCGCGCCGACGCCTTGAACTTCAAGGGAGAAAGTAATGTTTTCCCAGACTTTCATCAGCGGGAAAAGCGCCAGGTTCTGGAAAATAAGTGCTGTTGGTCTTTTATTGGGGCCGATCCCGGCCATGTCGTTACCGCCGATCAGGATCTTGCCGTCGCTGGGCTCAAGAAACCCCGAAACGGCTCTCAGGATCGTCGTTTTTCCGCACCCGGAAGGGCCGAGGAATGAAAAGAAACTACCGCCCTCAATATCGACGTTGGCTTCACGAACGGCGACAAAGTCACCGAAACGGATCCACACGTCCTGCAGATTGACGCCCACGCCTTGACTCATTGTAATCCCCTAAACCGATGCGTCCCATATACGCGCCACAGCCGGACTTTTTCCGTTTTGACGTGGCTGCTTTAATTTTGCCTTCTGTTACACAATACTCCGGCAACGAAGGAATTGCCTGGAGCGTCTTCCCCGGACACCAGTTGGTGTCCGGGGATCACGTTCAACAATGTCTTGGGCGCTTAGGCGCTCTTGAACTTGTTCTCGTACTCGGTGCGGATTTCCGCGTACCACGGGGCCTGCGGCGGCCACGGGTTAAGGTTGGCAAGAGAATCGCCCGGATATGCGTCCGAGAAGTTCTTCTTGTAGGTGGCGCCAGCAAATTTGTCAGCGCCCAGAACCGGCGAGTTGTAACCATGGGAATCAATGGCCACACCGGCGTCCTTGGCATTGTAGGCGAACTTGACGAATTCATAGATTTCATCGATGTTCTTCGCACCAATAGGCATCGCCATACCGTCAACCCAGGCCATGGAGCCTTCTTTGGGGGCCTGATACATGACAGGTTCGCCAGCGCTTTTCAGTGCCAGTGGCGGGCCATCCCACGTTTGACCGACGATAACGCCTTCATTGAGCAGGCCGTTTTTCTGGGTGTCGGCATCGTTCCACAAAAGCTTGATATTCTTCTTGCGACCGATGCACCACGAGGTCACCTTGTCCCAGATCGGGCGCATGTCACCTTCAGATTTATAGGCTTTCCACATGTCGCCGTGGGAGAGTTCGCCAATGGTTTCCATGAAAAGCCCTGCACCCAACATCATTGAGTGCGGACGACCCATGGTCTTGCCGGCGTTTTCATCAGCCCAGACATCCCCGTAGCTAGGTGCGCCACCGGTCGGTGTCCACTTATCAGTGCGCCAGGCAATGCCTTCGGTGCCCCATATGTGTGGCAACCAGTGTGAGCCTTTGCCATTAAAGCTCCAGTCAACATCGCCGATTTTCGACATCGCCGGGTTGACCTTGTCGAGCGGCACACGTTTCATATCAAATGGCTGCAACAGTTCCAGCGGACCCCATTCGAGACCCTGGTTGTTGGTCGGAGAAACGATGTCGAAACCCTGGCCTTTATTAGCCTTCATCTTGTTGATGATTTCTTCGTTCGAACCGATACCGGTGTAATTGATTTTGATACCGGTGGCTGCGGTAAAATCGCCCATGAACTTTTCGGGCAGATAGTCAGACCACATAAGGATATTGATTTCCTTGGCGGCCAACGCGTCCTTGATAAACATCGGTGCGGCAATCGCACCGGCGCCAACCACGGCGGCACCTTTGACCACCGAACGGCGGGTCACTTTGCTGGCAGCCAGCAAGGTCGCCTCGGTAGACAATTGGGATTTGCTCATCTTGCTCATTCTGTAAACTCCCTGTTGTGTTTGTTATTGATTTGTCTGTTTCGACTTATAATTCTTTTCTTGCTAAAGTTTAGTCTGTGCCAATGGATTTAATTCGTCAACCACTCAAGCATTAGCAAGCCCTTCTGCGAGCACAGGAACGGTCACCCACAGCCGCCTAATTGGCAAGGGCCAATTATCCGCAAGCATATGGGACAGATACATGAAAACCTTTAGAATTCAATTCCTTACAGGTCCAAAATCGCACGCGCATGAGTGGCGATGGTCAACTCCTCTTGCGTGGCAACAATCCATGCCTGCGCCCTGTTAGCGGCCGTGGAAATGCAAGGCCCTGCGCTGTTATTGGCATCTTCATCAATTGTCAGGCCTAGCCAGCCCGCTTGCCTGAGCACCTGCGCACGCACGGCTGCCGCATTCTCGCCAATGCCGCCGGTAAACACCAGCGCGTCCAGGCCACCAAGCGCTGCGGCCAGTGAACCCAGTTCACGGGAAATCCGGTAACAAAAAAATGTCACCGCCGCCTCAGCTCGCGGGTCGTCACTTTCCAGTAACGTCCGCATGTCCTGACTAATCCCCGAAATCCCCATCAGGCCGCTGCGGTTGTAGAGCAGGTCTTCAAGTTCAGACAAGCCGGCCCCGTCTTCACGCATTAAATGTAATAGCACACCGGGGTCAACAGAACCGCTGCGGGTTCCCATGGGAATGCCATCGAGGGTCGAAAAGCCCATCGTCGTGGCCACGCACGCGCCATCTTTCAGGGCGCACATGCTGGCACCGTTGCCAAGATGGGCGATGACCAGCCGCCGCGGTAATGCCTCGCCGGTGATGACAGGCAGGGCCGCTGCCACAGATTGGTAGGACAGCCCGTGAAAGCCGTAACGCCTGATCCCTCTTTGCGCGTACACAGCGGGCAAGCCAAGCTCGCGCGCCTCTGCCGGTTGACTGGCGTGAAAGGCTGTATCGAAGCAAGCCGCCTGCGGCAACTTAGGAAGCCGCGCCGCCAAGGCCCTGATTGCCGCCAGATTATACGGTTGATGATGCGGGGCAAGCGGGGTCAGGGCATCAAGGGCTTCAAGAGCATTATCATCTATGCGGATCGGAGCGGTAAATGCAGCACCCCCATGGACGACCCTGTGAGCTGCGCCAGCTACGGATTCCCCACGCTCTTCAAGCCAGCCGATCAGGGCTTCAAAGGCATCATCATGGTTGGCAATCCCGCCCGAAGGTTGGGCAAAGGGAATTGCCATGCCGCCCTCGTCCCGGGCTTCAATAGCGGGGGTGGCACCAATCCCCGAAACCTGGCCTTTTAAGATGGCCACCGGCTCGCCCCGGTCCAGTGAAAAAAGCGCGAACTTGACGCTTGAGGAACCGGCGTTAACGACAAGAATGTTTTCACCTGTTGTTTTCATAAGTCAGAGACTACCCGCATCAGGCCGATGCCCGAAAGCACCATCTATAAAACAAGCATCTCCATTGGCTTTTTAAGATTTTTGCGGCCTCATATCGGCAGCGTCAATGCCAGCAACTTCTACCGGCGCGGTCATCGCATCGCGGCGGAACGGCTCACCCAATTCCTGATTGAGGACGATTTCAATAAATGTCGTGACCCCGTCGTCCTGCGCCTTGCAGGCAACCTTCAAGGCTTC
>JACNJU010000121.1 GCA_014382375.1 Rhodospirillaceae bacterium
GGAGCATAACGTTAACAATTGAAGCATCCGAGGAAGAATAAGGACCAAAAACAAAACCAAACAGAATCGCAAGAAGAAAGATGATCACCGGACTCGAAAGGACAAGCCCCAGAAACCCTGAAATCATGCCACGGAAAAAAGCCGACCGAACTACCAGAGAACCCACAGAGAGGCCGGAAACAACACCGAAGGGCACCGCAATGGCTATGGAACTGAGCGTCACCATGGCGCTATCCCATTGACCAAAAACGGCGAGATAGAAGAAACACGCCGCCCCAAGGGCGGCCAGTTTCCAGTCACGGGCGAAATGCCCCATCATGGCAACGATGATTACGGCGGCAATCCAGGAAACTCTGGGAAATACCTCAATTGCATCACTGCCCTGCCCCTCCTTGAAACCGTCTGCCAGCAAGCTGCGCACCATGTCGTAGGGCTGCTCGACCAGCCACGATATGGACCGGGTCAACTCTTTGAAGGTAAACAGTCCCAGATCAAAACCATTCAACAACCACTTGACGAAATCGGTGATCCAGAAACGAAGCGGAATAATCCACCCGCGTGGATATTTGAAGGCCCAGGGGGCTGCTTCACGAAGGAAATAAAAACCGACAGCAATTCCAATGGCGGCAATCCAGATAAAGAACCAAGGATTAACCTGACGCTCTCGCCCGCCAATCGAAAGTGTCAGCGCCGTCACGACGCGCCTGCATTGCCTGTGTCAGCGTCGTCGTTTGGCGCACCGACAAGAATTTCCAGAACTGCATCACGGGAAATTTGCCCAATGACAGCTTCATTTTCATCAATCACGGCAAAAGGCTTGTCCGCATGCAGGATGTTTGCCCCCAGTTCTTCAAGACGTGAATCAAACCGGACCCGTACGGAATATTCGCCCGCAGTTGGCGCTTCCATTACAGCCTGTGCGGTAAGCACCTTGGCACGGGGAATTCCCCGTGTGAATTCAGCCACATAGTCTGTGGCCGGGTGCATTACAAGTTCCTCAGGCGTTCCAATCTGAATTATCTCACCGTCCTTCATAATGGCGATGTGGTCGGCCAGACGGATCGCCTCGTCAAAATCGTGAGTAATGAAGACGATGGTCTTCTTCAACATTTGCTGCAAACGCAGGAATTCATCCTGCATTTCACGGCGGATTAGCGGGTCAAGTGCTGAAAATGGCTCATCAAGGAACCAGATGTCAGGCTCAACTGCCAAAGACCTTGCGATCCCCACTCGCTGTTGTTGTCCGCCAGACAGTTCACGGGGGTAATATCCTTCGCGTCCGCTTAATCCAACCAACTCAATAACTTCAAGGGCGCGCCCCTCACGGGTTTTCTTATCGATGCCCTGGACTTCAAGGGGGAATGCGACATTTCCCAGAACCGTCAGGTGCGGCAGCAAGGCGAAGTGTTGAAATACCATACCCATTTTATGGCGGCGAATTTCAATCATATCCTTGGGGCTGGTCTTCAACAGATCCTGACCTTCGAACAATACTTCACCGGCCGTCGGTTCAATCAGGCGCGACAAACAACGAACCATCGTCGACTTACCCGAACCAGAGAGGCCCATAATGATGAAAATTTCTCCTTCGGGAATTTCCAGTGTTGCATCCCTGACGGCTGCGATCATTCCCGCATCAATCAGTTCAGAATCACTGGGGGCATTGTTTTTGTCGGCAAGGAAACGTGTGGCGTTATCGCCAAATATTTTCCAGACGCCACGACAGGCTAGTTTCACAGGATGTGGACTAATCTCACTCGCCATTTACAGAATTTCCTGTCGGGATTTTTGAAGGCGGTAATGGGGCATTTATGGTCATGCTGATCAAATTTTCCGCACAGGGGATTAACGTACGGGTACGGGTGGTACAGGATAAAAAACTGAGCGTTGCGGGGAGGGCCGCTGCAGCCATCCCCGCACACCGTAACAGGATTACTTGATCCAGGATTCCCAGCGGCCTTTGTTATTGGCCATCCAGGCATCAACGACGTTTTCAAGCTTCTTACCGTTGAGATCAACCTCAACAATCATCTGGCTCATTTCCTCGTTGTTGATTTTAAAAGCCTTGATAATTTTATGAGCTCCGGGCCATTTGTCTTTCAACCCACCCCAGGAAACTTTCCAGATCGGGCCACGCGGCTTGCCGCAGTCATATGCAAGATCCTTGTTCATCCCCACTTTTGGGTCCTGATAGCATTCGGCTGAATATTTGGGAAACTCGACCCATTCACCCTTGAACTTGGCAGGCGCCCAGTGCGGGGTATAGACCCACAATAGGATCGGAGCCTTGCGCTGGTAAGCTGATTCGAGTTCGGCAAACAAAGCGGCATCCGTACCAGCATGAACGACTTCAAAGTTCAGACCAAGGGCTTCGGCGCGTTCATCATCAAATCCGCCCCAGGTAACTGGGCCACCAAGGTAACGCCCTTTTGGTGCAGTTTCCGCAGTCGAAAATTCTTTGGCGCACTTGTTTAGGGCTTTCCAGTCGGGAAGACCCGGGCATCTTTCCTTCATGTATTCCGGGTACCACCATTCTTCGATGGCCTGCATGCCGGTTTCGCCCATATTTTCGGTCTTGCCGGTTTTCAATGATGCATCCATCGCATCG
>JACNJU010000002.1 GCA_014382375.1 Rhodospirillaceae bacterium
TGGCCCTTGTCAGACAAAAGATTGCCCAGATTATTGTGCGCCTCGGGATAGTTTGGATTGATGGCAAGGGCCTTGAGGTAGCTCTCGAGCGCAACCTCAATCTTCCCCGTTTTCTTTAGCGCCAGCCCCAGGTTGTTGTGGGCCTTGAAATAATCAGGGTTGATGTCGATGGCCTTACGATAATTGTCAATGGCCTGATCAAATTTTCCCTGACTTTGAAGAGAAACTCCAAGATTACCAAAAGCTTCGCTGTAATCCGGATTGAGAACCACAGCCTTACAAAAGCTTTCGATAGCCTCATCCAGTCGTCCTAAAGCCTGCAGGGCGAGGCCAATATTGTTATGGGCTTCAACATATTCGGGGTTGATTGTCAGGGCTTTCGAAATCAACTCAACGGCTGCATCGCTGTGTCCAAACTGATGGGCCAACACCCCAAGCAGATGTAAGGCGACGGGCTGGTTGGGGTCAGCTTTAAGCACTTGTTTGTAAATCGTCTCAGCTTCGGGAAAGCGCCCTGACGTGTGATGCTGGACAGCCGACTGCAGGGATTCATCAATGGATTTTACCTGCTGGTCATGTTGTGGCGTTTTTTGATCGCCCTTGGCAACCATTTTGACCCGTTTCATTTTTGCACTTCTCACTCACACAACGTTTACGCTCAACCATAAACGAGCCTGCCCATGATTTGAAGGCAGGGCATAAGAATAGCTGTAGATAGCCCTGCGCTGGCATCTGTGGTAATCAAGGCTCTGACTTTAGCGAATCAGAGAATGCTTACGATGCGCATCCATCCAGTTATCCTGTCCGGTGGTTCCGGAACCCGGCTTTGGCCTTTGTCGCGGAAGTTTCTTCCCAAGCAATTGCTGTCCCTGACATCTGATAAATCCCTTTTGCAAGAAACCATGTTGCGGATGACAGGGGAAGGCTTCGTTGAGCCACTGGTCATCTGCAATACGGAGCATCGCTTTATCGTCGCCGAGCAAATCCGTGAAATCAAGATGACCGCGAAGGATATTATTCTGGAACCCATGGGCCGCAACACCGCCCCCGCCGCCGCCATCGCCGCCATGACTTTGATGGCGGATGATTCAGAGGCAATGATGATGCTTCTGCCTTCCGACCACCTGATTGCCGATCAGGTTGTTTTTAGCAAAGCAATCGAAACCGCCAGACGCGCTGCTG
Source organism: Rhodospirillaceae bacterium (assembly GCA_014382375.1). Classification (GTDB taxonomy): domain Bacteria; phylum Pseudomonadota; class Alphaproteobacteria; order Rhodospirillales; family JABHCV01; genus JACNJU01. Next base: position 1,183 of record JACNJU010000002.1, read on the forward strand.
AAAACGGCTATCTGGTTACCTTCGGGATCAAGCCGAGCGGGCCAGAAACCGGGTACGGCTACATTCAAACGGGGGACGAAATTGAAACCGTACCCGATTGTCACATTGTTGAAAAATTTGTCGAAAAGCCCAACCTTGAGAACGCAAAAAAAATGATTGCCCGCGGTGATCATGTCTGGAACAGCGGAATATTTCTGTTCAGGACCAGGACTTATCTTGATGAGTTAAAGCGACTGCAACCCGACATGTTTTCGGCATGCGAAAAATCCCTGGCCAGTACCTCTCGCGATCTTGACTTCACCCGCCTGGACGAAGATATTTTTGGCAACTGCCCGGCCATCTCCATCGATTACGCGGTCATGGAACATACGTCTAACGCCGCCGTTGTGCCTGTCGACATGGGATGGAGTGATATCGGCTCGTGGGCTGAATTGTGGAATGTGTCGGATAAGGACGCAGAGGGCAACGTCATCACGGGCGATGTTTTTGCCGAAGACACAAGCGGAAGTTACCTGCGCAGCGATCACAAGTTGATCGCAACGCTTGGCGTCAAGGATATGATCGTCATCGATACCGGCGATACGGTGATGGTAGCGCCCAGGGATCGATCACAGGATATTCGCGCCATCGTCGACAGGTTAGAAAATGAAGGCCGCAGCGAGCATCTGCTGCCTGGCAGGGTTCGCCGTCCATGGGGCTGGTATCAATCACTGGACAGCGGGACTTCATTTCAGGTCAAACGCCTTTGCGTAAACCCAGGTGCCCGTCTGTCTTTGCAACGCCATCAGCGCCGCGCCGAACATTGGGTCGTCGTTGCCGGTGAGGCGCAAATTCATTGCGATGGAAGCGATATGACCCTGGGACCCAATCAATCCACCTACATCCCCATTGGGGCAGTACACCGATTGGAAAACACAACCAGTGAGCCGCTGTATCTTATTGAGGTACAGTCAGGTGACTATCTGGGTGAAGATGATATAGAACGACTTGATGACGACTTCGCCCGCAGTTAAAAAGACGGGCATAGACTTTTTTTAGGAGACAGCCTTGTCCGTGAACATTTCCGTCGAAATCTCGCCCGGTGAGTTAATCGACAAAATCACCATTCTGGAAATCAAGCTTGAGCGGATTGAAGACGAGGCAAAGCTCGCTAACGTGCGCATTGAGTACGACACACTGACTAAAGCCCGCGACGGCGCCATTAGTCCCTCAGAAGACTTGAGCGCACTTGCGCAAAAGCTAAAGGCGGTCAATGAAGCTCTTTGGGAAATCGAGGACGATATCCGCGATCAGGAACGTGCAAGGGATTTTGGCGACACCTTCGTCGCGCTGGCCCGCGCCGTTTATGTGACCAACGATGAGCGCATGGCAGTAAAACGCGAAATAAACGATTTCCTG
>JACNJU010000078.1 GCA_014382375.1 Rhodospirillaceae bacterium
ACGACGCTAGTCAAGGCATGCTTCCGGGCGGTGTGGTGGCCAAGCGACGGGAAAAAGGGGAAATCGAGGTGGCGCCGCTCGCCTTCATGCGGGGCCGCACACTCAGCAACGCCTTCGTTATTCTGGACGAGGCCCAGAATACGACGGCGGTGCAGATGAAGATGATCCTGACCCGGCTGGGCGAAAACTCGCGCATGGTGGTCACCGGCGATCTGACCCAGGTCGATCTTCCTCGCGGTATCCGTTCCGGTCTTCGAGATGCCTCTGATATCCTCAGTCAGACCAGGGGTATCGGCTTTACCCGTTTTGGCAAGGACGATGTGGTTCGCCATCATCTGGTGACCAGAATTGTCGGTGCATATGACGAGGCGGAAATGCGGCGCAAGGCAGCGGCCAGGTACGAGAAGGGTAACGGCGCAAAAAGCGATGACTGACCTGGACATTGATGTTTCAATTTCCGAGCCCAAGTGGACGATGGCCCTGGGGGACGTCCGGGAATTGTGTCGCGCCGCCATAAAAGCCTGCCCGCTTCCGCAGGTCGGGCCATGTGAAGTCAGCATTCTGCTCAGTGATGATGATCAGGTTCGCCAACTCAACCGAGACTATCGCCATCAGGACAAGGCAACAAACGTTCTGTCATTTGCAAACAGTGAAGATACGGAATCTTTAGAATTTGGGCCTAGGCTACTGGGTGACATTGTCATCGCATACGGGGTGGCAAGCGTTGAGGCAGAAAATGAAGGCAAAACACTGGCCGATCATCTAACTCATCTGGTCATCCATGGTATGTTGCATTTGCTTGGCTACGATCATCAGGACGAGGTTGAGGCGGGGCATATGGAGGCACTCGAAATCAGCACCCTGGACGGTCTTGGCATTAGCAACCCATACTGCGAGCAAGCGGATCTGAAATGAACGACCCGGCGCTACTGAAGCCTTTAAACAACAATGGAAACGATGAAGGCACTGCGCCGTCTGGGGGACTGCTCGACTGGCTAAAATCCTTGTTCGGGATAAAAGCCGCCGAAGGGTCGGCCCGCGACGTGCTTGAAGAACTTATTGAAGAACGCGAAGAAGCCGAAGTTCCCATTGACGCCGAAGAACGTCTGTTGATGGCTAATATTCTTGAGCTTAAAGGCAGGACCATCCATGACGTTATGGTACCAAGGGCCGACATCGTCGCGATCGAATGCGAGACCGGCCTATCGGATCTGATTGATTTATTGACCCGCGAAGGCCATTCCCGGCTGCCGGTTTTCAACGAAAATCTCGACGACTCCATCGGCATGATTCATATCAAGGACGTGCTCGCCTGGCGTGGCAAGGACAAAGATTTTGCCCTGCGCCAGATCGTTCGCAAGGTTTTGTTCGTTCCGCCCTCCATGCAGGTGTTGGAGTTGTTGCTGCAAATGCGCGCCACCCGGTGTCATATGTCCCTTGTGGTTGATGAATTTGGCGGCATTGATGGTCTGGTGACAATTGAAGATCTGGTCGAGGAAATTGTCGGCGAGATCGAAGACGAACACGACCGTACGGACGAGCCGGTCATGGTTGACGGACCCAACGCCACCATCGTTGCCGATGCGCGGGTGACAATTGAAATGCTGGAACAACGTCTCGGCGGTATCGTTAGCGACGAAGAGCGCGAAGATATTGACACCCTGGGCGGGCTCGTCTTTTTTCTTGCCGGGCGGGTGCCGGTGCGCGGCGAATTGATCAGCCATTCCTCGGGACTTGAATTTGAAATCCTTGATGCCGATCCCCGGCGAATCAAAACAGTGCGCCTGCGTGGCGCCAAATTCCATACACCGCTCGCCCTGGACAAAGGTTAATTTTGTGACGGGCAGGCTTTATCTCAGGGTCATCGCACTGGTCGGATGGCGGTGCTGGGCGTTGGCTTTTCTGTTGGGAGTTCTGGGTGCCGGGGCTATGGCTCCCTTGCACGGGGTGTTTTTGCTTGTTCCGGCGCTTAGCGGATTATTATGGCTGGTGTTTTCCCGGTTCACGGCGCGCGCCGCCTTTGGCGTTGGCTGGTGGTTTGGTTTTGGCCATTTTACAGCCGGGCTGTACTGGGTCGCCAATGCCTTGCTGACCTATCCGGATCGTTTCGGCTGGCTGGCCCCGTTTGCGGTGTTTGGTCTGGCCGGGGTGCTGGCCCTGTTTCCCGCCGGCGTTACCATATTGACCAGAATGTCCGCCCGCCAGTGTTCGGGTATCGGGCGGGTCCTTGTCTTTGCCGCCCTGTGGACGACTTTCGAATGGGTGCGAAGCTGGGCCTTTACCGGCTTTCCCTGGAATTTGATTGGTAGCGTCTGGACGTTTTCCGATCCGATGATCCAATTTGCGGCACTTGCCGGTGTTTACGGCCTTGGCTTGCTCACGGTCATTGTTGCGGCGATGCCTGCGCTACTGGCCGGTGGCGAGGATTGGACATCCAGGGGAAGTCCCGCGCGAGCATTGACAGTGACCGCCCTCGTCCTTGTTGTTGTCTGGGCCGGTGGGGCGGGGCGGTTGTCGGGCGCGTCGGTGGACCGTGTGCCTGATGTTCGTTTGCGACTGGTACAGCCCAACGTTGATCAAAAACTGAAATGGGATCGCCAACACCGATCAAGTAATTTTAATGATCAATTGACCATGAGCGTGGCCCCGCCATCGCCCGGCGCGAACATGCCGACCCATGTGATTTGGGCTGAAACGGCGGCAACCTATTTCATCGCCAAGGACGGAAATGTCCGCAAAGCGCTAGCCGGGGCAACACCCAGGGGTGGCCTTCTGATGACCGGCGCACCACGCACCAGCACGCAAAGTGAAGCCGTCTATCGGGTCTGGAACAGCTTTCAGGTGATTGACGAGGAGGCGCGCATTGTCGGCACTTATGATAAATCCCATCTTGTTCCCTTCGGCGAGTATATGCCTTTTCGAAGGATTTTGAATTTTGCCAAAATAACTGATGGGGCAACGGATTTCTCGCCAGGGACAGGCCCTAGAACCCTGCGCCTTAAAGGATTGCCGCCAGTTTCACCGCTGATTTGCTACGAGGTCATTTTTCCAGGCGAGGTCGTCGATTCGCGGGATCGCCCAGGATGGTTGCTCAACCTGACCAACGATGGCTGGTACGGGGTCAGTTCCGGTCCCTATCAGCATTTCGCCGCTGCTCGCCTTAGGGCGGTGGAACAGGGCCTGCCCCTTGTTCGTGTCGCCAACACAGGGATATCCGGCGTCGTTGACGGCTACGGACGTGTCGTTGCCAAACTGGGTCTGGCCAAAAAGGGTGTTCTTGACAGCGCCTTGCCATCCGCACTTGGGGCGCCGCTCTATAGCCGGGTGGGGGACTGGATTGTTCTTTTGCTGGTGTTGCTGGTCGCTGGCACCGGTTTTTTGATGGAATCTGCACGACGTGGAAGTTGAGCGCCATGGTTATAAATATTACTGAAAATATCTAAATATTCTTGAATAACATTGTGTGGGAGATCATATTAGAAGCTGGTTGGGTGAGAATAATCCGGTTGCATGAATTCTGCTGGCAAGCGACCTTTTTAAGGGCTGAAAATGTGCCTTGAAGTGTTTGTCGCCAGCATGTGTTCCTGAATCCACATAATAAAGGGTAGAAAATTAAGATGAGTAAAGCAGCAGTTAAACGTAAACCCCGTGCCCCCAAACCCGATGACGCCCTTCTCGGCGTTCCTCGTGCCGTAGACATGCATGTCGGCGCCCGCTTGAGGTTGCGCCGAACCTTGCTAGGCATCAGTCAGGAAAAACTTGGCGAGTCCGTTGGTTTGACCTTTCAGCAAATTCAGAAGTACGAACGCGGTGCCAACCGGGTTGGTGCATCCAGAATTTATGAATTCTCTCGCGTCCTTGATGTTCCAGTATCGTATTTCTTTGACGAAATGAACGACGTCACGAAGGCAACCCGGGGTCGCCGTATTGACCTTAAGGGTCTGACCGATAGCGAGCAGGTGGAGCTGGAATCTGATCCGCTGGCCCGCCGCGAAACCCTGGAGCTGGTCCGCGCATATCACAAGATCAACGATCCAAAAATTCGCAAACGTTTGTTTGAATTGACAAAAACTCTGGCCAATAGCCAGGTCGATTCCTGAAAAAAGCATACAACGGTAAAACCCCCTGTTTAGGCATGGAATTTTGGCTGTCCGGCGGGCATTGAAAATGCTTGACCGGCCTTCAAAATATTGACAAAAGAACGACTTGGACGAGCCTGTGAGGGTTTGTTTGAATGCTCGTGGATGGATTTGGACTACTTGCCGCCACGTTAAATATTGCGCTAAGTGGGCTACATGTTAAACGGCAAGACCGTTTCGGCCCTTGGTCCAGTTGGACAAATAATGCAATGATCGAAGGGATCGAACATGTCAAGAGCCGACTATTTATTTACCAGTGAATCAGTATCCGAAGGCCATCCCGATAAAGTCAGCGACCGGGTATCAGACGCCGTCGTTGACGCTTTTCTTGCAGCTGATCCGTATTCCAGGGTCGCCTGCGAAACACTTTGCACAACCAACAGGGTCGTCCTTGCCGGTGAAGTACGTGGCCCGGACTCGCTGGTTGATTCAAAAGGCAATGTTAATAAGACCCGGATGGAAGAAATTGCCCGCCAGTCGGTGAAAGACATTGGCTACGAGCAGGAAGGCTTCCATTGGCAACATACCGATGTTGAGGTTCACCTGCATGGTCAGTCCGTCGATATTGCCATGGGTGTTGACGCCACTGGTAACAAGGACGAAGGTGCCGGTGATCAGGGCATCATGTTCGGCTATGCCTGTAACGAAACTGCAAGCCTGATGCCGGCCCCCATTCATCTTTCCCATGCCATATTACGCTCGCTCGCCGATGTCAGGCATTCAGGCGCGGAACCGGGCCTGCTGCCGGATTCGAAAAGCCAGGTAACCTTGCGTTATGTTGACGGCAAGCCAGTCGGGGCGACGTCCGTCGTGGTCTCGACCCAGCATACCGAGAACCTGAGCCAAGACGATGTCCGTGAAATTGTTCGGCCCCATGTCGAGACCATTTTGAAAAATGGCTGGATGTGTCCCGAAGATGAATTCTATGTCAATCCGACGGGCCGTTTTGTCATTGGCGGACCCGATGGAGATGCCGGTCTGACTGGACGTAAAATCATCGTCGATACTTATGGTGGTGCGGCACCCCACGGTGGTGGCGCATTTTCGGGCAAAGACCCCACGAAAGTTGATCGCTCGGCAGCTTACGCGGCGCGCTATCTTGCGAAAAATGTCGTTGCCTCGGGCATTGCCGAACGGTGCACGCTGCAACTCGCTTACGCCATCGGCGTTTCCAAACCGCTGTCTGTCTACATTGACACCCACGGGACTGGTGAAGTCGATGAAGACAAGCTTGTCACGACGCTTTGCGAGATGGTTGATCTGAGCCCCCGCGGTATTCGCGAACACCTCAAGCTGAGCCGGCCAATCTATGCCCGCACTGCCGCTTATGGCCACTTTGGCCGTGAGGCTGATCCCGACGGCGGCTTCTCGTGGGAGAAAATCGATCTCGCCGATGCCCTCAAATCGGCGTTCTGACAAACCGGACTGGCATGGGCGCAGGCACGGAAAAAAACTGCGCCCCGGCCACAGGAAGCTTGTTGAAAAGCGCCTGCCGACCTTAAGGGTGACGGCTCAGGATCCCGATCCTGATTTTGCCGGGACCATGACAGATGCCCCGGCCCAGATATGGCTGGAGATCGGTTTTGGTGGCGGCGAACATCTGGCCGCTCAGGCCAGGGCCCATCCCGAGATCGGTTTTATTGGCGCGGAACCGTTTGTCAACGGGGTCGCCAAGCTGCTCAGCGCAATTGATGGCGGGGACTTGAAAAATATTCGTATTTGCGATGACGACGCCAGGCCCCTGCTTGACGCCATGCCTGAACGTTCTGTCGACAGGGCGTTTGTTTTGTTTTCCGATCCGTGGCCGAAAAGGCGCCAGAACAAGCGCCGCTTCATTGTCAGGGAAAATCTTGATCGTCTCGCCCGGGTCATGAAAGACGGTGCCCAATTACGCTTTGCCAGCGACCATATGGACTTTGTTTCGTGGTCTCTTGAGCGCCTGATTGCGCACCCTTGCTTCACCTGGCAGGCGCGAACGGCCCGCGACTGGCGCTCACCACCACCAGATTGGCAGCCAACCCGCTATGAGGAAAAAGCCCTGGCTCGAGGAGAGCGCCCGGCTTACCTGCTTTTCAACCGCCTTGCCCGGTAGCACCAAAGACCAAAAAAACCTTGTATTTTAAATGTCATCGGGTGTATATGTGCGCCTCAATCACGTAGGAATTATTACGTGTCTCGTTAGGTTCGGCATTGATCGGAATTGATGGGGTGGGCCTTGCGGCCCGCCTTTTGTTTTTGTGGAACATGTTGTAAGGCTCTTTAATCGTATGGAACTTGTCCATCGTATCGAAGAAATGATCTCGCCTACCGTTGAAGCCATGGGCTTTAGAGTGGTCAAGGTGGATTTCACCGGCGGCCGCAAGCCATGCCTTCAAATCATGGCCGAAGAGGCGGAAACGGGCCGAATGAATGTGGAGGATTGTGCCTCCATCAGTCGTGCCGTTTCGGCGATACTGGATGTGGAAGACCCGCTTGCAGGAACATACGCGCTTGAGGTCTCCTCGCCGGGTATCGACAGACCACTGACAAGGCCCGAGGATTTCGGGAAATTTGTCGGCTTTGAAGCAAAAATTGAGACCAGCCGTGCCATTGACGGGCGCAAACGCTTCAAGGGACGACTGGCGCAAGCAAATAACGAAGAAGTCAGGATCGAGACCAAAGAGAGGGCTTACGATCTTGCCTACCAGGACATACATAGTGCGAAACTGCTGCTCAGCGACGATTTGATCGCGGCAGCCCAGGGACAGCGAAAACAATGAATGAGACAATGAGCGAAACTGATGCAGTCCATGCCCGCCCGGAACTTCTACAAGTTGCCGAAACCGTAGCGCGCGACAAGGGGATCGAGCAGGACGAAGTTCTTGAGGCGATGGAACAGGCCATTCAAAAGGCCGGGCGTTCCAAGTATGGCCACGAGCACGACATTCGCGCCACCATTGACCGCAAGTCAGGTGAAATCACCCTGGCCCGGTTCGTCGAGGTTGCCGAGGAAATCGAAAACGAGGTCACCCAGACAACCCTCGAAGAGGCCCGCAAAACCAAGGCCGACGCAGAGATTGGGGAATTTTTGGTTGATCCCTTGCCGCCCATCGATTTTGGCCGCATCGCCGCCCAGACCGCCAAGCAGGTGATTGTTCAGAAAGTCCGTGACGCAGAACGCAAACGCCAGTTCGAGGAATACAAGGAACGCGCTGGCGAAGTCGTCAACGGGCTGGTCAAGCGCGTCGAATTTGGCAATATCATTGTTGATCTTGGCCGCGCCGAAGCCCTGTTGCGTCGTGACGAGGCCATTCCACGGGAACACTTTAACAATGGTGACCGGATCAGGGCGTATATCGTAGATGTCCGCGAAGAAATGCGTGGACCGCAGATTTTCCTGTCCAGAACGCATCCCAAGTTCATGGCCATGCTGTTTGCCCAGGAAGTGCCGGAAATTTATGATGGTATTATCGAGATTAAATCCGTTGCCCGAGACCCCGGCTCGCGCGCTAAAATCGCCGTGCTGTCCAACGATTCCAGCATCGACCCGGTAGGCCCGTGTATTGGTATGCGCGGTTCGCGCGTTCAGGCCGTTGTCGGCGAATTGCAGGGTGAAAAAATTGATATCATCCAGTGGTCCGTGGATCCGGCCACCTTCATCGTTAACGCCCTTGCTCCGGCAGAAGTCGCCAAGGTCGTTCTTGATGAGGATAACAATAAAATCGAAGTCGTCGTTCCCGACGAACAGCTTAGCCTGGCCATTGGCCGGCGTGGCCAGAACGTTCGTCTGGCTTCACAGCTTTCGGGTTGGGATATCGATATTTTGACCGAAGCCGAGGAATCCGAACGCCGCCAGCAAGAATTTGTCATACGCTCGCAGATGTTTGTCGAAGCCCTTGATGTGGACGAAGTTATCGCTCACCTGTTGGTTACTGAGGGATTTTCTTCGATCGAACAGGTTGCCTTTGTTCCCGTTGATGATCTGGTTGAAATCGAAGGTTTTGACGAGGATGTCGCCGAAGAACTGCGCGAACGGGCCCGCGGCTTCCTTGAGGCCCGTGATCAGGAACTGGCGAAGCGTCGAAGCGAACTGGGTGTCAGCGATGACATTGCCGCTATTGCGGGGATTACCCCCGTGATCATGGTGGCCCTTGGTGAAGGTGGGATAAAATCACTTGATGACCTTGCTGATCTTGCCGGTGACGAATTGCTCGAGTTGCTGCCTGCTGATGTTTCCATGAGCCAAAACCAGGCCAATGAAATAATTATGGCGGCCCGCGCCCACTGGTTCCCCGATGAAGATCTCGGAGCAAGCGAAACGGCTGAAAATGAAGAAGCGGCAGCAGACGATGCCACCGCTGAAGAGGTGAAGGAAGAGTAGAGGACTGGCGAAAACATGGCCGGGCGAAAAACCCCCCGCATGAGGCAGAAAGGGGAAACATCGCTGCGACGCTGCATTGTTAGCGGCGCTGAAATGTCGAAAGACAGGATGGTGCGCTTTGTTATTGGCCCGGACGATGAGATCGTCGCCGATGTTGAAGCCCGGCTGCCGGGTCGGGGTTTTTGGTTGAGCGCCGAGCGTGATATGATACACACAGCGTGCGCTAAAAACCTGTTTGCCAAGGCGGCGCGCGCAAACGTCACGATCCCCGCCGATCTGGCTGATCGGGTAGAGGGCTTGTTGGCCAAAAGGTGTCTGAACCATGTTGGTTTGGCGCGCCGCGCCGGAGAGGCGGTTTCGGGTTTCGCCAAGGTCGAAGCCTGGTTAAAGACCGGCAAACCCGCCGGGGTGCTGCTAGCCGCAGCAGACGGGGCCGAAGACGGTCTGGCGAAAGTTCGGGCATGGGCTCAAGTGACGCCGGTTATTGCCGCCCTTGACGCCAACGAGTTGGGCCAGGCGTTTGCCCGCGAGAGGGCGGTCCATGTGATCGTCGCGCCGGGGCGATTGGCCAAGAACCTGCTGGTTGATGCCGGCAGGCTGGAAGGTTTAAGAAAGACCGGGGCTAAGACTCCCCGAGGCGATGCAAGACGTAGCTGACTAAGAATTGATAAAACAGGCCGCCCGTAAGGGGCGGAAAAATGAACGGAATACCGATGAGCGAGACCAAAGACAAAGACAAGAAAAAGAAGCCTCTGGGCCTTTCGCGTCCGGGCACGCTGGAATTGAACAAGACCATTGAATCCGGTCAGGTTCGCCAGAGTTTTTCCCATGGCCGCTCGAAAATGGTTCAGGTCGAGGTTCGCAAGAAACGGACCTTTGCCCAGAATGACGCAGGCCGCATGTCCGAGGTCAAGAATGATCCGGAACTGGTCATGGAGCCGGTTGAGAAAGTCGAAGAAGTTGAAGAGAGCAAGCCCGTCGTTGAGGCGACACCCACTCCCGGTGCATCCCTGACAGGCGAGGAAAAGGCGGCCCGCGCCCGCGCCCTGCAGGACGCCAAGGTTGCCGACGAAAAAGCTGCCACGCTTGCTGCAATGGCTCCCCCCGAACCGGAGCCCGACCCTGAACCTGAATCCGAGCCGTCAGCCGAGGAAGAAGCCGTCGCTGCTGAAAAAACCCGTGCCGATGAGGAGGCGGAGCAGCGCAAGAAAGAACAGGACGCCGCAAGCATCTCTGCTGCAGCCCAACAACTGGAAGCCGCGCAAAGTGGCGAAGGGGACGCCGTTAAGCCCCGGCTAAAACATACTGCCCCACGCGAAGAGGAAGCCAAACGCCCGACCCCCAAACAACGGGGCGAGAAACGTCGGCGTTCGGGCAAGTTGACCATCGCCGAAGCCCTGGTTGACGGTGAAGAGCGGACTCGCTCGCTGGCCTCTGTCAAGCGCGCCCGCGAGAAGGAAAAGCAGAAACAGAAAAAAGTCCTCTCCGAAGGCAAGAAGATTATTCGTGACGTCGTTATCCCTGAAACGATCACCGTTCAGGAACTGGCTAACCGCATGGCCGAACGCGCCCACGATGTTATCAAAACGTTGATGAAGATGGACGTCATGGCGACGGTCAACCAGCTCATCGATGCCGATACGGCTGAACTTGTGGTTAGTGAATTTGGTCATAACCTGAAACGGGTCAGTGACAGCGATGTTGAAATCGGCCTTAAGGACGGCGGCGATGATGATTCTCTTGAAAGCATGGAGCCGCGGGCGCCTGTCGTTACCGTCATGGGCCATGTTGATCATGGTAAAACGTCACTTCTGGACGCCCTGCGCGAAACCGATATTGCAGCCCGTGAAGCTGGCGGCATTACCCAGCATATTGGTGCCTATCAGGTGACCCATGCTAGTGGCGAAAAAATCACTTTTGTTGATACCCCAGGTCACGCGGCCTTTTCGGATATGCGCGCCCGCGGTGCCAAGGTGACCGATATTGTGGTGCTGGTTGTCGCCGCCGATGATGGTATCATGCCGCAAACGGTCGAGGCGATCAGCCATGCCAAGGCAGCCGCTGTGCCGATCATTGTTGCCATTAACAAAATGGACGTGGCGGGGGCAGATGCCAGCCGGGTGCGTCAGGACCTTTTGCAACACGATCTGGTGGTTGAGGAAATGGGCGGCGAGGTGATCACCGTCGAGGTGTCGGCCAAGGATAGAACCAATCTCGACAAACTCCAGGAAATGATCCTCCTGCAAGCCGAACTTCTTGACTTGAAGGCCAACCCGAACCGTCCGGCGGAAGGGGTGATTATCGAGTCAAAAATGGAATCTGGCCGTGGATCAGTGGCAACCATTCTTGTCCAGCGCGGTACTTTGAAGACCGGCGATATTATTGTTGCCGGCGGCGAATGGGGACGGGTCCGCGCTTTGATAGATGATCACGGTAAGCAGATCGAGCAAGCCGGGCCTTCCATGCCGATTGAGGTTCTCGGCCTTAACGGTGCACCCGACGCTGGCGATGAATTGTCTGTGGTTGAAAACGAGGCCCGCGCCCGCGAGGTTTCCGAATTCCGCCAGCGCCGAGTAAAAGATGCCAGACACGTCGCCGGTGCGCGTGGCACCCTGGAAGAAATGTTCGAGAAAATCGGCCAGGACGAGATACAAACCCTGCCGGTGGTTCTCAAGGCCGATGCCCATGGTTCGGTCGAGGCAATTTCTGCGGCCCTGGACAAGATGGCGACCGACGAAGTTAAGGTGCAGATGCTGCATTCGGGCGTTGGCGGAATTAATGAAGCTGATATCACGCTGGCCAACGCCAGCGGCGGTTTTGTCATCGGTTTCAACGTTCGCGCCAATCCTCAAGCCCGTGATATGGCCAAGCAGGACGGCGTCGAAATTCGCTATTACTCGATCATCTATAATGTCATTGATGATTTGCGCAATGCCCTGTCAGGCATGTTGGCCCCGACCTTGCGTGAGAAATTGCTTGGATACGCTGAAATTCTTGAAGTCTTCGGCGTATCAAAGGTTGGCAAGGTTGCCGGTTGTCTGGTTAGTGAAGGCATGGTCAAACGCGGCTCGAGCGTCCGCCTGCTGCGCGATGACGTGGTTATCCATGAAGGCGAACTCAGCCAGCTCAAGCGTTTCAAGGATGATGTCAAAGAAGTCAAGGAAGGCATTGAATGCGGAATGGCCTTCGCCAATTATGAAGACCTGAAGATCGGCGACCGGATCGAATGTTTCGATGTTGAGGAGATCGCCCGCGAGCTTGAAGCGTCTTAAGAATTAGCTTCACGTCAGCCGGTTAAGTAGCCATGAACAAGCGTAATGCCCGGGCGCCATCACAGCGCCAACTTCGTGTCGGCGAAGAAATTCGTCACGCCATTGCCCACGTTCTCGAGCGCGGCGAAATCCGTGATCCCGATCTCGCTGGGGTCGCCATTACGGTGACCGAAGTACGCGTCAGTCCCGATCTCAAAAACGCCACAGCCTATGTGGTTCCGCTGGGCGGTCTTGGCGATATGGCCCAGCTCGTCGAGGCCCTGAACCGTATCAGTTCGTTCCTGCGTTACCGGGTCGTTCAGGATGTCAAGTTACGCAGCGCTCCCAGGTTGTCATTCCTGGCCGATACCTCGTTTGATGAAGCCGGCCATATCAACGATCTACTGCATTTGCCTGAAGTCGTCCGCGATTTGAAAGGCGAAGACGACAATGGGGCGTAAGCGCAAGGGCGATCCAGTTCATGGCTGGTTGATCGTCGACAAGCCTTTGGGGCTCACTTCGAGCACTGTTGTTGGAATGGTCAAGCGGTTGTTCAATGCCGCCAAGGCCGGTCACGGCGGCACCCTGGACCCCATGGCAAGCGGCGTTCTGCCCATTGCCTTTGGCGAGGCGACGAAGACGGTCTCCTATGTCATGGACGGCATCAAGGTTTATCAGTTTACTGTCCGCTGGGGCGAAGGCCGAACCACCGATGATGGTGAAGGCGAGATTTCCGCGACCAGCGACGTGCGCCCCAATGAAGCGGCGATCAAGGAAGCGTTAAAATTCTTCGTCGGTGATATCGAGCAAGTGCCGCCGGCTTATTCGGCGATCAAGGTTGATGGCCAGCGCGCTTATGATCTGGCCAGGAAAGACATCGCCGTTGAATTAAAGCCGAGAACCATCCATATCGAACGCTTTGAGCTGATTGATATCCCCGACAACGACCACGGGACCTTCGAAGTGGTCGCCGGAAAGGGCTCGTATATGCGCGGCCTTGCCCGGGATTTGGCTTTAAAATTAGGCACTTATGGACATATTTCGGCACTTAGGCGCCTTAAGGTCGGTCCTTTCGATGAAAAGATGGCGATTTCACTGGATATACTGGAGACCCTGGGGCATAGTGCGCCGCTCGCGGACCAATTGCTTGCTGTTGAGACCGCGCTGGACGACATCCCGGCGCTGGCCCTGACAGAAGAAGAGGCCTGCAACCTGCGGCACGGAAGGGCGATTTCCATCCTTCCCGTCGCAAACCGGTCATCCCTTGAAAAAGTCGACCCTGACGCAGTTTATTGCGCCCTGGCCGATGGGAAACTGGTTGCTTTAACAAAGATCGTGGGTGGCGAAATTCGCCCTCTGCGGGTCCTGAACTTTTAACTTTGGATATGGAGTACACGATGTCGATTACCGCTGACAAGAAGTCAGAGCTCATTGGTGAGTTCGCGACAGCTAAAGGCGACACAGGTTCGCCAGAAGTCCAGGTAGCGATCCTGACCGAACGGATCAACAACCTGACTGATCACCTGAAAACCCACAGAAAAGATCACCACTCCCGCCGCGGCCTGCTGATGATGGTTGGCCAGCGTCGGCGTTTGCTTGATTACCTCAAGAGCAAAAAAACAGTTCGTTATGAGGATCTGATCAAGCGTCTCGGGCTCCGTCGCTAAAGGCGCCAGTCCCGTGGCCGCCCCGCGCGCGCTTGTCATTTTATAAAAGCAGCGCGGTGATTTTTTATCAATCCGGATGAAGTGGCCCCGAAAGACAACCCCGCCTAAAGGAAGGCCTTTGGCGGACTTGAAAGATGAAGGATAAAGAGAAAATGTTTAAAGAATTCAGAAAAGAAATTGAATGGGGCGGACGCACCCTGATTTTCGAGACCGGAAAGGTCGCTCGTCAGGCCGATGGTGCCGTCATGGTCACATATGGTGACACAAAGGTTCTGTGTACGGTTGTTGGCGAAACAACGCCGAAGCCGGGACTGGATTTTTTCCCGCTGGGTGTCCACTACCTGGAAAAAGCCTACGCCGCCGGTAAAATTCCGGGCGGTTACCTGAAACGCGAAGGGCGTCCCAGTGACGCCGAAACACTGACCTCCAGGCTTATTGACAGGCCGATCCGTCCGTTGTTCCCGAAGGATTTCAAATGCGAAACCCAGATCATTCTGACATGCGTTTCCCACGATATGGAAAACCAGCCTGATATCGTTGCCATGATTGGCACCTCTGCCGCGCTGACCATTTCGGGCTTGCCGTTCATGGGCCCCATTGGCGGTTGCCGCGTTGGTTACATTAATGGCGAATACGTGCTCAACCCGCAAGTGGATGACCTGGAAACCTCGGACCTGGATCTGATCGTCGCCGGTACCACCGAAGGTGTGCTGATGGTTGAATCAGAAGCCTCCGAGCTTTCTGAAGAGATCATGCTGGGCGCTGTTGCTTTTGGTCATGCGGCATTCCAGCCGGTTATCGAAGCCATTATCGAAATGGCCGAAGCCTGCGCCAAGGAGCCTCGCCCCCTGCCCGAACCGGTAGAAGGTGCGGCTGAAATGGTCGCCATGGTCGGCGAAAAAGCGGAAGCCGGTTTGCGCGACGCTTACGCCGAAACCGATAAAATGGAACGTCAGGCAAAAGTCTCTGCGGCCAAGGACGCCGTCAAGGAAGAACTGCGCGCAGATGAAAGCGTCAATCAGGAATTGCTCGAACAAGTCATGGGCGACGCCTTCAAGAAGATCGAAAAGCACATCGTGCGCCGTGATGTTTTGAAGACCGGCCTGCGTATCGATGGTCGCGACACCAAGACCGTGCGGCCGATTGCCGCCGAAGTTGGTATCCTGCCACGGGCCCATGGCTCAGCCCTGTTCACCCGCGGCGAAACCCAGGCGATTGTCGTCGCCACCTTGGGTACCGGCCAGGACGAGCAGCGTGTAGATGCGCTGGCTGGTGAGTACTTTGAAAACTTCATGCTGCACTATAACTTCCCGCCGTATTCGGTTGGTGAAGCTGGCCGTTTCGGCTTTACCGGACGACGTGAAATTGGTCATGGCAAACTTGCCTGGCGGGCTATCCATCCGGTAATGCCTTCCAAGGAAGACTTCCCTTACACCATTCGGGTGGTTTCCGAAATTACCGAATCCAACGGCTCATCGTCGATGGCTTCGGTTTGCGGCACCTCCCTTGCGATGATGGACGCAGGTGTGCCCATGGAACGCCCTGTCGCCGGTATCGCCATGGGCCTGATCAAGGAAGACGACGGTCACGCTGTGCTGTCTGACATTCTTGGTGATGAAGATCACCTGGGCGACATGGACTTTAAGGTCGCCGGTACTGATCAGGGCATTACTTCGCTGCAGATGGACATCAAGATTACCTCGATCACTCAGGACATCATGAAGGACGCCCTGGCCCAGGCCCGTGACGGTCGTTTGCATATCCTGGCGGAGATGGCAAAATCCATCGATACGTCGCGCACCGAAGTTAGTTCAAACGCACCGCGGATTACCGCTTTCAAGATCAACAAAGACAAGATCCGCGAAGTGATTGGACCGGGTGGCAAAATGATTCGCGAAATTTGCGAAGTCACTGGTGCCAAGATCGACCTTGAAGACGATGGCACGGTCAAGGTTGCCGCCGTCGATGAAAAGGCCGCTGAAGCCGCTATCAAGTGGATCAAAGACCTGACCCAGGAGCCTGAAGTTGGTGCCATTTACACCGGCAAGGTTGTCAAGACCGTCGATTTCGGTGCGTTCGTCAACTTCATGGGCGCTAAGGACGGCCTCGTTCATATCAGTGAACTGGCCCCCGAAAGGGTCGGCAAGACCACCGATATCGTCAACGAAGGCGATATGGTCAAAGTCAAGCTGATTGGCATCGATGATCGCGGCAAAGTCAAGCTGTCCATGAAATCCGTCGATCAGGAGACTGGCGAGGAAATCGCTAAATAAGGCGTTTTCTGGAGATAAAGTGAAAAGGGCGGGTGAAGTTATTGCACCCGCCCTTTTTACTGTCCCGGTGGCATTGAATTCTATATTGTGCCCAATCATATATTTGAGTCAGTCGACGGACCCTGTCTGCGACGATGAAGCTTTATTTTAGGAGCCCCGTTGAAGTCTCTCGAACCTGTTCTGATTTCCGGTCGCGAAGTTCTCCCGATTATTGAAGGCGGCAAGGGTGTCGCCGTGTCAAATGGCCTGAGCGCCGGTGCTTTTGCCGCAGCTGGTTGTGTCGGTACGGTGTCTGGCGTCAATGCGGATTCCTATGATCAGAATGGCGAGGTTATTCGGCAAGTTTATCACGCCACAACAAGGCGTGAGCGCTGGCATGAACTGATTGCCTACGCCATCGATGGCGGCATCGCCCAGCTTAAGATCGCGCACGAGAAAGCTGGTGGCCAGGGGCGCATCCACGTCAATGTATTGTGGGAAGCTGGCGGTACGCCGCAAGTCCTTGAGGGGATTCTGACGGGCGCAAAAGGATTGGTTCACGGCGTCACCTGCGGCGCCGGAATGCCCTACAAGGTCGCCGAGATTGTTTCAGGTTTTGGCGTTTATTACCACCCGATCATTTCTTCGGCCAGAGCCTTTAAGGCGTTGTGGAAGCGGGCCTACCACAAATATGCCGAATTTCTTGGCTCCGTTGTCTATGAAGATCCCTGGCTGGCCGGGGGGCATAATGGCCTGAGCAACGTTGAAGATCCCGAAAAACCACAAGACCCCTACCCGCGGATCGTCGAATTGCGCAAGGCGATGCGCGAATTCGGCCTCGACAACACACCCATCGTTATGGCGGGTGGGGTCTGGTATTTGCGTGAATGGCAGGACTGGATTGGCAATCCCGAATTAGGGCCCATCGCCTTTCAATTTGGCACCCGTCCCTTGCTAACCAGGGAAAGCCCTGTCTCCAAAGCCTGGCAGGACAGGCTGCTGACTTTGCAAGAAGGCGATATATTCCTCAACAAATTCAGCCCCACCGGCTTTTATTCTTCGGCCGTGCGCAACAATCTGCTAAATGAACTTGAAGGCCGGAGCCTGCGCCAGGTGCCCTACAGTCGTGCCGCCGAAGCCGACATGAGCGAAGCCTTGCCTGTCGGTGTGCGTGGTCGCCCCATATATTTAAAGGCTGAGGACAAGGCCCGGGCAGAAGCCTGGATCGCCGAAGGTTACAGCGAAGCCATGAAAACGCCGGATAACAGTGTTGTTTTCGTAACGCCGGAGAAATCCCGTGAGATTGTTACCGATCAACAGAATTGCATGGGGTGTCTATCCCAGTGCCGCTTCTCAAACTGGGCCGAAGGGGAAGCCGGGACGACCGGGAAGCGGGCCGATCCGCGCTCGTTCTGTATCCAGAAAACCCTGCAAGATATTGCCCACGGTGGCTCGATTGAGGATAACTTGATGTTTTCGGGTCACAACGCTTTTAAATTCGGCAGTGACCCATTTTATAAAAACGGCTTCGTCCCCAGTGTGCAACAGCTTGTTAATCGCCTTGTCAGCGGCGATTGAGGGGGTGGAAAATGCTTTCTTTTCAAACCCATAAAAAAAATACGGTTAACAGACGCTTTCAAAGTTGGATTATTCCAAACTAATTGCTAAAGTCATGGAATTAAATGGAAACACCCCACTCATTAGGGTGGGTATGACGGAATTATGGAAACAACACATGCGCCCTTATAGTCATTTTCTCGATCAAATCAGATTAGCTGGTTTGCGCCCGACACGGCAAAGACTGGCCCTGGCCAAATTATTGTTCAGCGGTGAGAACCGACATGTAACCGCCGAATCCCTGCACGGGGAAGCACAAGCGGAAAAAATGCGTGTTTCTTTGGCAACCGTCTATAACACCTTGCACCAGTTCACCAGTACCGGCCTGCTGCGCGAAATTGTGGTCGATGCCCAGCGTTCGTACTTCGACACCAACACCGGCGACCACCATCATTTCTATTTCGAAGAAAATGGCATGTTGACCGATATCTCTGACGACATGATGTCGCTTACCAAGGTTCCCGCCGCCCCCGAAGGCATGGCGATCAAAAGCGTTGACATCGTCGTACGGGTTGTGGAAAAAACTCAATAAAGCGTTTATTTACAAACAATTATGGGAAAGTTTAGAATCGATTGACTTTCCCGGCACTTAACGACATATTATTGCCTAGAAATCGTTGCTGCTGGCGGCGTAGGCCACAGACAGAAATCATCTTAATAAAGGAAGAATTAGATGCCCGCATTGAAAGATTCACAGACTGAACAAAACCTCAAGGACGCATTTGCCGGTGAATCCCAGGCTAACCGTCGTTATTTGTATTTCGCCCAAAAGGCTGACATTGAAGGCTACAACGATGTCGCTACGGTTTTCCGTTCGACCGCCGAAGGCGAGACCGGCCATGCTCACGGCCATTTGGAATTCCTGGAAGAAACAGGCGATCCGGCAACCGGACTGCCGATTGGCGCCACGGGTGATAACCTGAAGGCCTCCGTCGCTGGTGAAACCCACGAATACACCGACATGTATCCGGGTATGGCCAAGACGGCTCGCGATGAAGGCTTTGATGAAATTGCCGACTGGTTTGAAACCCTGGCCAAGGCTGAAAAGTCTCATGCCGGGCGCTTCCAGAAAGCCCTCGATACCCTCTAATCGGGCTTTCGCCGCAAGGTTAAAGGCGGGGAGCCCAGCAGTGGGCTCCCCGTTTTCGTTTTGGGATTTATCGAGACACAATATAGTAGGAGCCAATCATGGGCGAAGGCAGCCTGGAAGCACCGACACGTTACGCTATTGACTGGCGCAGTGCGGATTTCACCGACCCTGAAAAGCTTGACGCGGAACTCAGGCGCGCCTTTGACATCTGTCATGGCTGTCGCCGGTGTTTTAATCTGTGTGACAGTTTTCCCAGGTTGTTCGATCTCGTAGACGATTCAGAAACCGGCGAGCTCGACAGTGTTTCCAGTGCCGATTTCAAACCGGTTATTGACGCCTGCACCCTTTGTGACATGTGCTTCATGGTCAAGTGCCCGTACGTGCCGCCCCATGAATTCGATCTCGATTTCCCGCATTTGATGCTGCGCGCCCGGGCGGCACAGTTCAAAAATAATGACATCCCCAAAATTCAGCAGCGGATTGGCGAGACCGACAAGAACGGCAAGCTCGGCTGTTCGGTTTCAGGCCTTGCCAATTGGGCCAGCAGTTGCTCCAATAGCCTGACCCGGTCGCTTATGCAATCTGTTACCGGCATCGACAAGAACGCCGCCCTGCCGCGCTTTAATAAAGAACCATTGGCCGTGCAGGATCACACCTTCAACGTCAATACTGATGCCCCGGCTTACGGGCACCGCAAGGCGCTTATCTACACGACCTGCACGGGCCAATATCACAACGATGAGCTGGCTTTGTCGACGGCGCGGGTGCTGGCTAAAAACGGCGTCGAGACTCAGTTGATCTATCCCGGATGTTGCGGGATGCCGCAACTGGAACACGGTGATATCGCCCGGGTCGCCGAAAATGCCAAAAAAATCGCCGCTGATCTTGGAGCCTGGATCGACAAGGGTTACGACATCGTAAGCCCGGTCGCGTCGTGCTCATTGATGCTGAAGTTCGAGTGGCCGCTGATCGAGCCTGAGGACGAAAACGTAAAAAAATTATCACAGGCAACCTTTGACGCCAGTGAATATATGGTGGGAATTTCCACCAGGGAAGGCCTGGCGAGTGGCCTGAAACCGCTTGCCGGGGGGGTTACGCTTCATATCGCCTGCCATGCGCGGGCCCAGAACATGGGTCGCAAGGGGGCCGAACTGTTAAACCTGATCCCCGATACGAACATCAAGGTGATCGAACGCTGCTCCGGCCACGGCGGATCGTGGGGGATTTATAAAGATAATTTTGATGTTGCCCTGAAAATTGGAAAACCGGTCGCCCGCGACACCGCCAAGGAAGCCTCGGCTTACGTGGTTTCGGAATGTCCGCTGGCCCGTGAACATATATTGCAGGGTGTGGAAAAGCTGGACGCCGACAAGCCGGCAGCGGCCCGCGATCAACTTCAGCATCCGATCCAACTGCTGGCACTTTCTTACCGGGATTAATTGACAATGGCCAAAATACTAAGCCGCGACGATATTATGGATATGGACGCTTACACCATGGAACGCGCAGGGCGGCGCAGCGCCATCACGGCACTGAAAAAAAATCGCCGTATCGGCGTCGGCCCGGACGCCACATGTTATTTTGAAAGCTACGACACCATGTGGCATCAAATTCATGAAATGCTGTACATCGAAAAAGGCGGCGAGGCGCAGATAGAAGACGAACTCAGCGCCTACGCACCGATGGTACCGAACGGTCGCGAGCTTGTCGTCACCCTGATGTTTGAAGTCGATGACCCGGACCGCCGTGCGACCTTGCTGAACGGGCTTGGCGGGGTCGAGGAAACGGTCAGCATTGAGGTTGGCGGGGACGTCATCAAGGGCGTCGCCGAAGACGACATCGACCGCACCACTGCTGATGGCAAGGCCTCGGCCATCCAGTTCCTGCATTTTCCCTTTACCGACGAGCAGGTGGCAGGGTTCAAAAATCCCGAAAACCGCGTCGTCATCGTCATCGATCACGAAAAATATGGTCATATGGCGGTCATGCCAACGGCCATGCGCGAGGCGCTGGCGCAGGATTTCGATTAGGTATTACTTCAGCACTTCATCCCGGTAAGCACCCCAGAATTCTACCTTTCTGAGCCAGCCCTTGATGTTGTCCGCCTCGACCCGGCACCAGCCGCCACCGGTTGGGCATTGCTTCAGGGTGGCGATGGCGCTGGATTCGATCAGCGCTACGGGGGGGCTTTTGGTGTCGGCACTGCTGCGCAGTGAGCGTCGCTTGCCGGTGATGATCACCGTGCGTTTACCGGACAACATGGACTGATGAACCCAGCCCTGGGTACTCTGCCAGTCCCGAATTTTGCGCCAAGTGCGATATTCGGCGATAATTTCAACGGGCAGGTCCTGGCGTTGGTAAATCCATTCAACCGGATACTGGACGCCGGGGCCGGTGCGTAGGTTGACCTGATCGGCGCGCAAGCTAACGAAGCGAGGTAGCGGCAGACCGGTTTCTTCGGCGATGGCCTGTCCGGAAAGGCTAAAAATTCCGGATAAAACGATCAGGGAAAGGCCAAAAGCGCGCAAAAAGGAGATTAATTTGAATGTCATAGGAGCATTAGTAGGCGTCCTTGCGGGTTGCGGTCAAGAGGCGGGATCGTGATACCGGTTGCAGGGGTCAGGGGTTGCCGGGTAAGTTCATAAAATAAGATCGAGAGAGGATATTCCATGCCACCAAAAAAACCGGTCGTTGTCGTTACCCGCAAACTTCCAGATAGCATTGAAACACGCATGATGGAGCTGTTCGACGTTCATCTTAATCTGGATGACACGCCGATGGCCAAGGCTGATCTGATTGAGGCGGTCAAGAAGGCCGACGTCCTGGTTCCCACCGTTACGGATCGGATTGATGCAAAAATTTTGTCTCACGCCGGGGATAATCTGCGCCTGATCGCCAACTACGGCACCGGCGTTGATCATATTGATCTGGCCAGCACCCGTCAGCGTGGCATTACCGTCACCAACACCCCTGACGTTCTGACCGAAGACACCGCCGACATGACCATGGCCCTTATGCTGGCTGTGCCAAGGCGACTGGCTGAAGGGGCGCGGGCGCTGCATTCGGGGGACTGGCAGGGTTGGTCGCCGACATGGATGCTAGGCCACAGAATTTATGGGAAAAGGCTGGGTATCATCGGTATGGGCCGGATTGGCAGCGCCGTCGCCAGGCGGGCCAGGGGCTTTGGCCTTTCAGTGCATTACCACAACCGGCGCCGTGTCCATACGGAGGTAGAAGAAAGCCTGGAGGCCACCTACTGGGAAAGCCTCGACCAGATGCTGGCCCGGGTCGATATTGTTTCGGTCAATTGCCCCCATACCCCGGCGACATTTCATTTACTGTCAGCCCGGCGTTTAAAGTTGATGCAACCCCACGCCTACATCGTCAACACCTCGCGCGGCGAGGTCATTGACGAAAACGCCCTGACCCGCATGCTCATTGCCGGGGATATTGCCGGGGCCGGCCTTGACGTGTTCGAGCATGAACCGGCGGTCAATCCGAAACTGCTTAAGCTCGACAATGTTCTGTTGTTGCCGCACATGGGCTCTGCCACCATCGAAGGGCGTATCGACATGGGCGAGAAAGTGCTTGTTAATATCAAGACCTTTGCCGATGGCCACAAGCCGCCGGATCGGGTTTTAGGCGACGCCTTTTAGCAGACTATATGGAACCCGCTAATCTCACTTTCAGACAGGCTGTCGAGGAAGATCTGCCGGCAATTGTCGCCTTGCTTGCCGATGATGAGATGGGCCAGCAACGCGAAGACCCAAGCTTGCCATTGGCAGCGCCGTATTTGAAAGTCTTTGAGACGATCAAATCAGACCCCAACCAGAATCTCATCGTTGCCACCAATGAAGAAGGGGCCGTGATCGGTACGTTACAGCTTTTTTTTCTGGCAGGGTTCGCGCGCCTGGGTTCTTGGCGCGGCGAGATTGAGGCGGTCCGAATTGCCAAACAGCACCGTGGTTCAGGACTTGGCAAGCAGATGATTGAGTGGGCAATATCCCAATGCCGGGAGCGAGACTGCAAGCTCGTCCAGTTGACCATGGACAAGAACCGAACGAACACCCGCCATTTTTATGAAAAGCTTGGTTTTGAAGCCAGCCATGAAGGTTTCAAGCTAAAACTTTAGATAAAAACCATTTGGCCGCGGGCTTTTGCATCGCTCAGGAATGTGACCATGCCACCGGTTTGAATGGGGATGTCCTGGCGCAGAATGGCACCTTCCAAATCCATCGCCCTTAGTCCCATGTCACAGACCATGAATTTGACGCCAAGGCTCGTGCAGGCCTGTAGCAGATCCTCGAAATCGGCGACGGTGCGTTTCTTGAACCCATCGTCAACGTCACCCGCTGTTTCGCCCTCACTGCCAATTTCACCGGCCGGAAGGCTGCGCCATGATGGTTCGGCAAGAAGCGCGCGACTGGCCCCCATGGTGAAGAAAAGCGTCGCCGGGATATCGATGGCGGCTGCCGCACTGGCCATCACCAGGGCGTAGTGGATTTTATCGAACTCACCGGAAAAAACGACGATCGACAGTTTATCCGGGCTCTCCCTGGTGTCCGTGGTCATGACCCGTGGCCCGACAAATCAATAATGCTTGGGTTTTCGCCACAAAGTGGACAACCGGGATCGGCCTTGACGCTGATTTTCCTGAACTCCGAAGACAGGCCCTCATAAATCATCAGGCTGCCTGCCAGGCTGTCGCCGATGCCCAGAAGCTCCTTGATAATTTCAGTTGCCTGCAGGGAGCCGATGGTGCCGCATAATGCGCCAAGCACCCCGGCTTCGGCGCAGCTGGGAATTTGTCCAGGCGGCGGGGCCTCGGGGAACAGGCAGCGGTAACAGGGAAGAGCATTTCCATGGTCGTCTTTTTGGTGCGGCTTGAAGGTATAAACCTGACCATCGAAACGCAGGATGGCGGCCGATACCAGGGTTTTTTGTGTAAAGTAACAGGCATCGTTAACAAGGAAACGGGTAGGAAAATTGTCGCTGCCGTCGGCGACCAGATCATAGTCGCCAATCAGGTCCAGGGCGTTATCAACGGTGATGCGCTCGTTGAGTGCGACGATGTTGACCTCTGGATTGATCGCGGCGATTGTTTTTTTGGCGCTTTCAACCTTGGCCATCCCGACACTGTCTGTTGAGTGAACGATTTGCCGCTGCAAATTGGACAGGTCGACCCGGTCATCGTCGATGACGCCAATGGTGCCTACCCCGGCGGCGGCCAGGTACAACAATACCGGTGAACCCAGGCCCCCGGCGCCGACAACAAGGACTTTTGCCTGCAGGAGTTTGGATTGGCCGGTGCCGCCCACATGATCAAGCAGAATGTGGCGGGCGTAGCGCTGAATTTGTTGTTCGTTAAAGTTCAAAGGGGGGCGCCTTCACTGATGGTTATTCCTGACCAAGACCGTCAAACAGGGCCGTCGACAAGTAACGTTCAGCGAATGAGGGCAGGACAACGACGATCATCTTGCCTTCCATTTCCGGCCGTGCACCAATTTCAAGGGCGGCCGCCAGCACGGCCCCAGATGAGATGCCAACGGGAAGGCCCTCGCTGCGGGCGACAAGCCGGGCCGTTGCCATGGATGTTTCATTGCCGATTTTGATAACTTCGTCGATCATTTCCCGGTTCAGGTTGGACGGTATGAATCCGGGGCCAATGCCTTGAATCTTATGGGGACCGGGAACGCCGCCGGATAACACCGCGCTGTCTTCGGGTTCGACGGCGACGACTCTAATAGCAGGATTGCGCACCTTCAGGACCTCGGCGATGCCGGTCAGGGTGCCGCCGGTGCCGACCCCGCAGATCACCATATCGACCTTGCCGCCGCTGTCCTTCCAGATTTCTTCGGCGGTGGTATTGCGGTGGATTTCCGGATTGGCAGGATTGTCAAACTGCTGCAGCATAATGGCGCCGGGAATGTCACGGATTAGCTGTTCGGCCCGCTCGATAGCGCCCTGCATGCCCTTGCCGGCAGGGGTCAAATCGACTTCCGCACCAAGCAAATAGAGCATCTTGCGGCGTTCAACGGACATGCTGTCGGGCATGGTCAGGATCAAACGATAGCCCTTGGCGGCGCAGACAAAAGCAAGGGCGATACCGGTATTACCTGATGTTGGCTCGACCAGTACCGCGCCGGGACCAATGCGACCATCGGCTTCGGCGGCGTTAATCATCGCCAGGCCGATGCGATCCTTGACCGAGGCCAGCGGATTAAAAAATTCGCATTTGCCGACGATTTCAGCCTTGCAGCCGCTACCCGCAGCAAAACGCGACAGGCGAACAAGCGGTGTCGCACCAATGGTATCGGTAAGACTGTTATAGATGTGCCCCCTAAAGGCGATCTTATCAGGCGTCGGTGTTGGATCGTTCATGGGGCTGCCCTAAATTGAAAAATCAAGGTTTTTGCGGCCTTCGCTGACGATGTCTGTCTCAGCCGCATTGTCGCACAAATCATCGATGGATACGTTATCCAATTCGTTCATGACGCCTTCTTGCAGGCGTATCCACATGGGCCTGACAACCTTGACGCCCAGTTCCGAGCCACCGGCGTCGAGGATGGGATCATCGCTGGTTTCAAGATCGCGGACCACCCGGACTATATCGCCGACCGATATACGGCGTCGCTCGCGGGCCAGCCTGTAGCCGCCGCGCGGACCGCGCACGCCGATCAGAATGTTCGAGCGGACCAGTTGCTGCAATGCCTGTTCCAGATAACGACGGGGAATTTCCTGACGGCGGGTAATCTCGCGGCTCTGCACCGGCTCACTGGCGGCGTGGTAGGCGATGTCGAGAACCGCCTCAATCGCATAAAGCATTTTTTTTGATAGCCGTAACATCAGCTCCCCCCCGTAGAACCAAATCCACCCTCTCCGCGGTCGCTTTGCCTCAGGTCGGAAACCTCTTCCCAGGCAGTCTGGCTGAAGGGCGCTATGACCATCTGGGCGATCCGCATACCCCGTTCAACGATAAATGTTTCGGTTCCATGATTAATCAGGATTACGGCAATTTCGCCGCGGTAATCGGCGTCAATGGTTCCGGGGCTGTTAAGTACCGTTATCCCATGTTTAAGGGCTAGTCCCGAACGCGGTCTGATTTGCGCCTCGAAGCCAGGCGGCAGGGCGATGGCGATGCCGGTGCTGACCATACCGCGCTCGCCGGGGCTTAAAGATTGCGGGCCATCGTTTGCGGCAAGCAAGTCCATTCCGGCGCTGTCATTGGTCGCATATGCGGGTAAATCAAGGCCATCACAGTTGCGCAGCCGTTTAACCTGAACACTAAGCAGACTCACGATTGTGCACCTTCCAGGGTGTCGGCAATGCGCTCGGCAAGTTTATCGGCGACGGCCTGTTTGGACATTTTTGGCCAATCCTCGACGCCCTGATCTGAAATCAGATGAACCGTATTGTCCTGGCCGCCAAAGGTCCCTTTATCAGCCGAGACATCATTGGCGAGTATCCAGTCACAGCCCTTGGTCAGCCGCTTTTGCGTCGCGTGTTCAATAAGATCATTCGTTTCGGCAGCGAAACCGACGACGAGGGCTGGCCGTTTGTTGCCAGCTGCAGAAAGCGTGGCAAGGATATCGGGATTGAGGGCAAGCTCCAGCGGAGGCGGCGCGGAACCGTTTTTCTTTAGTTTGGATGGTGCCGCATCGGCGCTGCGCCAGTCTGAAACGGCGGCGGCGCAGACGGCGATGTCGGCGGGCAGGGCACCCTCACAGGCGGCCAGCATCTCGCGGGCGCTTTGCACATGAATGACCGAAACACCGCGTGGTTCAGGCTCGTTGCTGGGTCCCGATACCAGTGTCGTATCCGCACCCAACCCGGCCAGGGCGGCGGCGATGGCGTGGCCTTGCTTGCCCGAAGAACGATTGGCGATGTAGCGGACCGGATCGATGGCCTCGAACGTCGGGCCGCTGGTTACCAGGGCGCGCTTGCCGTCAAGGCGCTTTCCGGATTTAAAAAATTTTTCTATTGTGCCCGCGATGTCTTCGGGTTCGCTCATCCGGCCCAGTCCAAATTCTCCGCACGCCATTTCGCCTTGTTCGGGGCCGATGATGGTGATGCCCCGGTCACGCAGGGTTTGCAGGTTTTGCCGGGTTGCCGGGTGCTCCCACATGCGCACGTTCATGGCCGGGGCAACCATGACCGGTTTGTCGGTGGCGAGCAGGGCTGTGCTTGCCAGATCGTCGGCCAGTCCTGCGGCCATGCGGGCAAGAATATGGGCGGTGGCCGGGGCGACGACGACCAGGTCGGCACTGCGCGAAAGCTCGATATGGCCCATCTCGCTCTCGTCGGTCAGGGAAAACAGATCCTCATAGACTTTCTCACCACTGAGGGCGGCGAGCGACAGGGGGGTCACAAACTGCGCCCCGCCACGGGTCAGAATGCAGCGGGTGGTGATGCCTTTTTTAACTAAATTCCGGATCAGCTGCGGACACTTGACCGCGGCGATTCCGCCCGAAACGATTAGTAAAACACTATTTTCCACAGTCCTGTGAGCTTTCAAAATATTTAACGGGAAATTGGTGTGGTTAATGTAAGACTCAACCAGCCGATTGGCAAGAGGCGAATACTTTTACGATGAGCGCCCTTAGCTTAGGGCCAGGGCGACAAGGGCGGCCAATACAACTGCTGCAATGACCAGGGTTATGGGGCCAACACTGAAACGATTGCCGCCTTTTAGGGCGCGGATGGTTTCCGGATGCAGCCGAATGCGGCCGTTGGCGAGTTCGGCAGCACCCCGGTCAAGGTTCTCAAGCAGACGAGGCAGACGGGCCAGCCCATCGCGCAGGTCCCCGGCGGCTTCAACCAGCCGGGCCTCGGGACCCAGATGGGTGATCACCCATTGTTCGATCAAGGGCTTGGCCATCAACCACATATTGGCATCAGGGTTCAGCTTGCGACCGGTGCCTTCGGCGGTCAGCATGGTTTTTTGCAGCAACAGCAGCTGCGGTTGGGTCTCCATGTTGAAGGTCTTGGTGATCGAGAACAGTTGCCCCAACAGTTTGGCAATGGAAATTTCGTTCTGTGGTAAATCCAGAATCGGCTCGGCGATGGAACGGCAGGCCTGGGTGAAGGTATCGACGGATTGGTCGGCCGGTATCCAGCCCGCTTCGAAATGAATTTCAGCGGTGCGCCGGTAGTTGCGGGTCAGGAACGACATCAACAATTCGCCCAGATGGCGGCGGGTCTTAGCGTCAAGCCGTCCCATAATGCCGAAATCGACGGCAGCCAAACCACCGTCCGCGCGTACAAACATATTGCCCGGATGCATGTCGGCATGGAAAAAACCGTCACGGAAAACTTGCAGGAAAAAGGCGCTGGCGGATTTTTGCAACAAGTCGTTGGTATCGTGTCCGGCAGCTTTCAGGGCGGTGATATCATCTATGGGAATGCCATGAACCCGCTCAGTGACCAGAACTTTCTGGCCAGTCAGCCGCCAATCAACTGCGGGTACGGCAAAGCTGTCATCGCCTTCGAAATTTTCATGCAGCTCGGCGGCGGCGGCAGCTTCGAAGCGCAGGTCCATTTCCATCTCGATGGACTTGGCCAGGGTACGCACGGTTTCGACCGGCCGCAGACGCCGGTATTCTGGCCTTGCCGCCTCAACAAGTTCGGCGATCCAGAACATCAGGTCGACATCACGCTGGAAGGCTTCTTCAATATTGGGGCGCAACACCTTGACGGCGACCTCCCGCCCGTCGTGGGTGATGGCAAAATGAACCTGGGCGATGGACGCGGCGGCAATCGGTTGTTCGTCGAAGTCCTTAAACAGGTCGGCCATGGGCTTGCCGAATTCAGTCTCGATAATGGCCCGCGCCTGAACGCCCGGGAATGGCGGCAGGCTGTCCTGCAGTTCGGACAGGTCAGCGGAAAACTCTTCACCCAGCAGGTCTGAGCGGGTCGACAGGGCTTGTCCCAGTTTGATGAAACTTGGCCCCGCCTGTTGCAGGGCCAGGGCCAGGCGTTGCCCTGCCCTGCCACTGCCACGGCGCGAGAACAGGCGGGCCAGGGCAATGGCCGGGCCGCCGATTTCCAGTTTCTCAAGCACCATTAACGCATCATGGCGGGCCAGGATGCGGGCAATGGAAAACAACCGGGTAATGTTTCTAAATGAGCGGTTCATTAAATTCGCCAGGCGGAATGAATGGCGGCAATGCCGCCGCTGAGGTTGTCGTAGGTGACCTGCTCCAGTCCGGCCTCGTCGATCATCGCGGCAAAGGTTTCCTGATCCGGAAACTGGCGAATGCTTTCGGCAAGATAACGATAGGAGTCTTCATCCTGGGCGACCACCTTGCCCAACCAGGGCAATAGCTTGAAGGAATAGCCGTCATACAGGTTTTCCAGAAGCGGCAGGACAACGTGACTGAATTCAAGGCACAGGAAATGGCCGCCGGGCTTAAGCACCCTGTGTGCTTCCTTCAGGGCCTTTTCAATATGGGTGACGTTGCGAATACAAAAAGCGGTTGTGTAGGCGTCGAAGGAATTGTCGGGAACGGGCAGATTTTCGGCGTCGCCGTTCATCCATTTAATGCCTTTGAGGATGCCCTGATCGATGGAGCGGTCGCGTCCAACGTTGAGCATTTCATCATTGATATCGCACACACAAACTTCACCGCCGCCACTTTTGAGAAATTTGAAGGCGATATCGCCGGTGCCGCCGCCCACATCGATCAATTTCATGCCGGGCTGCGGGTTCAGGCGCTTGATAAAGACAGATTTCCACAACCGGTGAACGCCCATACTCATCAGGTCGTTCATCAGATCATAGCGCGAGGCGACGTTATCAAAAACGCCCCTGACCATGGCCGCTTTGTCCTCTGCATTGACGGTGGCAAAGCCAAAATGAGTGGTCTGTTCAGCGTCCGCCGGTTTTGATTTTTTATTTGTTCCAGTGCCCATATCGGCACCATAGCCGAAGCCGAAGAAAGGCGCTAGGTTGGCGTCACCGCAAAAGATAAAAGAAATATTGATGCCCGAATTACCCGAAGTTGAAACGGTCAGGCGCGGCCTGGCCCCGGTCCTTGAAGGATGTCGCATTGCCCGCGCCGTCGCCCGCAGGCCCGACCTGCGCTTTCCCCTGCCTGAAGGTTTCGGTCAGCGCCTGACCGGGCGCACGGTCAGGCGGGTTGGCAGGCGCGCCAAGTTCCTGCTGATCGAGTTGGATGACGGATCGACGCTGATTTCCCATCTGGGCATGTCGGGCAGTTTTCGTATTTATACAGAGACCCCACCGGAACTTGCCAGGCATGATCATGTCATCCTGACCACCGATCAGGGGGTCGAGATTCGTTATAACGATCCGCGTCGCTTCGGTTTTATGGTTATCGCCGAAGCGGACCAGCTTGATAACCATCCCATGCTCAAAGACATCGGCCCGGAACCGCTGGACAGTGGTTTTACACCCCGGGTCCTGGCCCGTTCCCTGCGCGGCC
Organism: Rhodospirillaceae bacterium; assembly: GCA_014382375.1. Lineage (GTDB taxonomy): Bacteria > Pseudomonadota > Alphaproteobacteria > Rhodospirillales > JABHCV01 > JACNJU01. The sequence continues at coordinate 29,821 of JACNJU010000078.1, forward strand.
GCAAGGCACCCATCAAGGCCGCCCTGCTTGACCAGTCTGTGGTTGCGGGTCTCGGCAATATCTATGTGGCCGAAGCGCTTTTTCTGGCCGGGATTTCGCCAAAACGCAAAGCCACCACCGTTGCAGGTGCCAGGGCTGAAAAGTTGTACCGGGCGATTGTCGATGTCCTGGGCAGGGCGATCGAGGCCGGTGGCTCATCAATCAGCGATCATCGCCAGACCGATGGCGAACTTGGCTACTTCCAGTATGCCTTCGCCGTTTACGGGCGGGCCGGGCAAGCGTGCCCGGGATGTGATTGTGACATTGACAAAACCGGGGGCATTGCCCGCATTCAACAGTCGGGTCGCTCGACATTCTATTGTACGAAACGTCAAAGGTAGTGGTATGACGGGAGCCATGAAATTTAGATGTCATTTTTTTACAACCCTGCTGCTCCTGATCTTCGCCCTTGGGCCGCAAAGCGCCATGGCCGAAAACCAGTTCCTTAGTGCTATTGATGACTTGCCGCTGATGGATGGATTGAACGAGGTCGATGGCGGGGTGATGGCTTTTGACAGCCCGTCAGGCCGCATCGTTGAGGTCCTGACCATGGGCAAAGTTGAAAAAGACGATGTCTCCGATTTTTACAGTCAAACACTACCCCAACTGGGCTGGACGGAAACCGGGCCGGGTCAGTTCAGCCGCGAGGGTGAATTATTAATTCTGGAATTTCCACACACGTTGGCTATATCAGGCGCATCATCAGCGCCGCTTAGCGTCCGCTTCATGCTTTCACCTGCCCTTAAGGAGTAGTCACATGGCTTACAAAAATATCATTGTCGAAACCAGGAGCCGGGTCGGCCTGATTACTCTTAATCGTCCTAAAGCCATGAACGCCCTTAACGCCGCCCTGATTGACGAGCTGGCGCAGGCCCTGGATGGCTTTGAATCTGATGCGGCAATCGGCGCCATTGTCCTGACCGGCTCGGAAAAGGCTTTTGCAGCCGGGGCTGATATTCTTGAGATGAAGGACAATACCTACGCCGAAAATTACCTGAACAATTTCATCACCGATGGCTGGGAGAGGATCACCACATGCCGCAAGCCGGTGATCGCGGCCGTTGCCGGCTATGCCTTGGGCGGTGGTTGCGAGGTCGCCATGATGTGTGACTTCATTCTTGCCGCCGAAAATGCCAAGTTCGGCCAGCCGGAAGTCACCATTGGTACGATTCCGGGAGCCGGCGGCACCCAGCGCCTGACTCGTGTGGTGGGTAAGTCGAAAGCCATGGAAATGTGCTTAAGCGGCCGCATGATGGACGCCGAAGAGGCCGAGCGTTCGGGCTTGGTCAGCCGTATCGTCGATGTCGACAGCCTGGTCGAGGAAGCCGTCAAGACGGCTGAGGCCATCGCCAAACTGTCCCAACCCATTGTTTTAATGGCAAAGGAAGCGGTTAACAACGCCTACGAGACGACCCTTACGCAAGGAGTTCATTTTGAGCGGCGGCTGTTTCACGCAACCTTTTCCACCGAAGACCAAAAGGAAGGAATGGCCGCTTTCGCAGAAAAGCGCCAACCGGCATTCAAGAACAGGTAGCAAGAACTGCCTGACAGGGCGGAGAAGCAGGCTTGACGACGTCCGCGAGGGTCTATATAAGCCTGCCTTCACTTGTATAAACACAGTTAGAATTACGGATCCACAAGACAATGGCAAATCACGTACAGGCAAAAAAGCGCATTCGCCAGATTGAACGCCGCACCGGTGTTAACAATGAACGCCGCACCCGCACCCGCACCTTCATCCGCAAGGTCGAGGAAGCGATTGATGCTGGCAATCAGGCTGACGCTCAGGCCGCTTTTAAAGAAGCCCAACCGGTGATGATGCGCAGTGCCCAGAAGGGGATCTTTCACAAGAACACAGTGTCGCGAAAGTTGTCACGCCTGTCGGCCCGTATCAAGGCCATGGCTGCCTGAACAAGCCCCCTCGCTGGCGTCTGGCTGGCTTCTAAAATTCAAAAGGCCGCTACCCATCGGGAGCGGCCTTTTTCATGGCCGCTGTTCAAGTCCCTTTATTGGGGCGGGGACTCGAAGACCGGGTCCATGTCAAGGCAATTATTTTCAACGTTCCCCTTACGATCACGTTGCATGTGAGCGCGTGGCTCTGTAGTTTGTAAATCAGGCGGGGGGCAACCCTCGCGGTGTCTGATAGTTAATTCAAAGTATTCGGCTCTCTTTTATCAGGTATAGTTTTTTCTAATGTTTAGGCATTTCTAGAATACTTGGTTTGATAAGTTAAGGCCCAAAGTATTTTGAAGAAAACATACGGCCAAGAGGGAATATTAAAGAACAATAAATCCTGTCAGGATTTTATCTATTGGGGAGATTTTTTTCGTAATGTTCTAAACTCAAGACATGTATTTCTCGATAGTCCTGATTCAATTGATCGGGAGTGGAATTTTATCTTGGTTTAATCAAGTGAAAACAGTTTCCGGGTGGCGAATTGTCTGGTTGATTAGAGGGACAATTCAGGTAAAAAATAATCTAGTGTTCGTGACGGCTCTGCGATTATTCAAAAGACCGGACGAATAAAAAATAACAGAGGGGATTTTTCAGCATCCGACCGTTTTGATATGAAACGGTCATCAAGAAATAATTAAAACAGATTTTATCCCGGCGCCTGACTGGCGGGATGAACACCACGAGGTTGGAGATGTGCCAACCCATGCAGGGTGTTCTTTCAAAACACGGGACAAAAATTCAAGTGGCAAATGTTTTGCCGATGATTGTTTCTTCCTAAGGATGTTGATGCCCAGGGGCGTAGACGTAAATGACGAACGAAGCAATTGATGGTCCGCACGAAGACAATTGGCGGCAGGTCTGTGAAAATCTAAGATCTGAAATAGGTGAGGCCGCTTATCAAAGCTGGATCAAACCGATGACCATCCGCAGCATCGCAGATGGCGCTGCCCGCATTTCCGTGCCCACCCGTTTCATGCGCGACTGGGTTATCGCCCATTATGTTGATCGCCTTGGTGCCTTATGGAACGCCATTGATCAGAGCATTGATGGCGTTGACATCTCAATACAACCCGAACGCTCCCTTAAGGCTTCCGGGGAAGAGGCTAGTGCAAGCATCCCCGCTGCCGCTGCTGCTGCGACCACAGCCGCCATTGATATGGCCCAGGGGGATACCCGCCGTGCCTCAGATATTGGCAAGGTCGGGATCAGCGGACCGCTTGATACACGCTATACCTTTGATAATTTTGTCGTCGGCAAACCCAATGAGTTCGCCTACGCCGCCGCCCGCCGTGTTGCAGAGGCAAGCTCCGTTCCGTTTAATCCGCTATTCCTCTATGGCGGCGTCGGTCTTGGCAAAACCCATTTGATGCACGCTATCGCCCAGCATATTTGCCAACAGGATCCCAAACGAACAGTGATTTATCTGTCGGCTGAGAAGTTCATGTATCGCTTTATTCGGGCGCTTAAAGAGCAAAATACCGTCGATTTCAAGGATATGTTCCGCAATGTTGACGTGTTGATGATTGATGACGTCCAGTTTATTGGCGGTAAGGGCGCAACCCAGGAAGAATTTTTCCACACCTTTAACGCGCTGGTCGATCAGGGCCGCCAGATTGTCATCTCCTCCGACAAGTCACCTTCTGACCTGGAAGGTATGGAAGAACGTCTTCAATCCAGGCTTAATTGCGGCCTGGTAGCCGATATTCACGCCACCACCTACGAATTGCGTCTGGGTATTCTCGAATCCAAGGCCGATCAGTTGAAGGTCGACGTGCCTCGTAAGATGATGGAATTCCTGGCTCACAAGATCACTGCCAATGTGCGTGAACTTGAAGGGGCCTTGAACCGGGTTGTCGCCCATGCCCAGCTCGTCGGCCGGGAAATCACGCTGGAGACAGCCCAGGAAGTCTTGCATGACCTTTTGCGTGCCAATGATCGCCGCGTCACCATCGAGGAAATCCAGAAACAGGTCGCATCCCACTTCAACATTCGCGGCTCTGACATGCATTCGGCAAGGCGCGCTCGCTCCGTCGCCCGACCCCGCCAGGTCGCCATGTATTTAGCCAAACAACTGACATCGCGCTCGCTGCCTGAAATCGGCCGCAAGTTCGGTGGCCGTGATCATACCACCGTCATGCACGCGGTGAAGAAGGTTGAAGAGCTGCGCGAGTGTGATTCCTCGTTCGCCGAAGATGTCGAGCTTTTAAGGCGCATGCTGGAAGGCTGATTGCCTTTCCAGGCGGCCAGAAACTCCTTTATTTTCAGAGCGGAAAAGACTTCTGATTTGAGGCCTGTTTGCTATACTGTAGGGGTCCTCATAGGGGGGGCAGGATTCGGTTCGTTGTCGACCTTTCAGGCAAGATTTTCGGCCAGTGAACGGATTCTTAAAAATCAAATTTGAACGCTAATATTTAAAGACTTGAACATGAAATTTACCATCGAAAGAGCGGCGTTGTTGAAATCTCTGGGACATGTCCAGAGCGTTGTAGAACGCCGCAACACCATTCCCATTTTGTCAAATGTCAGGATCGAAGCTGGCGAAGGCCATCTTAGCCTCAATGCTACCGATATGGACCTGGACATTATCGATCAGGTTGCCGCTGATGTTGGCCAGCCGGGGGCGACCACGGCGCCTGCCCACACCCTTTACGAAATCGTCCGCAAGCTTCCCGAAGGATCGCAGGTTAAATTTGACAGCGATGGTGAAGGTCAGCTGACGATCAAGTCCGGGCGTTCGCGCTTTACCCTGACCTGTTTGCCGACGGATGACTTTCCGGTTATGTCCGGTGGTGAGATGGGGCACACGTTTGCGCTGCCGGCAGCTGAAATCCGCGGCCTGATCGATCGCACCCGTTTCGCCATTTCGACGGAGGAAACCCGTTATTACCTGAACGGTATCTACCTGCACGCCGCCGAACGTGATGGGGCCAAGGTGTTGCGCGCGGTGGCCACGGATGGTCACCGGCTGGCCAGCGTTGAAGGACCATTGCCGTCTACTGCCGAGGGGATGCCCGGTATTATTATTCCGCGCAAGACGGTTGGCGAATTGCGCAAACTAATTGAAGATACCGTCGATGAGGTCGCCGTTGAGCTTTCGGAAACCAAAATCCGCTTCACTTTTGACGGTGTTATTCTGACCTCGAAGCTGATCGATGGAACTTTCCCCGATTATGAACGGGTGATCCCGGCTGGCAATGACAAGGAAATGATCGTCAGTTGTAAAACGTTTGCCGAAGCCGTTGACCGCGTTTCGGCTATTTCGTCTGAAAAATCCCGCGCCATCAAACTGGCCTTGAGCAGCGGCATGCTGGTGCTTTCCGCTTCCAGCCCTGAATCGGGCACGGCGACGGAAGAGCTTGAGGTCGATTATCAGGGCGATAATGTGGAAATTGGCTTTAATTCGCGCTATCTGCTCGACATTACTCATCAGATCGAAGGTGACAGCGCCCGTTTCACTTTGGCCGACGCTGCCTCGCCAACGATTTTAAGCGAAACCGATGACACCAGCGCGCTTTATGTGCTGATGCCCATGCGAGTGTAATGATCAATTGTCCAGGACTGGTTAGACAGGAAGCCCAGGTTGGCACCGCCAGCGTATCCGTCGCTCGCCTGACCTTGACAGATTTCCGTTGCTACCACAGCCAGCGCATAGAAACCGGTTCCGGCCCTGTTGTTCTCAGTGGACCGAACGGGGCAGGCAAGACCAACGTCCTTGAGGCGTTGTCGTTCCTTGTTCCCGGTCGCGGTTTGCGCGGCGCGAAGCTGGCCGAAATTACGCGCCGCGATACGGGCGCGACGGGAGCCACAGACAAACCCTGGACCGTTGCGGCGAAACTGGAAACCCCGAACGGGCCGGTCGATGTCGGCACCGGCAGGGAGGCCCAGCAGAGCGGCCGCCGGGAAAAGCGGGTTGTTCACATTGACGGTGCGGCGGTGCGCTCACAGGCGGTATTGTCCGAATATTTAAGCGCCCAGTGGCTAACCCCGCAGATGGACAGGCTTTTTATCGAAGGCGCATCGGCCCGCAGACGCTTTCTAGACCGCCTGGTCTTCGCTGCCGATCCGGCCCACGCGGGCCGTGTTTCGGCTTATGAACATGCGATGCGCGAACGGGGCCGCCTGTTGCGCCACGGCCAGCCGGGCAGTGGCCGTGCGGCCGATCCGGAATGGCTGAGCGTGCTTGAGCAAACCATGGCTGGCAAGGGCACTGCCGTCAGCGCCGCGCGACTGGAAATGGCGGCCAGACTTGATGAAGTGGCAGGTCTTGCTGCTGAAGACGGCGTCTTTCCGGGGGCTTCGGTGCGCGTCACCGGGACGCTGGAGCGGTGGCTCGAAGAAGGCCCGGCCCTTGAGGCTGAAGACCGCCTGAAACAGGCCCTGCAGCAATGCCGGGGGGCAGAGGCGGAAGGCGCAACTGTTCCGCACGGGCCACACCGCAGCGACATGGCGGTGCGCCACCTAGCTACCGGGCAAACGGCAGAGCTGTGCTCGACAGGTGAGCAAAAGGCATTGTTGATCGCGCTGATCATGGCCAATGCCCGTCTGCAGGGGCGCGAACGCGGCTCACTGCCATTGCTGTTTTTGGATGAAGTGACGGCGCACCTTGACGAGACCCGCCGCGAAGCCCTGTTTGAAGAAATTCTGAGTTTGGGTATTCAGGCCTGGATGACCGGAACCGATACAGCCCTGTTTGCGCCACTACAGGGCAGCGCACAGTTTTTTGGCGTCGCCGACGCCGTCATAACGCCGCAATAATTTAAAAGAGATGACCATGACAGATGAACCAACAAACGACCAAGCACCTGAAGCCGAAGACGCTGTCTACGATTCAGAATCCATTAAAGTGCTGAAAGGATTAGAAGCGGTTCGCAAACGCCCGGGCATGTACATCGGCGACACGGACGATGGTTCAGGGCTCCACCATATGGTCTACGAAGCCGTCGATAATTCCATCGATGAGGCGCTGGCCGGTCATTGTGACCGGGTTGATGTGGTTCTCAACGCCGATGGCTCAGTCACCGTTGGCGACAATGGTCGCGGTATTCCGGTCGATATTCACGCCGAAGAAGGTGTCTCGGCGGCCGAAGTGATCATGACCCAACTTCATGCGGGAGGAAAGTTTGATCAGAATTCCTACAAGGTTTCAGGCGGCCTGCACGGGGTTGGTGTATCGGTGGTTAACGCACTTTCATCGTGGCTTGAATTAAGAGTCTGGCGCGATGGCAAGGAGCATGTGGTCAGCTTTGCCCACGGCGACACGGTTAAATCTCTGGAAGTGGTTGGTGACGCGCCGCCCGCCGACAACAAAGAAGGCCCCAAGACCGGTACTGAACTGACGTTTATGCCGTCAACGGATACCTTCACAATGGTCGAGTTTGATTTCGCCACCCTGGAGCATCGCCTCCGCGAGTTGGCGTTTCTCAATTCCGGTGTCTACCTGCGCCTGACCGACGCACGTCACGTCGATGAAAACGTCGTCGACCTGCATTATGAAGGCGGCCTTAAGGCTTTCGTTGAATATCTTGATAAATCCAAGAACGCCATTAATCAGGAACCGCTTGTCGCTTTCGGCGAGAAGGAGGGGATTGCCGTCGAGATGGCGTTGCAGTGGAACGACAGCTATCACGAGACAACCCTGCCTTTTACCAACAACATCCCGCAACGAGATGGTGGCACTCACCTGGCCGGGTTCCGCGGCGCGATGACCCGGACGATCAACAAATACGCCAATTCCAGCGGTATAGCCAAAAGGGAAAAGGTAGCTATTACCGGTGATGATGCGCGCGAGGGGTTAACCTGCGTGTTGTCGGTCAAGGTTCCCGATCCCAAGTTTTCTTCCCAGACCAAGGACAAGCTGGTGTCATCGGAGGTGCGGCCGATCGTCGAGAGCATTGTCGGCGACCAGCTTGACCAGTGGTTCGAGGAACACCCCGGTGAAGCCAAGGCGGTGATTGGCAAAATTGTCGAAGCCGCCGCCGCCCGCGAAGCGGCCCGCAAGGCGCGCGAACTGACCCGCCGCAAAGGGGCGCTGGATATGGCCTCGCTGCCTGGAAAACTGGCCGATTGTCAGGAACGCGACCCGGCCCTTTCAGAATTGTTCATCGTCGAGGGTGACAGCGCTGGTGGCTCGGCCAAGCAGGGACGGCATCGCAAAAATCAGGCGATCCTGCCCCTGCGCGGTAAAATTCTCAATGTCGAGAGGGCCCGCTTCGACAAGATGCTTTCCTCGGCAGAAATTGGAACCCTGATTGCGGCCATGGGCACCGGCATCGGGCGCGATGATTTCAACCCCGACAAGTGCCGCTACCACAAGATTATCATCATGACCGATGCTGATGTTGACGGTAGCCACATCCGCACCCTGCTTTTGACCTTCTTCTATCGCCAAATGCCCGAACTGATCGAACGCGGTTATCTGTATATCGCCCAGCCGCCCCTGTACCGGGCCAAGCGAGGCCAATCGGAAGTGTATCTGAAAGACGATGAAGCGCTGGAAAACTATCTGTTGTCCTCAGCCATCGATGATGGAACGGTGTTGACCACCTATGACGGCACCCAGCTTGCCGGGGCCGACCTGCGCCAGCAGGTGGAGGAGGCGCGTGGCATCAATATCCTGATTGAACGCCTGTCGCGTCATGTGCCGATCAGAATTGTCGAACAGGCCGCCATTATGGGGGCCCTCAATCCGCAAATTCTGTCCGATGATGGCCATGCCAAGGAAATTGGCGAATATGCCGCCACCCGCCTCGACGCCCTTGAAGACGTGGCCGAACGCGGTTGGGTCGGTACGGTTCTGGATGACGGCGGGCTTGCCTTCTCGCGAACTCTGCGCGGTGTTGACGAACGCCACACCATTGACAGCGCCCTTATTAAAAGCGCCGAGGCCCGCAAGCTGGATGGAAAAGCCGGTTCCTTACAAAAACTTTTTGCCCGCCATGGCAAACTTTTGGTCAAGGACAAGGAATTTGACATCACCGGCCCGGTATCCCTGGTCGAAACCATTATGCTTGCCGCGCGCAAGGGCATTGGTATGCAACGTTACAAAGGTCTGGGTGAAATGAATCCGGAACAACTTTGGGAAACCACCCTTGACCCCAATGTCCGCTCGTTGTTGCAGGTCAGGGTTACCCACGCCGACGCGGCCGAAGAAGTATTTTCGACCCTGATGGGGGACATGGTCGAACCGCGACGGGATTTCATTCAGGCAAATGCGCTGAAGGTTGCTAACCTGGACGTATAATCTTAGGACTCAGTATGGAAACTGAAAATTCCGAAGCGCCGGAGACGACGATCTCTTTCGAGAAAGCTTTCTTTGGATCGGTCGAGGGTAGCTATTTCAAGCTTCTGGAAGATACCGGCGACGCTGTCATGATCATGCCCCTCGAAGGGGGTGATGTGTCGCTTAAGCTGGGTGGTATCAAGCATGAACTTGAACTGGGTCCGGGCGATCACGACTGCAAAACTCTCGATACCGTTGCCGAAGCCCTGAAATATGTGCGCGGTATCCGCGTCGGCGACCCGGTGCCCAGTGAATTGTTAAGCGGACAGGCATCATGGGAAGTTTCCGATAAGGATCGGGCGACGGCCCATAACAGGGTGACCATGCAACTGGTGTCCTGGATGTCCGGCGATGAAACTCTGGTCACCGAACCTGAGCAGTTGGCGCAAATCGTTGAGGATCCCAAAACCCGCGAGAAAATCAACGCGGCCTTTGTCGAGGCTGCCGAAAGCCTGGGGCTGGGCAAGGATAGAACCGAAGACGTGGTGTCGCTGGTCGGCAACCTGGCCGAAGAGCTTTCCTATATCGAAACCCTGCGTGGCAAACTTCACAAGGTTGAAGCGATCCATAAGAACGTGTTGGAGCTTGAACAAAAATATAAAACCGAATTAAGCGTTATGGAAACCATCATGCCGGTTAAGCGGCTGTTCAAGATCGCCCTTGAGGGCCTGCAGGAAAGTTTTCAGGAAATCGACGCCCAGACAGGCGAAATCCTCGCCGTTTTGAAAAATATTGCGGCCCAGACCAAGTTTATTCGGACCACCCGTGATGACTTGCACCGTAGGCTATGGGCCTGGGAAGGGTTGATTGAAGCCTGGAGCATGGCGGTCGTCAAACGCTCGCCGCAAAACGAACATCTTCTTGCCGAGCTTTACCGCTTTTTGGCCCAACGATTCCTGCCGACCCAGGAATGGGAATTGTTTACCAAGGCGCTGGACAAGACGGAAAAATTCTCGACCCAGAAATTGTGGTGATGGCAAAAAGCAAGGTCACTTCCGAAAAAAGCCTGCTTCGCGGACTTGTTATGAAGCTGGCCACCCTGATGGTTTGGGGGATCATTGGGCTAAGCGGGCTCATTGCTTTCTATGCCTATGATCTGCCCGATGTTGACAAGGCCCTGGCCGCAACCCGCCGCCCGACCATCACTATAAGGGCCGGGGACGACAGCCATCTTATGACTCTGGGTGATATTCACGGGTTGCCCGTTGGCCTGAATGAATTACCACCGTCCCTTTCCCAGGCGGTGCTGGCGACGGAAGATCGGCGGTTTTATTCTCATTTTGGAATCGATCTGATTGGATTGGCGCGGGCTACCTACGCCAATATAAATGCCGGACGTATCGTTCAGGGCGGTTCGACCCTGACCCAGCAGGTGGCAAAAAACCTGTTTTTAACACCGGATCGAACCATAAAAAGAAAAGTACAGGAACTGCTTTTGGCATTGTGGTTGGAGCAGAATTTTTCAAAAGATCAAATTTTGACGGTTTATCTGAACCGGGTTTATCTGGGGGCTGGAACCTATGGGGTCGAGGCGGCGGCAAGGCGTTACTTTCGCAAATCGGCGCGCACTTTAAACACCTATGAAGCGGCGATGCTGGCCGGATTATTAAAGGCTCCCACGCGCTACAATCCGGCGACAAGTCCAAAAAAGGCCCGCGAGCGCACCGCCCAGGTTCTCGCCAACATGGTCGCCGCAGGCTACTTGACGGAAAAGGACAGGGCATCCCTGAAGGCCGGGGCGGGCACGGTCAGGCCCGAAAAAACATCCAGGAAATCCCGTTATTTCAGCGATTGGGTGTTGTCCCGGGTATCTGATTACGTGTCACCGGGCGATACCGATATTATCGTGCGTACGACCCTTGACCGGGCGCTTCAGGCAGACGCGGAAAAGGCCATAGCACAGGGCCTTAAAAGCGGAAAATCCCTTAATGTCAGTCAGGCGGCGTTGGTCGCCATGAGCACTGACGGGGCGGTTCGGGCGATGGTGGGTGGCGCTGATTATGGATTGTCCCAATTCAACCGGGCGACACAGGCAAAGCGGCAACCCGGTTCGGCTTTCAAGTCCGTTGTCTTTCTCGCCGGTCTTGAAGGTGGCCTCGGGCAAGGCAGCCGTCTGGTCGATGAGCCGGTGAGTATTGATGACTGGAGCCCAAGAAATTTTTCCCGAAAATATCTGGGGACCGTCAGCATGGCCGAGGCACTGGCCAAGTCGATCAATACGGTGGCCGTTAAAATTTCCGAAAAAGCCGGTCGCAAGACGGTTATCAATGCCGCCCGCAGGCTCGGCATTACATCTGATTTGATGGCAGCGCCCAGCCTTGCTCTTGGCGCCAGCAGCGTCTCATTGATTGAAATGACTGCCGCTTACGGGGTTTTTGCCAATGGTGGTTACGGACTTTGGCCTTACGGAATTGAGGAAATTACTGACGGCGAAGGGCGGATTCTCTACCGGCGGCAGGGATCGGGACCGGGTCGCGTGATCGCTGCGGCGGACGCCGGGGCGATGAACGATATGCTCGCCGGGGTTCTGAAAACCGGAACCGGCAAGGCGGCGAATTTTAAACGTCCCCTGGCCGGCAAGACCGGCACCAGTCAGAATTTCCGCGATGCCTGGTTTATCGGCTACAGCGCCGATCTGGTTGCCGGTGTGTGGATGGGCAATGACAACCAGGCAGCCATGAAGAATGTTACCGGTGGCGGTATTCCGGCGCGAACATGGCGTCAGTTTATGATCGCGGCTCACGCCAGCACCCCTGCTCGCCCCTTACCCGGAATCGATAAACAGCTTCCCGCAAAAGACAGGAAACAAGCACCGCCACTTAAAGACAAAAAGAAGGGTTTCTGGGACAAGCTGCTGGGCGTTTTTACGGGCGATAAAAACTAGGTTTTGTCAGCGGTCAGTTTGGCAATTGTATTTGTGGTTGAATGCCCGGGGGCCAGTTCGGCCAGCACAATACGGCCGCCGTAGGATTTGACAATGTCGGCCCCAACAACCTTATCGACGGAATAATCCGCACCCTTGATCAGGACATCGGGGCGCAGTTCCTCGATCAGCTTAAGCGGCGTTTGTTCGGAGAAAATAATCACCAGATCGACTGACGCCAGCGACGCCAGCACGGCGGCGCGGGCGGCCTCGGTCTGTATCGGGCGGCCCTCGCCTTTCAGCAATTTGACCGAGGTATCGCTGTTGAGGCCGACAATCAGCTTGCCTGAGGCTTCGCGGGCCTGACTCAAAAGCGAAATGTGGCCCGGGTGAAGCAAGTCAAAACAACCGTTGGTGAAACCGACGGTCAGGCCACTGCGCCGCCATCTGTCGATCTGCTCGAGGGCCGGTTTCAGGGCCATAACCTTGGCTTCGGCGTTATCACGATCCTGATGGTGCAGGCCCGCTATGACGTCAGCTGCGAAAGCCACAGCGGTGCCGACCTTACCAACAACGATACCGGCGGCGATGTTGGCAAGGGTGGCGGCATCTTCAAGTTCACCGCCAGCGCCAAGGGCCGCGCTCAGGGTGGCGACGACTGTATCGCCGGCACCGGAGACATCGAAAACATCCCGCGCCTCGGTTTTCAGGTGGTACAGGGAACCATCCCGGCAGAGCAGGGCCATGCCGTCTTTCGAGCGTGTGGCCAACACTGCGCCGAAATCGTATTGATCGATCAGTGATTGTGCAGCCAGGGTTACCTCCTCATCGCTGCCCGTGGCCATCGATGTCGCCTCAGCCAATTCGTGCTGGTTGGGGGTGATCACGTCGGCACCCCGGTAGCGACTGTAATCCGTTCCTTTTGGATCAACGATAACGGTTTTGGTGTCCTCCTTGGCCGCCTTGATAAGTTGCTGGGTAGCGTTTTCTGTGAGCACACCCTTGGCGTAATCCGATAAGATAACGGCGTCACAATCGCTCAGCGCCTGCTTGGCGGCGGCAAGCAGTTTGGCTTCCATTTCGTCGCTTAAGGGAAACACGGTTTCCTGATCGGTGCGCAGCATTTGTTGGGTGCCTGCCAGATAGCGCGATTTTGCCGATGTTCGCCTGCCGCCGTCGTCGACCAGGGGCAGGTCGGTGATGCCTTCCTCGGCGATTAATCTTTCGACTTCGCCGCCGTTGTTGTCCCTGCCGATAACAGTGATAAAACGAACACTTGCACCCAGACCAACCAGATTGCGGACAACGTTACCGGCACCACCAAGCATGGTCGCCTCGCGCTCCAGCTTTAAGACAGGAATCGGCGCTTCGGGTGAAATCCGGCCAACCGAACCATAGTGGAAATGATCAAGAATAACATCGCCGACGCAAAGGATTTTCGCGGATCCTAAAGATTCAACAAGCGAGATGAGGTTGGCGCGGGGGCTCATAACAGACCAAGTTCCTTCTCCAGTGCGCCGCACAGCATATGGCCGATGAGAATATGCATTTCCTGAATGCGCGCAGTTTCAGCGCAGGGCACAGTGATCAGGGGTGCTGCCAGGCCGGTCATGCGGCCCCCGTCACGACCGGAAAAACCGGCAGCAACAGCGCCCTTGTTCTTTGCCATGTTCAGTGCGCGAATGACGTTTTCGCTGTTTCCCGATGTGGAAATGGCGATCACCACGTCATCCTTGCCGACCAAAGCCTCGACCTGGCGGGCGAACAGATCATCAAAACCGAAATCATTGCCGATGGCGGTTAAGGATGACGTGTCGGTGGCAAGCGAGATGGCCGGGATGGGCGCACGATCCTTGATGTAACGGACGGTCAGTTCGGTGGCCAGATGCTGGGCATCCGCGGCGCTGCCGCCATTGCCAAAGAAGACAATCTTGCCACCCTTGCTATGGGCGCTCACACAAGCCCCAAGCAACTGCGCGAAAGGTTCTGCGATCATCTCGCGGGTTAGCGCAAAGGCCTCCGCGTGGGCATCCATCTCAGCTTGCAGGTAGGCATTTAGGTCCATGTTGCTTCCTTCTTAAGAAAGATCAATCCGCCGTCCATTGCGAAGGGATTCCATGATGGCGACGGTCGCCAGCGACGTTTCAATGAGTTCAGCCTCGTCAATAGGGGCCGGGCCCCCACTGGCGACGGCGCTGACAAAACTCGCCAAAGCCGACTTGAAGCCCTTGTCCTGGGTGCGGGCGCACGGTTTATTGAGCTTGCCGTGTTCGGCAATGGTATAGGACTGGAAATTATCAATAGTGACGACGCTGCCACCGGCGTAGGCCTCGATCAGTTCCTTGGAATAGACGCTGTCACCAAGGCCCGTATAGGCGATGGTGGCAAGTGAGCCATCGGCGAATCGCAGGCCGACGTTAAGATCATCGCAGCCTCCGCCTGTAACCTGGCCTGCGTCGGCCTGAACCGAGACAATTGGCGCACCGATGAAATACCGTGCCAGATCGACAAAATGACAAACCTCACCAAGAATGCGCCCGCCCCCTTCGTCGGCGGCGTGAATCCAGCTTTCGGGCGGGATGTGGCCGGCGTTGATTCTGAGCAGCAGATACTTTGTGCCCTGATGGCGAGCCAGTCGTCCGCGAACCATTTCGGCCATTGGTGCGAAACGACGGTTAAAGCCGATCTGGAAAAATCCGGCGCTGCTGTTTCGTGCTTCAATGACGGCGTTGATGCCTTCACGGCTTAAGGCCAGCGGTTTTTCAACCAGCACCGACTTGCCCGCTTGCAAGGCGCGGGCGGTCAGTTCGGCATGGCTGTCGTGGCGGGTGGCGATCAGGACGGCGTTGATATCGGGATTATCCAGGACTGCCTGGCTGTCGGCTGTGGCGTTAAGAAAGCCAAAGGTGTCACCGGTTTTTTCAGCCGATGCGCCGCGCTGGGTGGCCACCGTATGCAAAATGACGGCGGGCATCTTTTTTAATTCCGGCAGCAATACCGATCTGGCAAAACCGCCAGCCCCGATGACGCCCAGGACGCACTTGTTTTGCGTATTGGTCAGTTTGGGGGCGGGGAAGGTGGCTGGCCGTTCGCGGATATCGTCCCGGTAGGTCAGAACGACGCCAAGATGTGGCACCGCCCCGCTGGTTACCAGATCGTAGGCCTTCTCCGCATCCTCTAATTTAAAGGTATGGCTGGTCAGGGCGTCTACGTTGAGCCGACGCTCAAGGGAAGGTGACATCAGACGCAGACATTCGCCGAGATTTTCAGTTTCCGTCCAGCGCACCCAGCCTTCCGGGTACTTGACGCCGCGACCTTCAAAATCAGGGTCATAGCGGCCCGGCCCGTAAGAGCGCGAGACCACCAGGCTCAGTTCCTTTTGCATGAATTCCCGGTAGGGGAACTCGGTGCCCGTCAGGCCAACCATACAGACCCGGGCACGGTCCCGGGCGATAACGCCGGCAACCTTGAACGGCTCGCTGGATTCGGTCGCCGCCGAAATGATGATGCCATCCATGCCGCGCCCCGCGGTTAAGTCCTGCACCGTTGCTTCAACATCATCGCCACCCAGATCATAAGTTGCCTCGGCTCCCGTGCGTCGGGCCAGGTCGAGGCGCGGCACATTGTAATCAAGGGCCAGGACCCGAACGCCCGAAAGGCATAACAGGCGAATGACCAACTGGCCCAGGAGACCTGCACCAATGACCGCGACGCTTTCTCCGAAAGACGCACCCAGGTTTCGGACCGCGTGCATGGCGATGGAGGACAGGGTGCCAAAACAAGCTTCTTCATAGGACACATCGTCGGGGACCGGGGCTGCCAGATTTGCTGGAATGACGTTCAGTTCGGCGTGGTTGGCAAGACCGGCACCTGCGACGGCGACACGCTGGCCGACGCGGAAGCGCCCCTCAAGTCCCTCGCCAACGGCAACCACTTCACCGGCGGCTGAATATCCCAGCGGCAGGGGTTCGTCGAGGCGGGCGAGGACGGAGCGGATGGTCGCTGCGACGCCGTCGCGTTTTGCCTTACTCAAAACTTTCTTGACCAGATCGGGCCTCTCGCGAGCTTTGCCGGCAAGACTTTTGCGGGCGAATTCGACGACCATGCGTTCGGTACCGGCTGATATGAGCGAGGCGCGGGTGCTGACAAGAATGTTGCCGGCCTTGACAGTCGGTTCGGGAACCTCTGTCAGTTGAAGTTTGCCAGTCCGTGTGCTTTGAATAACTTGTTTCATTACAGTGTTTTACTCTGATTTCATGGGCAGATGCAAAGACAGCTTTATTGTTTCCGGTGTGGGCAGATGAAAAAAATTGCGAAATCGGACTTTGTCACGCCCGGTTAAGGAATCTAGACTGTTGGTTACCAATGATTCGAATATTAAATCTGGTACAGCAGGGGCAGATAAAAAATGAACATTGTATGGTTGCCGTCTTTTGAAACAGGCATCGTCGATATCGACGATGATCACCGGGAATTGGTTGAGGTGGCCCAGAAAATAGAAAAAACCCTTGCGAGGGGCGATGTTAGCATGTGTTTGACCCTGTTTCATGAATTTATGGAGCAGGCGGCACGTCATTTTGAAAAAGAAGAAATTTTTCTTAAATCAGTTGATTTTCCCCGCCTTGAATCTCACCGTGCTGCCCATTTACGACTTCTTGAGATGGGCAAGGAAGCCCTGAAGACTGTCGAGGCCGACCACGGCCACGAAGCAGCAAGAAAATGCCTTGAGGAAATAATCTTTTTTCTGCTTGAAGATGTCATCAAGGCCGATGCCGAGTTTAAATCCTACGCCCAGAAAAAGGGCCTTATCTGATAAGTCCATCACATGTGTGGTTTTGCTGCCCTTTATTCCTATGCCGCTGATGCACCGCCCGCCTCTCAGGATGTGCTTGGCGCGATCAATCAGGCGATGGTCCGCCGTGGCCCCGATGGCGAGGGCTTGTGGATGTCAGGCGACAGGCGCGTCGGGCTTGCCCATAAAAGACTGGCGATCATCGACTTAAGTGCCGATGGGGCACAGCCCATGATGGTCGAAACCCCGCAAGGCCGCCTGCATATTTCCTTTAACGGCGAGATTTACAATTTCAGGGAATTACGCCAGCAACTTGAAGCCGATGGGGTGCGTTTTGTCAGTAACTCCGATACGGAAGTCCTGCTGCACCTGTACCAGCGTGATGGCCGGGCAATGGTGAAAAGCTTGCGCGGCATGTTCGCTTTTGCCATCTGGGACGAGCATCGCCGGGGAATGCTGCTGGCGCGGGATGGTTTTGGCATCAAGCCACTGTATTATATGGACGATGGCAAAACCCTGAGCGCCGCCTCGCAGGTTAAGGCCCTGCTGGCGGGCCTGAGAGCCCTCAAGCGGCCACGCCCGGATTTCGATGCAGCCGGGCATGTTGGCTTTTTTCTGTTTGGATCAATTCCCGACCCGCACACTTTATATAAAGACATTCGCGCCCTGCCTGCGGGCACGACACTGTGGATTGATGACAAAGGACCGGGGCAGCCAGAGACCTTCTTCGATATTACCGGCACCCTGGCCACCGCTGATAAGGATGCCAGCGCCGTCGATCTGGCTGAGGCCTTGCGTGACAGTGTCAGGCATCATTTCGTGGCCGATGTTCCGGTTGGGGTGTTTTTATCATCAGGCCTGGATTCAACGACCCTGGTCGGCCTGTCATCGGAATTACAGGGTGCGGGGCTGGATACACTGACTTTGGGTTTTGAGGAATTCAACGGAACCGCCAATGACGAAGTGCCACTGGCCGAAACCGTCGCCGCGAGTTACGCCACCCGCCATCATACGGTACGCGTGGCGGGCAAGGATTTTGCCGCTGATCTGGATGATCTTCTGGACGCCATGGACCAGCCAAGTATCGACGGGGTGAATACTTACTTTGTCGCCAAAGCGGCGGCCGGGGCAGGGCTAAAGGTGGCGATTTCTGGCCTTGGCGGCGATGAACTGTTTGCCGGATATAACAGTTTTACACAAATTCCGGCCCTTGTTGGCTCCCTGGGCGCGGTTCCTGGTATTGGCGGCATCGGCCGAATTTTGCGAACCTTGACGGCCCCACTGGGGGGCTCGATCGTCGGTCCGAAAACTCCCGGGCTGCTGGAATATTGCAGTGGCTACGGTGATGCTTATTTGTTGCGTCGCGGCCTTTTCATGCCCTGGGAGTTACCGGCAGTGATGGATGGTGATATGGCCCGCGAAGGATTGGCGACATTAAACGCCCGCCAACGCCTGAAAGAATGCCAGGCACCACTTCGCGCCCCCAAGGCAAAAGTCGCGGCCCTCGAGATGGCCTGGTACATGCGCAACCAGCTGCTGCGGGACGCGGACTGGGCGGGCATGGCGCACGGTTTGGAAATCAGGGTACCGTTGGTCGATGTGCAGCTGTTCTCACAGCTTGCCGGGGCGATCGCCCGTGGCCAGGGACCGGATAAACAGGCGATGGCGTCAACCCCGGCCAAACCCTTGCCTGAGCAGATTTTAAGGAAGCCGAAAAGCGGTTTTTTTGTCCCCGTGCGTGACTGGCTAGCAGGAGACGAGGTTCAGGAAAGGGGCCTTCGCGGCTGGGCGAAAAAAGTCTATCAGGCGCAAATTTCCGTTTAAGAAAAGGCTTCGCCTATAAAGTTTCCCTGAAGTAGGCGATCGTGCGTTTCAAGCCTTCCTCAAGTTCAATCCCCGGCTGCCAGCCCAGGGATTCTTTAGCCAGCGAAATATCTGGACAGCGTTGGGTCGGGTCATCTTCGGGTAACGGTTTATCAATCAGGGTCGAGGATGAAGCGGTTAGTCGCAAAACGGTTTCGGCAAGTTGGCGAATGGTGAATTCGTTTGGATTACCCAGATTGACCGGCCCGGTAAAAGGATCATCGGCGGCCATAAGACTGATGAAACCCGCGATCAGATCATCCACATAACAAAAGGAACGGGTCTGTTTGCCATCACCGTAAATGGTAATGGGATCGCCTTTTAATGCCTGGACGATAAAGTTGGAAACCACACGGCCGTCATCGGGCAGCATTCGCGGACCATATGTGTTGAAGATGCGGGCGACGCGGATACTTAAGGCATGCTGACGATAATAATCAAAAAACAGGGTTTCGGCACAACGCTTGCCTTCGTCGTAACAGGCCCTTGGGCCGGTGGTTGAGACCGAGCCCCGGTAGCTTTCACTTTGCGGATGGACTTCCGGATCACCGTAAACTTCGCTGGTCGAGGCCTGAAAGATTCTGGCCCCGGTCCTGTTGGCGAGGTCAAGCATATTGATGGCCCCGTGGACCGATGTTTTCGTCGTTTGCACAGGGTTGTTCTGGTAATGGATCGGGGAGGCAGGGCAGGCCAGATTGTAAATTTCATCGACCTCAATATTAAGAGGAACAGTTACATCATGGCGCTGCATCTCAAAATATGGATTGCCCAAAAGGGCGACGATATTGTCGCGGGTGCCTGTATAAAAATTATCGATGCACAGGACATCGTGGCCATCGGCCAGCAACCGCTGGCATAGGTGGGACCCTAAAAATCCGGCCCCGCCGGTCACCAGAACTCTTTTTCTATTACTCACACCGAACTCTCTTGAACATTACAGGCGAATTTAAACTTCGAGAACCTATCACCGCAGGGACGTAATACCAAGCCACCTTGAATACCCGGCTCAGGTATGGAGAAACCGCCGCTCCTGACCCTCAAGGGCAAGGCAGGTCAGCACATCAGTGCGCCAGGCACCGGTGTCGATGCCAATGCGGTTGGCTTTGATCGAGGGCAGACTGGTGACCGAATGACCGTGAATAATCACTTTACCGAAATCGGCGTCGGACTTAAGGAATTCATCCCTGATCCAGATCAGGTCGAGCTCTTTCTGTGTGGCCAGGCTGACGCCGGGTTTGATTCCGGCGTGAGCGAACGCAAAGTCCCCTTCCAGGTGGATCAAATCGAGAGAACATAAAAATTCAAGGTGTGAGCCTGGTATGGCGGCGCGCAATTCACGGCGTGCATTTTCTACGATCTCGTCGGTGACCCGGGACACGGCAAGGTTTTTCACATTCAAGCCATAACTTTTCAGGGTTTCCCGACCACCATTTTTCAGCCATGACATCATCGCCCCCTCGCCGTCGAGAAACTGCAGCAGCATGTCTTCATGGTTGCCTTTTAGGCAAATCATAGTGAATCCCGCTGGCGGCGGCCCGCTCAGGTGCTCCAGAACGCGTTTTGAGTCGGCGCCCCGATCAACATAGTCACCAAGAAAAATCAGGACTTTTTCAAAACCTGCGGGCGCGGTCCCGGCATCGATCCTGATCATTTCGAGTAATTGTTTCAGCAGATCATAGCGTCCATGGATATCGCCAATGGCGTAAAGGCGTTTTCCCGGCGGAACGGCGCAATATGTTGGTATGATGTCTTGTTGTATCATGGTCATAGGGGAATATATGATGGCACGGGGCGAAAATCGCAATATTTAGCTAAAAGGCAAACAAAGCCTTTTGATAAGTGACTATTAACGCTTTTCCCGTAACGTCATTTTTTTATATGTGCGGCTTTCTAGGATTTTAGAATAAAGATGGTTCAGACGGGCACCGTCATGACGTTTCCTGGCTCAGAAGCGACGAGCGAGGAAACACAGCTTCTTACCCGGTTACGGTTTATCGAAGATGACCGTTCGGGACACTACGTCGTGCACATTCATCTTTCGGGGCTTCGCGCCTCAAACCGCAAGCCGCACTTTATTAATATTGCCGCCAAAACATTTGATGATCTTCTCAGCAATTTTGATGTCACCCTTTACAAGATGAGCAATGCCGATCTGGTGTTGTTGTGCAAGGACGTGCCGGTCGAGGAAATTGACCCACCCATGCACAAGGCGCGTCAGTTGTTTAGTGAAGATCCATTGACTGATAGCGAAGACGGTTCAATCGATGATCGTTTTTCAACCTGGTACGACCTTGTCCAACAGGGTGACTTTGCTGCGTTTGTTGAAAGCATCGAGCTGCTTTCCGAACAGGCGATTGAACGCTTGCGCAAGGCCAGCGA
>JACNJU010000030.1 GCA_014382375.1 Rhodospirillaceae bacterium
CTGGTGTGGCCAGACGAGGCGTCTGAATAAGGGGGTGGTGGTTGGGTGAAATGTTGGTCCGGCTCGACAGCTGTGCGGAGCAAAGCGTCGCCTTCCTACATGTCGGGAAGGATGCGGTCCTTGTCATCATCGGATTTCCTGCCGTCACCCCTTTCCTGGTAGACTTTCAGAAAACCGTCGAAGGCAATGACCGAACCGGTGGCGCGCAACGTCGTCTGCCCATCCGGCGATGTTAAATCCGCCGCGACCTGGTCCATGACGGCGGCTTCCATCTGGCTGGCGACGGTACGTTTCCAGATCAGTTCGTAGAGCTTGCGCTGGTCATCATCAAGATACTGGGCGACATCGGCGGGGGGGGGGGGGGCGGGGGGCGGGGGGGCCGCCTCCTGGGGTTCCTGGGGGGTTTTTTCCTTTCTCTTGTTAATACGGGGGGGTGCGGGCGGGTAGTCCGCTCCGGCGGGAACGCCGCCCAGGGCGCGGGCGGGGCTGAGTGCCTCGTTGGGGGTCTGCACACCATCGGTCCGCATATAAGTAATAAGACCGACCGTTTCGCCGTCGATGGTAAAGCCTTCATAAAGGCGCTGGGCGACCTGCATTGTCCGCTTGGTGGTGAAATACAGTTTGCGCGATGCGTCCTGCTGCAAGGTCGAAGTGGTAAAGGGGGCGGCCGGATTGCGCCGTGACTGTTTGCGTTCAACCTGGCTAACGCTGAAGTCAGCCGCTTCGATGGCGGCAACGGCGCGTTGGGCATGGTCTTCATTGGCAATGGACATCTTGTCCAGTTTTTCGCCTTCAAAGTGGGTGAGCGAAGCCTTGAAGGGTGCGTCGGTGGGGGTATTGAACCCAGCCTTGATCGACCAGTATTCCTGTGGTTTGAAGAGTTCGATCTCGGTTTCGCGTTCGCAAATCAGACGCAGGGCGACAGATTGTACACGCCCGGCAGAACGCGAACCGGGCAGTTTGCGCCACAAAACCGGTGACAAGGTAAAACCGACCAGATAATCCAGCGCCCGACGCGCCAGATAGGCGTCAATCAGTGGCAGGTCCAGATCGCGGGGGTGCTCGAAGGCTTCAAGGATGGCGGTTTTGGTAATTTCGTTAAAGACGACACGCTTGACCTCGACATCTTTCAGGACATTCTTTTTTTCCAAAACGTCCAGCACATGCCAGGAAATGGCTTCGCCTTCACGGTCCGGGTCAGTGGCCAGGAACAGGTGATCGGCTTTTTTGACGGCGGCGGTGATTTCCTTGATTTGCTTTTGTGACCTGGCGTCGACTTCCCAATTCATTGCGAAATCCTCGTCAGGGCGTACCGAGCCGTCCTTGGAGGGCAAGTCACGAACATGGCCATAACTGGCAAGCACGGTGTATTCCGAGCCCAGATATTTGTTGATTGTTTTGGCCTTGGCCGGTGATTCGACGATGACGACGTTCATGTTTATCCGCAGCTTTCGCTTAATTCAGAATCATTGAAACCTTATTGCCGGGGTGCCTTTCAAGACGGCCTGCCAGTTCCATTTCCAGCAGCACCATCGACACAACGGCAGGGGACAATTGGCAGTTGCGGATGATTTCGTCAACACAAACGGACTCTGGGCCAAGACTTTCTTCTATCACGGGACGGGCTTTTGCGATGTCTGGCTCATCCGGTGCTGGCATGGATTTTCCTTCAAAATCAAAGGTTTCCGGTTCCCATGCAGAGGTTTGACGGGTTCCGTTCAGGGCCTCGAAAACATTTTCCGCCTTCTCCACCAAAATCGCACCCTGACGGATTAAACGGTTGCCGCCGTGTGATCTGGGATCGCCGGGGCTGCCTGGAACAGCAAAAACCTCGCGCCCTTGCTCCAAAGCCATGCGGGCGGTGATAAGAGATCCGGATTTTGCGCCAGCCTCGATCACGACGACGCCTCTTGCTATCCCTGATATGATTCGGTTGCGCCTGGGGAAGTGTCGGGCTTGCGGGCGGGTGCCGGGGGCGATTTCCGATAGCAGCGCACCGCGATCTTTCAGGGCGTTATAAAGCTCAGTATTTTCCTTTGGATAGATAACATCGACACCACCGGCGACGATGCCGACAGTGCCACTTTCCAGGGCCCCCGCGTGGGCTTCCGCGTCAATGCCGCGGGCCAGACCCGACACCACCATAAATCCCCCCTGGCCCAGTTCAGTGGCGATCTCGCGGGCGAATTTCTTACCGTTAATCGAGGCATTTCGGGCACCGACCACGGCAATGGCCTTCTTGGTCAGTAAATGAGGATGACCAAGGACACTGATCAGTGGTGGGGCATCTTCTATATGGTGCAGCAGGTTGGGATAGCCGGGTTCGTTCCAGGCGATCAATTGCGCCCCCAGCTTATTGAAGGTGGCGATTTCACCTTCAGCAACCGATTTGGCGGCAACCTTGATGGCTTTTTTACCACCGCGCTGGGCAAGCTCAGGCAGGGCATTCAGGGCGTCGCGGGCGGGGCCGAAGCGCTCCAGCAAGTTAAAGAAGGAGATCGGACCGACTGTCCCGCTACGGACCAGGCGCAGCCAGTCGCGCTTGTCGGACTGCGGAGGGTGGTTGCGTGTATTT
>JACNJU010000071.1 GCA_014382375.1 Rhodospirillaceae bacterium
ACAAAAAAGCCAATCCGTTTGGGCTGGGCAGCCGTAGTTGAGCGAGAAAACCTTCGTTTTCTTGATCAGTGGGCCTTTTAGCTAAGTCAAAAAATGGGGCAGCCGGTTCAGTTTGTTCGCCGTCGCACGTATCGTGAAGTCATGGATATGCTTGAAACAGGCAGTCTTGATTTTGCCTGGATTTGCGGTTTTCCTTTTGTCCAGAAACGAGACCCGGAATTCATCAAGCTCCTCTCGGTGCCTGTTTACCAGGGCAAGCCGCTCTATCATTCCTATATCATCGTCCATAAGGACAGTCCTTATCAGTCGATCGACGAACTGCAAGGGAAATCCTTTGCCTACTCCGATCCTGAGTCCAATTCAGGTTATCTTTACCCGCAATTCCTTCTTGCCCAAAAAGGCGCAAACAAGGAATCGTACTTCCGTCAGTCATTTTTTACATTCAACCATGCAGAAACAGTTGAGGCTGTAGCAGAACAATTCGCCGATGGGGGCGCCGTTGACTCATACATCTGGGAATACCTGAAGGAGTTTCGCCCCGAACTCGCGGACAAAACCCGGGTCATCAATCAATCTCCTGAATTCGGCTTTCCCCCTTTGGTTTCGCGTTTGGGTGTCGATCTGGAGACGGTTTGGCGCATGCAAAAAGTCATTACCGGCATGAAGGCTGATCCCGAAGGGAGAAAATTTTTGAGTGGCCTGAAACTGGACGGTTTCGGAGAATTCCCTGCGGCTCTTTTCGATAACATTCGCCAGATGGTCTTGAAATCGAGGGGCGCCCAACCCCTTGCCCAATCTGGCCCAACATCACAAAGCAACAAAACGGTCATCAAGGAATAATGCGACACCTCCTTCAACCTAAAGGACTGTCCTTTAAATTTGCTTTGACTATCACGGCTGTCGTGGCAGGTGTGGCGTTCACGATTGGCGCTGTGATGGTGACCCTGGATTGGCAACGCTTTCATAATGAACTTGAGAGCAAGGCTCTGCTGCTGGCCCATTCTGTCGCGGTAACCGCACCCGAGGATATTTTGCGTAACGATTTTTGGCCGCTTTATAAAAGCCTTAGAAACATGGCGAACAAGGTCCCCGGAGAGATGCATGATACCCGCATTCTGAGCGGCATGATCCTGAACCCGGATGGCATTGTACTCGCACACCTGAATAGTAAGGACAATCCCATGGGGATCGCACTTGCGTTTCCCAACAGGGTGGAAAAACGATTGTTCGACGCCGCCATGAAGGTGACAAGCCCAACTGTTCTGAGAAATGGCATAGGCAATAAAGGTTTCCTGGAAGGTGTGGCGCCAATCTATTCCGATGAAAAATTACTGGGCATTGTTCGGGTCCGGTTATCGTACCTGGAATTGTTTTTGAAAGCGCAGCGTTCGGCTTTTGTGATCATTGGTCTTACTCTTGCCCTGGTCGTCTTGGGAAGCCTGTTGGGAGCTGCCATTTCGAGAAAAATCACCAGACCGCTTTCTGCCATGACCGAAGGCATGGAAGCCGTTGGTCGAGGTGAGCTTTCCGACATCAAGCCAATTCCCGTCGCTAATGATGATGAATTGGGAATCCTTGCGTCCACCTTTAACAAGATGGCCAAGGAAATGGCCGAAAAGAAATCTCTGGAAGAACAGATTGCCGTCAGTGAAAAAATGGTTGCGCTTGGCCGTATCAGCGCGGGCGTCGCCCATGAGGTCAACAACCCCTTGGCCGGATTGATGAACTGCATCGATACCATGAAAAAACATCCCGACGATCCAGAACTGGTGGAACGTTATCTGCCCTTGCTCGACAAGGGCCTAAACCGAATCAAGAACATCGTCGAAAGCTTGTTAATAGAACTTCGAATAGAAGAAACCCACGACACCGATAATTCGACGTCGCTTGAAGAATTGCGTGAAATTATCGAGTCCGAGATTTACGGAAGCGAGATTGAATTTATCTGGGACAATCACCTCGGCGACGATGTATTGATTAACAGAAGACGGGTGCAACAGATCGTTCTCAATTTATTGAAAAATTCCATCCAGGCGCTCCAGGATAAAGGGACGGTGATCTTCCGAACTTTCAAAGATGGCAATTGCATCATTCTCGAAGTTTCGGACAATGGTCCCGGAATACCCGAAGAAAACAAAAATCAGCTTTTCGATCCTTTCTTCACAACCAAGACAAACGGCACGGGCCTTGGACTCTGGATCGTCTATCGGCTTGTCGAAAGTATGCGCGGCGTAATTGAAGTTGAAAGCGAATTGGGCAGCGGAACGAATTTCCAGGTCACCTTGCCAGCCATTGAATCGAGTAATGGATAAATATGTCTGTGCATGAAAAAAAACGAAATGGTGATGGTCCTGATGTCTCGGACCTTTGCGTTCTGATTGTTGAAGACGATGAGATAATGCGTCTATCCCTTGAGGACCGCCTGCGTCTTGAAGGCATACCTGTGCGGGTTGCCTGCGATATCGCAGGTGCCCACAAGCAACTTGAAAAAGGGGATGTGGATTTGGTCGTCACCGATATCCGTCTTCCCGATGGTTCGGGCGGGGATTTATTT
>JACNJU010000001.1 GCA_014382375.1 Rhodospirillaceae bacterium
ACGACAGCGAGTTTCGGTATGTAGGCAAGCCATTACCCGCCATGCAGGGCAT
Source organism: Rhodospirillaceae bacterium (assembly GCA_014382375.1). Taxonomy (GTDB): domain Bacteria; phylum Pseudomonadota; class Alphaproteobacteria; order Rhodospirillales; family JABHCV01; genus JACNJU01. The sequence goes on from JACNJU010000001.1 coordinate 53, forward strand.
TGACCACCATGGCCGTGTCATCTTTATCGGGACATTCAGCAAGGTTCTGTTTCCCGCGCTTCGGCTCGGTTATATGGTCGTCCCGCCGAACCTTTCGGAATCCTTTATCGGCGCCAACGGCATAACCCTTAAAGGCCCACCGACGCATTTACAGGCCGCTGTGGCTGATTTTATAACCGAGGGGCACTTCGCCCGACATATACGTCGCATGCGTAAGATTTATAAAGAGCGCCAAGATGTCTTACTGGCAGCGGCGCGAGAGGAACTGGATGGCCTGTTAGACCCCGTTCCAAGCAATGCGGGGTTGCACCTGATCGGCTGGCTGCCGGAGGGTATCGATGATGTTGTCGTATCAGAAGCGGCGGCATTACGCGGCATCGAGGTTATGCCATTATCACAGTGTTACCAGCACGACCCTCAGCAAAGTGGACTGCTCTTGGGGTTCGCCAGCTCCCCGCCGGAAGCGATCAAGAAGGGCATCAGCGTTCTTGGCGATGTGCTGTGTGAGGTTACGGATGCATAATATTCAACGGCACAACGGCAAACTCGGGATCGAAAGCGAGAAACGAGGACACAATCGTCACCATGTATTTCTCGCCGGAAAGATCCGGGGATACATGGAAAAGGAAATCCATTGCCATAACCAATCAACATGTCTGGATTGGGGCGTTAGCGGAAGTCTTTGAACACAAATTTTGGCTGTTCCAAATTTCCGCATCTGGCTAATAAGCGAAGTTTCAGCCAACATCTGATTATGGCAGCTTTTCAGCGCTAAGCGGAAGTCGAATGTCCGCTTTTTAGGGGTGGCAATTCCACATGAAACGTCGAAGAGCCTAAATAATTGATGCTGAAAGAATACCGTGGTTAGCAATCGGTTAGCAAAACCGCCTATTTTAAGGCTGTTCCGGGTCTGTGCTGCTATACCAAATATCTCGCAACTATTTGAATAAAAAAGAAAAAATGGCGGAGGGAAGGGAACCGGGTTTTAACCTTCTCCGTTTTCATCTCGAATCAAACGACATTTTGCCATGGGCGGAGTTTGATCAAAATGCGATCGTATGGGCTCAAACACGCGATCTTGATTTTTATGTGTAATACATAACGTAATTCCAGCGGTCACCCTCCCGAGCTTATGATACGGGGTCGCAAGCGCGAACAAGCGCCCCAATAGGCTAACAGGAGAGTGACCATGAAAGAGTATGTTGGATTTGACGTATCGAAGGAAGAGACGAGTTTTTGCGTGATGGATGAGGCTGGCACGCTATTGGCGCGAGGCAAGGCACGGAGCGATCCGGATTCTTTGTTTGAGATGCTGAAGGAGCATACGCTCTGCCCTGATCGGATCGTGCTTGAGACGGGCACGCTTTCGAATTGGCTGGCGCGAGGACTTCGCCGGCACGGCATGCCGGTGGATATCATCGACGCCCGCCAGGCCCATGCGGTGATGAAGCTTCAGCACAACAAGACGGACGCCAATGACGCGCATCTTCTGGCGGAGATCGCCCGGACGGGTTTTTGCCGTCCGGTGGCGGTCAGCAGTGAAGCGGCCCAGACGCAGCGGATTTTGATCAAGGCGCGCAAACATCTGGTCTCTCAGCGCAGTGCCACGCACAACGCGATCCGTGGTTTTCTGAGTTCTCTCGGCCTGCGGTTCGCGAAGGGGTCCGGCAAGCTCGGGGAGCGGGTCCGCGCGGCGTTGGTGGCACGCCCCGATCTATCACCACTGATCGAGCCTTTGTTGTTGAGTGTCGAGGCTCTGGCTCGGGAGATCGCGCGTTTTGATCAGGAAATCAAGGCGCGGGCCGATGGGATGGCAGCCTGTCGCCTGCTGATGACAGTTCCGGGTGTTGCGCAGAATACAGCGCTGGCCTTCGTGGCGACTATGGATGATCCGTCGCGGTTCACCTGCTCGCGTGCGGTCGGGGCCTATCTGGGCCTGACCTCGCGGCGCTATCAGTCCGGGGAGATGGACTATACGGGACGGATATCAAAGAATGGCGATGGCCTGTTGCGCAGCCTTCTTTATGAAGCGGCCAACGTTCTTTTGACCGTTGTTCGCAAGTCCCATCCGATCAAGGATTGGGCGCGCCGTATCCGTAAACGCAGCTCTCACAAGAAGGCCTGCGTGGCGCTGGCGCGTAAACTGGCGGTGATCATGCACCGAATGCTGATCACCGGCGAGGCGTTCCGCTGGCCGGAAAAGGAGGCGGCGGTTTAGGCAAGGCAAAACGAACAACCGGTTCCGTAAAGTCACGGAACCTTCGTCCCCAGCCGGGACGATGGCCAAGGCGATCCCGCCAAGTTGGTTGCAAGCCGGACAAAAAGCCGTCCGCCATTGCGTCTAATACATTGGGAGGCCAAAGCCAAAGGGCACTATGATGAAGCGATCCAGCCAAATCGCCGGATGCGACTTCGGAGACAACCGTGTTCCCGGCAAAGGGAAAAAAAAGAGGCTCGGCAAGGATTGACTTAGAAACTGGAATTAGACAACCA
>JACNJU010000034.1 GCA_014382375.1 Rhodospirillaceae bacterium
ACGCCACTTTTCAAAAATCCAATTTATCCAGTTTTCGTTCTGCTATGCTGTTCGAATGTTTTGTCTGTGATATGATGGGCGCGATCAACTGGGGATTCTTTCATTCATTTCCGTGTTGCGTACGAGCAAAAGGGACTTTCGTTGATGCCGAAAAAAGGTGATGACAAAACGAGCGCGCCCGTCGAGCTTAAATGCAAGGTCGATGATGATTCCGAATGGCGCACTTTAAACGGCGACCAGGTTGAACTTTTTAATGCCGCCGTCAATTGCCGTTCCTACAAGGCCGGTGAAACCGTTTTCATGCAGGATGATCCCTGCAAAGGGCTTTACATCATTGAAAGCGGTATGATCGCCGTGCGCAAAATGGACAGCGAAGGCCGCACGGCCGTCATTCGTTTGGGCTATCCGGGCGATAGCCTTGGTTACCGGCCACTTCTGGCCAAGGAAAACCACAGGGCCAGCGCCGAAGTGACCAAGGATTCGCGGGTTTGTTTTGTCGATGCAAAGACAACGTGGCAGCTGATTTCAAAAAATCCTGATCTGGGTCTGCGTTTTCTTGAACGCATTGCCAAAGCCATGGGCGAAGTGGAATCACGGTTTTTCGAGGTTGCCGCCTTAAGCGTCCGTGTCCGGCTGGTTCATCTGCTGATTCTTTTGCGCGATAAATGTGGCCGCTTTTCCACCGATGGAACCCTGGTTCTGGAACTACCGTTAACCCGCCAGGACCTGGCCTCGATGATTGGCGCCAGGCCCGAGAGTGTATCGCGCGCTTTTCACGATTTAAAGGAAGACGGTCTGGCCAGCTCTTCCGGCCGTCAGGTGCATGTGACCCAATATAAGCGCCTTATAGAGGAGCTTCACAGCAACATTTCTGTTTGAGCGATGTTTATGGAACAACTTTCCGGCGATGACGCCATGCCCGTAAGTGATCTGTTCGCCTTTCTTGAAGGGAACTGGCTGTTATCCCGAACAATCAATGACCTGCGCCTGAATACGCCTGGCGTTATGAACGGGCAAATTGCCATAACCAGACAAGCAGATGGGCAAGGCGAGCCCGCATTGAAGTATTGGGAAGATGGTGAATTGCAGTTTGGCGACTACCGCGAAACGGTGCACCGGTCCTATGATTTCAGGTTTCCCCAAGCGCACAGGGCGCGGGTCCATTTTACCGATGGCCGGATCTTTCATGAACTCGACCTGTCATCTGGTTATTGTGAAGTTGAACACCTGTGCGATCCGGATATTTACCGTGGCCGGTTTCAGATCGTTGCAAATGATCTTTGGCTATCAAACTGGAACATCAGCGGGCCATCCAAGGACTTGATCCTCGATAATCGTTATCAACGTCTTCCCTGACGCAAATGGGCTTTGCGAAACTTCGGCCGATGGGGTATTTAGGGACGTCAATCACAGGAGAGCAAGCGATGCTTATGAGCGAACGGACTTCAATAATTAAAACGGCAACACTGGCAGACAGGGTCTGGCCCGCATCCATCGAAATGAATGCGCTTGCGCGGGCTTTCCGTGGCACCATGCTGGCCGTTGCTGGTTCATTGTTGATCTGGCTTTCCGCAAAAATCCAGGTGCCTTTCTTTCCTGTACCCATGACCATGGGGACTTTGGCTGTCCTCGCCATTGGCATGGCGTATGGCTGGCGACTGGGTGCGGCGACGGTTTTGCTGTATTTGGCCGAAGGCGCCATGGGGCTTCCGGTTTTTGCCGGTACCCCTGAAAAAGGTATCGGCTTTGCCTACATGATGGGTGGCACCGGCGGCTATCTGGTCGGTTACATTCTGGCTGCCGCCAGCGTTGGCTGGCTGGCCCAGCGTGGTTGGGACAAAAACGTTTTGCGGACGGCCCTTGCGATGCTTGTCGGCAATGCTCTGATTTATCTTCCGGGCCTGCTATGGCTGGGAACCTTGTTTGGTTGGGATAAACCAATTCTGGAATGGGGACTGTTCCCGTTCGTGTTGGGTGATTTGACCAAGCTGGCCCTTGCCGCCGCCTTGATGCCGCTGACATGGAAATTCCTTGGCCGTCCAAGAGCTGGCTAGTCTTTTTTAATCGATAACAAATGGCAGAACACTCAGAACACCGCTCGGCGCGGCTGTCGCTAGGTTTTTCCTGCATCGGGCATTCCTATTCGCATCTGTTTGCGCCGATTTTCTACGTTGCCGCCCTGTCCCTTGAGGAGGAACTGACGCTTGGTCACGGCGAAGTCGTCACCCTGATCGTTGCCGGAAATATTCTTTACGGACTTGCAGCGCCGCTGGCCGGATGGCTCGGCGACAAGTGGAGCTCGACCGGCATGATGAGTGTGTTTTTCCTGGGCACAGGTTGCGCCATGATCTTGACGGGAATGGCCTCGACACCCCTGCACATTGGCCTGGCACTGGCCCTGACCGGCTTATTCGCATCGATCTATCACCCTGTCGGCATCGCCTGGCTTGTTCGCCATGCCGCCAGCCGTGGCATGGCGTTGGGGATAAATGGCATTTTTGGCAGCATCGGTCCGGCCATGGCGGCGCTCACTGCCGGTGTGCTGATCCAGTGGTTTAGCTGGCGGGCGGCCTTTATGGTGCCGGGTATCCTGCTTGTCGCGACAGGCATTATCTTTTTTTGGTTGGTGGTCCGTGGGGTAATTATTGAATCCCGGGTTGATCGAAAGGTCGATATCCCACCGTCCCGTCAGGATATGATCCGGGCCTTCATTGTTTTGAGTGTGACCATGATGTGTACCGGCCTTATCTATCAGGCAACGCAACCGGCGCTGCCGAAAGTTTTTTCCGAAAGATTGACGGAGCTGACAAGTGGCGGCATCTTCGGGATTTCAGTACTTGTCGCCATGGTTTATTTTGCTGCGGGGGCCATGCAGATTACCGCCGGAAGGATGGCCGACAAGTACCCCTTAAAGTATGTCTATATAATGGCCTTTATATTGCAGGTACCTTTCCTGGCCCTGGCTGGCAGCTTGGGCGGCGCCTCGCTTCTGGTTGTTGCGATGATCATGGTATCTGTCAATTCCGGCGCTTTACCGGCTGAAAACTCTCTGGTCGCCCGCTACGCGCCAAGCAAATGGCGAGGCCTGGCTTTTGGCCTGAAATTTATTCTGACCTTCGGGGTTAGCGGTCTGGGCGTCCTGCTGGAAGGCAAGCTGTATGATTATACCGGTGACTTTTACTGGCTGTTTGTGGTTCTGGCCTGTGTCGCCACCGTCGCCGCCATGGCCGGATTACTGCTGCCCAACGAAGGCTCTCGCGCGGTAACCGCGGCGGCTGAATGATGAAGGTCATACGCCTCGATCATCTGGTTTTGACAGTTGCCGATCTTGACGTCACGTGTGATTTTTATTGCCGGGTGTTGGGCATGGAGGATGTGCGTTTTTCCTCCGGTGGCCTCACCCGTCGGGCACTGACGTTCGGTGAGCAGAAAATCAATCTGCATCAGGTGGGTGCCGAATTCGAGCCGAAAGCCGCCGACCCGAAACCCGGTTCTGCTGATCTGTGCCTGATCGTTGAGGAACCAATGGAGCAGGTGATTGCGCACCTTAAGGACAAGGGTGTTGCCATGGAGGAGGGACCCGTCGCGCGCACCGGTGCAACCGGGCCAATTTTGTCGGTTTATTTTCGCGATCCCGACGCTAACCTGATCGAAGTTTCCAGATACCCTGATTAGTGGGTTTCGCCCAGGCTTTCCAATTCCGCCAGGCGTTGCTCCATGGCTTTCTCAATGGGGGCGCGTAATTCCGGACTGGCGTCGAGCAAACGGTGGAAGTCATGGGCGTCAAGGTAAAGCAACTGACATTCCGTGCGTGTCGTGATGGTCGCTGTGCGGGCACAATCCTTCAAAAGGGCAATTTCGCCAAAAAAGTCGCCGTTGCTTAACATCCGGTGTTCCGGGTGAACATCGACATCTACCTCTCCGGTAACAATGAAATACATGGAATCCGCATACTCGCCGCGTTTGACGATGACGTAACGGGCTGGCACCAGTTTGGGATGAAGCAGCCCGGCAATTTCTGAAATCCTCAAGGCGTCAAGTTTGCTAAACAGGGGCACCCCGGCAACCAGTTGCCAGGTGACGGTGAAATCCCGTTTCTTGATTTCGCGGGTGAAGCCCGATGTCAGAATACCGGCCGGCAGGGCGAACATGGCGATCCCCATAACCATGATGAAGGCGCCGAAAATTTTGCCGCCGGCGGTGATCGGCGTTACATCCCCGTAACCGACAGTTGTCAGGGTCGCAAGTCCCCACCACATGGCATGGGGGATAGATGCGAAGGCCTCGGTTTGGGCCTCACGCTCGAACATGAAGACCACCGACGAGGCGAAGATCAACAACATCATCATCACCAGAAGGGCGGCGCCCAGGGGACGGCGCTGGCTTTTCAGGACCGCCGCAAAGGTTTCGATAGCCGGTGAATAGCGGGTCAGTTTGAGCAGACGGAGCAGTCGGAATATCCGCATGAAGCGGAGATCGACGCTGACGAAAAACGCCAGATAAAAAGGCGCAATGGCGATCAGGTCAATCAGGGCAAGCGGCGTCAGCATGTGTTTGATACGCCCCATGACAGGGTGTTCGAAACCTTCTTCCTTGTTTTCCGTACACACCCATACACGCGAAACATATTCGATCGAGAAGATGATCACCGAAAGGGTATCGAAGGCTTGAAGAAACGAGTGGTGTTCGGGGTCCAGTCCGGGGATGGTCTCAATGATCACCGCGATGACGTTGGTAATGATCAACGCCATCATAAAAATATCAAACCAGCGTCCTTTCCAGTCACTACGGACGGACGCTTCGATAACGTCATAGACCTGTATTTTCAGCGATTTTGTCATTGCGGCACTATTCTGCCCTGTTAAGTGTTACAAAGTCCTTGATCTAAATCGTTTTTGATATCGTTTGCGGTTTCAAGGCCGATCGACAGCCGTACCACTTCGGGGCCGGCCCCGGCGGCGAGGCGCTGTTCTTCGGTCAATTGCCGGTGGGTGGTTGAAGCCGGATGCAGGATTAACGAGCGGGTATCGCCGATGTTGGCCAGATGGGAAATCATCTCGACCCCTTCGACAAGCTTGACACCTGCTTCATAACCGCCCTTTAGGCCGATGGTAAAGACAGAGCCCGCGCCCTTGGGTAAGTACTTTTTGGCAAGGTTGTGATAGGGGCTCGATGTCAATCCGGCGTAAGAAACCCAGTCAACGGCCGGGTGGCCCTCCAGGAAGGTGGCTACGTCCTGCGCGTTGGCGACATGGCGTTCCATGCGCAGGGGCAGGGTTTCGATGCCGGTGATGGTGTTAAAAGCGTTCGTAGGTGACAATGCCGGACCGAAATCCCGCAAAGCGACAGCGCGCGCCTTCATGGTGAAACCGAAATTGCCGAAGGTCTCATAGAAGGTCAAGCCGTGGTAGGCGGGTTCGGGTTCGGTCATGGAGGGGAACTTGTCGTTCTGGGCCCAGTCGAATTTACCGGACTCGATCACCGCCCCGCCCAGTGAATTGCCGTGTCCGCCCAGGAACTTGGTTGTCGAATGGACGATAATGTCGGCACCCCACTCAAAGGGGCGGCACAAATAGGGCGTCGCCATGGTATTGTCGACGATAAGCGGGATGCCAGCATCTTTGGCTATGGCGGCGACGGCTTCGAGGTCAACCACGATGCCGCCCGGGTTGGCCAGGACTTCAAGGAAAATAGCCTTGGTTTTTGGGGTAATGGCGGCGGCGAAGTTTTCAGGATCGGTCGGATCTACGAAATGGCATTTCCAGCCCAGTTTCTCGAAGCTGATACCAAACTGGGTGATTGACCCACCGTACAGGTTTCGTGAGGCGACAAATTCATCGCCGGGGCCGAGCAGGGTAAAGAAGGTGAGAAACTGTGCCGCATGGCCGCTTGCGGCACATACGGCGGCGCGACCGCCTTCCAGATTGGCCAGGCGTTCCTCCAACACTGCCACTGTCGGGTTGGTCAGGCGCGAATAAATGAAGCCGAAGGTTTGCAGATTGAACAAGTCGGCCGCGTGATCAGCATCATCAAAAACATACGAGGTGGTCTGGTAAATTGGCGTGTTGCGTGCGCCGGTTGCCGGGTCCGGATGAGCACCGGCATGGATGGCGCGGGTTTCAAATCCTGCCTCGGGCGGTGTTTTTGTGTCAGTCATTTTCAGGCCCTCAGTTTCGGACGCTTTGACGATATGATGCCCGTATTGATGCCGGCCCAACCCAACTCGCTGAACAGCCGCGCATATTCGATCTTCGGGCAGCGATCCATAATAACCATTAGGCCCGCCGCTTCAGCCCTTTTGCATGCCTCCTCGTTGATAACACCTAACTGCATCCAGATCACCGATATCCCTTTGACTTGGGCAAGTTCGATAGCTTCATCGACGATTGGCCCGGCGGCTTCGGAATTGCGAAAAATATCGACCATATCGAAGGTGTCCGCAATATCGCCGAGACTGCCGTAGACAGTCTCACCCAGAATTTCACTACCGGCCTGACCGGGGTTGACCGGGATCACCCGGTAGCCCTTACCCTGCAGGTATTTCATGGCGAAGTTCGATGGCCGTACCCATTTTGGCGAGGCCCCGACCATGGCAATGGTTCGGACACTTTTCAGGATCGTTGTTAGCAGGTCATCGCTGTACATCAGCGGCCTTGCCATGTTGGCTTACGTTTTTCCAGGAAGGCATCGATGCCTTCCTCGGCGTCGCGGGCCAGCATGTTGCGTGTCATGGTTTGGTTGGCGTAGGCGTAGGCGGCTTCCACATCCATATCAACTTGGGCGTAGAAGGCTTCCTTGCCGATGGCAAGTGTCAGGGGCGATTTCGAGACCAGTTTGGCGGTGATGTCGGCAATTTCCTGATCAAGTTTGTCATCGTCCACAACCTTGTTGATCAGGCCCCAGCGTTCGGCCTGTTCGGCCTCAACCCTGTCTCCGATGAGCAACATTTCCATCGCCTGTTTGCGCCCGACATTGCGGCTGAGTGCGACCATGGGCGTCGAACAAAACAGGCCGATGTGAATGCCAGGGGTGGCAAACCACGCCGAGCGTCCGGCCACTGCCAGATCGCAGGTGGCGACCAGTTGGCAACCGGCGGCTGTTGCCAGAGCATGAATCCGGGCAATTACCGGTTGGGGCAGACGGGTGATGGCCAGCATTAAGCGCGAGCATTGCCCGAAAAGATCCTGATAATATTTCTCATCAGGGTTGGCTCGCATTTCCTTCAAATCATGACCGGCGCAGAAGGCCGGACCATTGGCGGCAATGACAACGGCGCGAACCGTCTCGTCGGTGGCAATGGCGGCGAGTTCGGCTTGCAGGGCGCTCATCAAGTCAGCAGACAGGGCGTTGCGCTGGTCGGGCCGATTCAGGGTCAGGGTCGCAACCCCGCCTAAGTCATCACGCAGAACCAGCGCACCATTTGCTTGCTGTTGGGGTTGGGCGGTCATGGTGTGCAGGGCTCCAGACAATATTTCAAACGAATTTTGACGCTTTCGGGGTGTTCAAGGCAAGGGATAATTGACGCTAACGTAAACGTCAACTAGCCTTTGTCGATGGTTTTAGAGAAGGGTCATTTACCACCATGCCAAAGATGACGATTGAGGAATTTAACAAGCTGCTGGCCGATGAAATGCCGTTTGCCGTCGATGCCGGTTTGCGACTGGCGGAAATGAAGCATGGTGAGGCGACGATGGTGTTGCCTTATGACGGCAGTATGCTGCGCCCGGGAGGGACAATTTCCGGGCCCTCCATGATGATGCTGGCCGATGCCGCCATGTACGCCGTCGTCCTGTCGATGATTGGTCCTGTGGCGCTGGCGGTGACGACCAACTTCAATATCAATTTTCTGCGTAAACCCGCACCGGGTGATATTTCGGCTGAAGGCAAAATCATCAAGCTGGGTAAACGCCTTGCGGTCATTCAGGTAACCTTGTTTTCGGTTAACGATGAAGAGCCGGTTGCCCACTCAACAGGGACATACTCCATACCACCTCTTGAAAAACGGGGCTGAATGACCACGTGCCCATAAGGGGATAAAGCAATGAGATCATTTTTATCATCTTGCAGAATGTTTCTGGTGGTTATTTTCTTGGCCCCGCTATCCCTGAATGCCCAAGAGGAAGATGTTGCTGGTATTGTCGAGCGGCTGCAGGGTACGGCTGTTGCCATGCAGGATGCCTTGCCTCGCGTGCTTAAGGTCGGCGATAAAATTCTCCGCGGCGATGTGATCTCGACAGGCCGTGAGGCGCGCCTGGAAATGCGTATGCTTGATGACGCGGTGATGACATTGGGCGAGCAAACCATCTTCGTTGTAACCGATTATATTATGACTGGCGCTGAACCGCTTGCTTCGTTCCGCCTGATGCAGGGCGCTTTCAAGGCGGTCAGCGGCAAAATTGCCGGAGCCGAAGGGCGTTTTGTCGTCGCCACCGAAGTTGCGACCATTGGTATTCGCGGCACCACCTTCTGGGGTGGCTCGCTCGATGGTGAGTTTGAAGTCGCCCTTCTGGACGGCAAGGGTGTTTATGTGGAAACCAGAACCGGGCGGGTCGAGTTGACCAGGATCGGGCAGGGGACAAAGATTGTTGGGGCTAACAAGAACCCGTCCAAACCGAAAATCTGGTCAACGGAAAAAACCAATCGCGCCATCGCCACCGTCACCTTTGATTAGGCAAGCAAGTCCGCATGGATGGACAGCACCTCATCGAAGGCGCTGACAAAATTGTCCAGGTCTTGATCGCTCATGGCCAGTGACAGGGTCATGTAGCCGCGCTGGGCGTAGACAAAACCACGCATCATCATTTCCAGATGCAACAGTGTTGCTTTCTCTGGCATCTCACCCGCAGTGTCGGCGGGTATCCTGATCGGGTGGCCAACTGTGTGAAGGCCCATGATGGAGCCGACGCCGGTATACTGCATGGCCAGATTACGTTCACTGATCATCGCGTTCAGACGGGCCCGGAAGTCCTCGCCGCGTTTGAAAAGCGCGTCGGCGGCCTGCGCTGTAAATATCTGGCTAAGCCCCGTATATCCACCAGCCATGGACATGACGTTGTTGTTAAATGTCCCTGCGTGACCGATTGAATTAGCTGATGTGGGATCAAACTGGCCCATGATATCAGCGCGTCCGCCAAAGGCCCCGAAGCTGGCCCCGCCACCAAGATATTTTCCAAGCGTCGTGATATCAGGTGTTATGCCCAAACGCTGTTGAAGCCCACCGGCAGCCGAGCGCGATGTCATCACTTCATCAAAGATAAGGATGATGCCGTGGCGTTCTGTTTCGTTTCGAAGGGCGTCAAGGAATTCCCGATCGGCGGGCAGGCATCCACCGGCCCCCATCATCGGTTCAATAAGGACGGCGGCCAGATCGGTTGCATTCCCGGTTATTGCCTTCAGCATGCCGACGCTGTCGTTATAAGGAGCGTAAACGAACGTGAAAGGCACATTGACCGGCGAGCCGCCATGGGCAAAGTACAAAACGCCCCCATGGTAAGCGCCATCGAAAACCATCACCTTGTCACGGCCGGTGAAAGCGCGCGCCGCGCCAAGGGCCATCAGATTAGCTTCAGTCCCTGAATTGGTGAAGCGGACCTGGTCAATTGAGGCAAAACGCTGGCAGATAATGGCGGCCAGTTTTGCCTCCCAGCGGTTGGGCGCGCCCAGCACCATGCCATCGTCGATGGCGTCCTTGATGGCTTTCAGGATAAGCGGGTTGGAGTGTCCGTAGAGCCCGGCTGAATATTCGCCCAGGAAATCCGTAAAGCGGTGTCCGTCCAGATCATGCAGATACGCACCGTCACCCCCCGCCATGGTTAGCGGGAACGGATCATAATGCAGGACCGTGCGGGTGTTGCCGCCGGGCATCACGTCGTGGGCTTTCTTCCAACGCGCATGGCTTTCGGGGTTGGCGGCTATAAAGCGTTCGGTCACATCGCCGAGCGCACTTTTTAGCCGATTATCACCGGATTGATCTTGCTTGGTTTGAAAGACTGACATTGCTTCGGGTTCCTTATTAACCAGAATGATCCTAGCCAGATTCCAAGGCCATTAGAACAGTTTTCCAAAACCTTTTCCGATCCCTGTTAGAGGTTTGAACTACGTGATTGCGGAGCCAATATTTTTCGTGCATAAGCGCAAATTAAAATCGTCTTTATAGGCACACGACAATGATAAAGGTCATCTCCAATAGCTGGGCCCTGTTGTTTGGCATGGGTTTGATTATGCTAGGCAACGGCTTGTTGGGGTCGTTGCTGGGTGTCAGGGCCTCTATCGAGGGTTTTGGGCTTTCGGCAACCGGTCTGGTGATGTCCGGTTATTTTATCGGTTTGATTTTGGGTTCGGCGGCGGTCCCAAAACTGGTCGGGCGGGTTGGTCATATTCGCATGTTTGGGGCCTTGGCTTCACTTGCCTCGACCGCAGTTTTGATCCACATCGTGATCATTGATCCCTGGGCTTGGTGGGTGATGCGCGTTGTTACCGGTTTTTCCTATGCGGGGCTTTATGTGGTTACCGAAAGCTGGCTCAACGACGCCTCGGAAAATGATACCCGTGGCCAGTTGCTCAGTTTCTACATGGTGGTCTTGCTGGCTGGTATGGCCGGGGGGCAGTTTTTGCTCAACATTGCCCCACCTGCCGGGTTTGAATTGTTTGTCCTGATATCGGTGCTGGTTGGACTCGCCGTTGTTCCCATTCTGGTTACCGTCAGCCAGGTGCCGGATTTTGAAACCACAGAGTCAGTTAGCATTGTCCAGCTTTTCCGGGTTTCGCCGCTGGGCGTCATCGGTATGCTGGTAAGCAGTGTTTCCATGGGGGCGATATTTGGTCTTGGTGCCGTTTATGGGGCCCAGATCGGGATGTCCGTGCAGGAAATTTCCTTTTTCATGGCTGCGATTGTTGTCGGCGGCGCTGTGATTCAGATGCCGCTGGGGCGGATGTCTGACCACTACGGGCGTCGTCGCACCATTATCGGGACCTGCATTGGCGGGGTCGTCGTCTCCTTGTTCGCTGCTCAAGGAGCGGTCAGTGGCTGGCAGCTTTATGCTCTGGCAGCGGCCCTGGGGGCTATGTCGACGCCGCTTTATTCCTTGTGCGCCGCCCACACCAATGATTACCTGACCCCGCCACAAATGGTCGCGGCCAGTGGCACCCTGGTGCTGGTTAGCGGTGTTGGGGCGACTTTAGGCTCGCCGATCACCGCCTTCGCCATGGATTACTTTGGCCCGGTTGCATTTTATTATAGTATTGCCGTTTCCCTGGCGATTGTTGCCCTGTACGGGGTGTGGCGCTCGACCCGTCGTGACGCCATGGCCCATGAAGACCAGGGTGATTTCGTTATCATGGCGCCGACACCGATGAGTGCGTCCTTTAATCCGGATGTGGATCTGGATGAAATCGAAGCCGCCGCTGAAGTTGACGCCGATGAGATTCAGGCCAGCTTCGAGGAATTGGCCGATGAATTGCAACATAGCGACGACGTTTCCTGAAAAACGCAGGTACGGGACATTTCGGGGTATTCAGATACCGTATTTGTAAGCTAAGGAAATTATTGGATAATTTCGCCAGTATTGCGTTGACATGGAAACATCATTGGCCTAAAACCCGTCCTTCGCGAGACGGGGAGGCTCCCCGTTCGTCAGTATAATTTCAAATGATTTAACGGGTGTATGATGAATACCTATTCCGCCAAGCTTTCGGATATTGAGCGCAAATGGTGCGTTATTGACGCCGAAGGCCTTGTCCTTGGCCGTTTGGCCAGCATTGTTTCCATGCGTCTGCGTGGCAAGCATAAACCGATGTATACGCCGTCCATGGATTGTGGCGACAACATTATCATTATCAATGCCGATAAAGTTCAACTCACCGGTCGCAAACGCACCGACAAAGAGTACTTTTGGCACACCGGCTATCCGGGCGGCATTAAAAGCCGCACCGCTGGTCAAATCCTTGACGGCGAGCACCCGGAGCGGGTTGTCATCAAGGCTGTCGAGCGCATGATCAGCCGCAATCCGCTGGGTCGTCAGCAGATGCGCAAACTGCATGTCTATGCCAGCCCCGAGCATCCTCACGGCGCCCAGAACCCGGAAGTTCTTGACGTCGCCGCGATGAACCCGAAGAACACGAGGAGTGCCTAGATCATGGCCGAAGACGTTAAGACCCTTGAAGACTTGAAGGACGTGATGGAAGGTAATACTGAAGCCGCCGCCGTCGTTGCCGGTGATGTTGAAGCTGCTTCCGCTGTCCCCGCTGAACCCAAAATTGACGCCCAGGGCCGCGCCTATGCCACCGGCAAGCGTAAAAACGCCATTGCCCGTGTCTGGATCAAACCGGG
>JACNJU010000107.1 GCA_014382375.1 Rhodospirillaceae bacterium
TGTCGATATTATCGAGTGCGGCGGCCAGCTCGCCAGCCGCCTGCATTTCACCCACCAGGGCCGCTTCGTTGATGATAATCTGCCCGTCCTGGGCGACGATAGCGTCCGAATCAAGAGAAACCTGCAAGCTGCCTTCGGCACCATTATTCAGGCCGTAGGCAAGGTCAAGGGTGCCTTCAAAGTCTGCCGGGGCGGCATAAGTCCAGGTGCCGTCCCCGTTGTCGGTCATGCCTTCCCCTTCTTCCGGGGCTTCAACATTTAGACCAACCTGGGTGCCACGAATACCAATGGTCGCCACAGGCGTATCAAGGGTCATGGCGTCTGGGTCCGTCTTGGCGATCTGGCCACTGACAAAGGTAAAGACGCCTTCGACGGCGGAAATGGAAACGGATCCTTCCTGGGTGGCCGGATCGTAGACCATCTCATCGAGAACCATGTTTCCGTTTTCGGCCATCGAGAACGTCGTTTCATCAGCAAGGGTGACGCCAATGGAGCCACCCCCTGCGGTTTCGATAACATCACCTTGATAAACCGGGGACCCTGGCTCCAGCTCGACTTTGGTACCATCGATCCTGGTTGCGACAACCGAGCCGCTGGTGGTGTCGACAGTACCGATCGGTTGCGCATCAGCACCCGATGCAGCCTGCGCTATCTCTGTCGCGTCGCCATCTTGAAATGGTGTGACGTCGGTCAGGGAAATGTTGTCTTGTCCGGTTGTTTCGTTATCGGAAGCCATGGTCTTCTCCTAAAGGACAACTCGTTAAATCCTCCCGTTTTCTCTTGCCTGAAGTTATTTTTCAGTCATTTGAAAAGAACAACAGACAACAAGGGATTCGCAGAGTCCGCGAATTTCAATAAAATTTTATCTAAATTTTCAGAAAAGCGCTGTGACCGCTGTCACACCATGGAAAATAAAAGAATTAACCCTTGGGGCCGTCAATCACGGCCTTGATGGTTTTGACAATTTCGTCAATTTGCATGGGCTTTGTCAGATAACGGATAAAGCCTGCATCCCGCCGCGCAAGGGATGTAAAACAAAGCACACTTATTGCAAAACGCTCTTTCGCCAACGCCACAAGGTCGAGTGTATGTTCGGAAAACTCAAGGGCTTGCGATGTATTGCAAGTCGTTACAATCGCTGCGCCCACACCTTCTTCTCAGCGATTTTTCTTGCCGATTACACTAAATAATACCTCACACAATGAGCCTGAGCCTAGCCACCCACGGCAAAGGTCAGTTCATCAGCCCGGTCCTGACTCACAAGTTCATCCTCAATGGCATTACATTTTGCCATTTCGAACAGGTGCTCGTTTGTGATTAGAGTACCGTATCCATCTGCAAGAATCTGATAGGTATGGATTAATTTTCCATCAGCATCTTTAACTTCAATATTTGGCATCATTCCCTCCCATCATCAGTTTGTTAAATATAATGATGATCTTGTCGAATGAAAGTGCTTAGAAATCCGGATAATGACTAGGGCTGTTGAAGAGTTTCCTTGTCGCTGCCATGATGCCTGTCCTACCGTCAGTCTTAGGTTACGCCTTTTCCTCCTACAGGAGACAGGTGTGTTTCAAACCGTTGCGTATCCGGGTTCCAACGGTGCAACTGGAACAGGGGCCGTTCTTTCCAATCTGCCTCATATTCGCCTAGACGATTGTCTGGCGATAATGAGGGAGTGACTGATGCGTTACAGGTTTCCAACTCCACGCTGAACTGGCGGTGCATATGGCCGCAGAACAGATGCACAATCTGTTCGTGGCGCGCAACCAACCGGAGGAACGCATCTGCCAACGAGGGATCGTCGAACTGGAAAGGATACTTTGAGGTCGGGACCTCGAACGGCGGATGATGCATGAATAGCGCGGTGGGAGAATCAGGCTGTTCCTCGAGCAATTCCTCCAATATGCGCAGCCTGAACGAGCAAGTCGTTCCAATATTGCTTTTTCTTTTCTGGGTGTCCATGGCGATGAGCCGCACCGGGAACCCATCTATGCTGTAGATGAGAAAACCGCCGACCAATTTCGCACCACCAAGATCCCCGAGCCCTTCAATCAGGTTTGCGCCTAGATCGCGGTTACCCAAGGCGAAAAACACCGGGATGTCAAAATCTTCCATCATGGATTTAACGGTTTCGTATTCCTCCGCTTTGCCGCCTTGAGAAACGTCACCGGAGTGCAAAATCAAATCAGGTCTTTCGTCCATTTTACCAACATGCGCAACAAAGGCCTTAAGCGCGGTTATGCGCTCAAGAGTGTGAGGCTCATCTGGATCAGGTTTGGTAATATGGGTATCTGAAATTTGTGCTATCAGCATCGGATTTGGAACAGCATTTCCTTATGAGGCCTGTGACATGAAGGCTGTATAAGCATTTTTGTCATTATTAGATTGGCACCTTGATCGTCCCGTCAACATCCGGCTCAGCGATGATCGCGCCGCCGACTTCGATTTCTTCCTCGGTGGCGTCGCGGACCTTCAGAACTTCCAGTTTGAAAATCACAAGACGACCGCAAAGCGGATTGTTGCCATCGACCGTGAGAGTCTTGTCGTCCATACGAGTCACGATGAAGTTACGGGGTACACCCTTTTCACTTTCCATGGTGATGGTGGTGCCGACTTCCCGGTAATCTTGGGGGACGTTTTCGATGCGATCGGTAAAGACCAGGGCTTCATCCCTGGGACCGTAGAGCTTATTGCAATCGATGGGCACCTCGAGGACATCACCCGCTTTTTTGCCTTCCAATTCCGTCGTGACGGTTTGGTCCAGGGCACAATCCATGCCGTGTACATAGCCGATGGGAAACTCGACCGCAACGAGGGGTTCGCCGGACTTTTGGTCGATAACCTTGTAGCTCAGCTCGACGAACTTGTTGTCTTGAATGGTTTCGCTCATATCACGTTACAACCTAGATGTTAGAAGACGGAGGCGCCATAAATCTTGATCTCATCCTGCTCATTGCAACCGAGAACCAAACGACCGAGCCATTCACCCTCTTTTTTCGTGCTGCGAACACGATAAAGAACCGTCACGTGCTCGCCACGGCGAATGATGCCGAGATAATCGTAGACTTCGGAAAGGCTCCGGGTCAGTTCGCTCTTCGCGAATTGCTTTCCGATTTCGATTTCGTTCAAACCCTGGATCAGACTAGGGTCAAAATTGCGGATAAACTTTCCATATTTACCTTCGTTTGATGCCCTGACGAGCTCTATCCACATCGGCTCGGCAACGGCCAGAATATCATCATCCGTGAGTTCAATAATGTTCATGTGTGTCCTCAATCAAACTGAAAATGAAATCTTGCAGGGGGCAAAAAAAAGATCAACACAAGTGCAGTCTGCGTTTAACTAAACGCAGATATGTTGCACGTATCTTTTAATAGCGATCAAATTACCTGCATTAAAACGATGCTGTTTTAAGGCAGTTTGATCTAAGAATGCTGATCTTTTTTCAAACCCCCGGCAGAAGTTCGACGTGAACGCCTGCCGGGTCTTGAAGATTACACGACTCCAGCAACCTCGTCATCGGTCACCAAGTGATACAGGGGTGCCTTCTCCATGGTGTATTCGCCGGTCTTCGGATCACGACGTGACACGGTAAGAACGTGCCAGTTTTCATCATCAACCTTCATAGCATCACCACGATAGTAGTAACCCGGCCAACGGGTTTCCTTGCGGAACAGAGTGTGCTGCAGGACACACTCGGACGTACGATGGCGGTGCTTGACTTCCCAGGCACGCAGCAATTCGTGAAGATCCTTGGCCGCAATCTTCTCAAGATCTTCTTCCATGATCTTGAGCTTCTTGAGACCGATGCTCAGCAACTTGTCGTTGGTCATGTAGTTAACCGTCACGCCACCACCGTACTCGTCCATCAGCTTTTGCAGGCGGTCGAGTTCCTGACGCGGGTTGTGGTAGTTCGGATTGACCGTACCGGCAACGATTTCGTTGCGGTGGACCTTGTAGTGTTCCAGCGGCCTGAATACTTCTTCTTTCAGTTTGGCGATGGTGGCCTCGGAAACGCTGATGCCTTCGCCCTTGCCGTCGTCGATGTACTGACAAGCGGATTTCGCAGCAATGCGACCTTCGGTGAAGGAACCGGAAGAGAACGCGTGCGGCGTGCCGCCGACCGCGTCACCGGCGCCGAACAGGCCTTCGATGGTCGTCATGCGGTTGTAACCCCAGTAATATTCAGGCGGGGAAAGGTCCTCAGGACCAGAGCACCAGGCGCCGCTGCCGGTGGCGTGGGAACCCATGACGTACGGTTCGGACGTGGTCAGTTCCGGGTTTTCGTGCTTCGGATTAACGTCCGTAGCTGCCCACAGAACAGCCTGACCAACGGTCATGCCCAGGAAGTTATGCCAACCGATTTCTTCGAGATGCGGATCCTGGAACGAATGCATGGTAACCATGTGGATCGGACCGCGCCCGGCGTTCACTTCGTGGATAATCGCGTGATTACGCAGGCAGGTCGGGATCGGACGGTGGGTGGCGTGAGAAAGTTCCGGATCCAGATATTCCTTACCGACCATCTTCTGCAGTTCGGGGAACCACTTGGATTCATATTCCTCGCCATAGGCGTTCTGCGTGTAGGTCTTCAAGTGCAGGAAGTACGCGCCCACCGGGCCGTAACCGTCTTTGAAGCGAGCCAGAACGATACGGTTTTCCATCTGGGTCATCTTCGCGCCGGCGTTGATCATCAACGCGTAAGCGGAACCAGAGGACCACGGTGCGTACCAGACACGACCGGCACCTTCGCCGACGGAACGCGGCTTGAAGATATTGGACGCACCACCCGCACCGCAAACCACGGTTTTGGATTTAAAAACGTGGAAGTTGCCTGTGCGAACGTTGAAGCCGACGGCCCCCGCAACGCGGTTTTCCTTGGTTTCGTCCATCAGCAGATGGGTGATGCAGACACGGTTGTAAACCTTGTCGGCCGATTTCTTCGCGGCCTCTGCCACAAGCGGCTTGTAGGATTCACCGTGGATCATGATTTGCCACCGGCCTTCACGCAGGTAAGATCCCTTTTCGGTATCGCGCATGATCGGCATGCCCCACTCTTCGAACAGGTGGACCGCGGAGTCGACGTGGCGGGCCATGTCGAACAGAAGGTCTTCACGTAGCATTCCCATCAAGTCAATACGGGCATAATGAACGTGGTCTTCCGGGTTGTTCTCACCAAAACGGGTACCCATGTAGCAGTTAATCGCGTACAGCCCCTGGGCCACAGCGCCGGAACGATCGATGTTGGCCTTTTCGGCGATCACGATCTTCTTGTCCTGCCCCCAGTAACGGGCTTCGAAAGCAGCACCCGTCCCGCCAAGGCCTGCGCCGGCGACGAGGATGTCGATGTTGTCTTCGACAATTGTTTCGGTAGCCATCAGTAGTATACCCCTTCCTTCATCTTGAGACCGTTCGACACCGGGGTATGGATGTCGCCATCATCCATGCGGATATATTTCGGCTCGTTGTACAGCAGCTGACTATCGCGCTGTTCCTGGGTCGGCGCCGGAACATCCTTCAATTTCGGAATGGCGGAGCCCCAGGGCTTCGTGGTGATCGGAGCCAGCAAGTTTAGATCCATTTCGCCGTTGCGAGACTTGATGCGCCAGGCAATGACCCCCTTTTCCTCATCGCGGTCGACGCGGACGCTGTGGCCGAGCGGCGCAAAGTCCGCGTAGCCGCGTACATCAATCGCGTGCTGCGGGCACGCCTTCACGCAGGAATAGCATTCCCAGCACATGTCCGGTTCGATGTTGTATGCACGACGGTAGGTCGTGTCGATGTGCATGATGTCGGACGGGCAGATATCAACACAGTGTCCGCAACCGTCGCATCGTGTCATATAAACGAAAGTAGGCATAATTCGTTTCCCTCTCTATTAGAAAGAATTTTTCAAATTTGATTAATAATGGTTGGGCTGCTCGCGCTTGATGCCGAGTCCCATGTTCGGCGGATTGCTGCCCATATATTCCGGGATATCGGGAAACTTTTTCTGCAACTCGGGATCCGTCAGATCGCCAATTTCGGGCATGTTCTCACGAGAACCGTCGGCCTTGATGACCCGCTTGTTGAACGCAGCAGCCGGTTTGAAGAACATGTGGGCGAACTTAGACCAATACACACCGCCGAACAGAACTGTGGCGGAGATAATGAACAAGCCCAGGAACACCGAGTCCAAGGGTGCTGCGCCCATGGAATACAATATGGACCAGACCAGACCGAAAGTCGTGGTGCCCAGTAACGACAGAATGAACAGGTCAGCCTTGACAATGCGGTTCCAGGGAATCCCTTCGGCCGAAACATCAACGCGAATGGCGAACCAGAACCAGTAACCACCAAACATCACCATGGCGGCGCCCAAGTGCCACAACTGAGAAACGATGGCCGGGGCTTCGTGGGTCGGATACGCGAACACCAAAGCAATGGTCGACACGAGAAACGTGATGAAGCCGTACATGGTGAACAGGTGTGAAATCCGGCGCTTCGGATTGCAGAATTCGCCAGAGGTCACGACATCAACAGCTACCGTACTGACGGCGATGCCGATTTTGTCGCCGGAGCCCAGCACACGCGTACGCGAGGCTTCGGCAGCTTTGGCCTTGGCGAAAAAGTACTGGGCGCTTTTCTTGTGGATCATGTCAAAAATGGTACCGCCAACGACCAGGATGAACATCAAGATGACATAACCCTGGATAACGTTGAGCGGGATGACTGTCGCAAGATCAGCGATTGGATTACTGGCGAACATCAAATTCTCCCCGTGTCGCAGTCGTAAATTAATAAAAAGCTGGTGTCAGATCGTTCTATTAGATACGCATTATATAAGTGAAACTTAATTTGACAATAAGAATGACCACTTTATGACTAATAGAATTATTAAACCTGCTTAAATGGTATTATTTTTCGTAAAATATTATGATTTTTCAATAAGATATCAAAATATTTGGAATAACTATTATTTGTGAATGAATTGACTTATGGCGCCTCAAACTCCGTATCCGGACTCACTTTGAAATGTTCCTAATCCTGGAATTTCGAATGTTGCAGCGCACAATTTATTAATCGATTTTCATCGCCCTTCCCTGCAGTTTCTGCTCCCGTTCGCGCCCGGACATGCATCCCCATCTTTATCCCTGTCAACAGAATGCGTTGCGCTGCCGCGCGGCTGAATTTCCAGAGATCATGTTCTTGTTTGTCCGGATATTCTGATGTGGTGCGAAAAAAAGTTGCTTCCCTCCAGCAACGTCATCGTATATATTCCGTTTTTGAAATATGAGAAACCTTACGCCCGGGTGGGGGTGTTTTTGCGGTTTTGCAAGAACCTATCTCGGTTTGTAACCAAGCAACAGGTGAGTTGAGTTATGGGAAACGTTAACGCTAAAGATCCGGTTCCGGATGGGAAGACCAAGTACTACACCACGAAGCAGCAGCCAGTGAACGACAAAGGTTTTGTTGGTTACCACACTGAATGGGTCGAGTGGCACAAAGAAGTTCCCTACGAAACCCCGAAAAAGCCGTAAGCTTTTCGGACGGGCACGCGAAGCCCGATAAGGAATACAAAAAGGGAGGCATAGAGCAGTTCACGTTTAAACGTGTAGAACTGCTCTAATTTTTTTTAACAACGATCAATTTCATGCATTTTAACGATTCCGTTTAAATACATATTGCTCTAAAACGCCTCCCTTTTTTTTGCCGATTAGCCCCGATTCCGACGTCGCTTAGGCGGGACCGGCTAATTTTTTCAGGAATTCGGCGCGTTTCACTGCGTCCAGGACGACGCTTTCCTCGGTGGGCATGCCCCCCAAGTACCATTCGCACGAGCCATCTTCATATTCAATGGCGGGACCGTCTTCCCGATGCAGCAGTCCTTGCACCCACCATTGCTGCATTTCGTGCTCTTCGATTACTGCGGGACCGTCTTCACGATGGCGCACGCCATTCACCCACCACTGCTGCACGCCGTCGGGGCGAATAACGGCCGGGCCATCTTCCCGGTGGGCGATGCCGTTTTGATGCCATTCCTGGGTGCCATCCGATTCCATGATGGCGGGCCCGTCCTCGCGGTGCGGTTGACCATTTTGCCACCACTCTTTGGTTCCGTCCCAATGTTCCACGGCGGGGCCGTCTTCGCGGTGCCGTTTTCCATGAAAAAACCAGACCCGGGTTCCATCGGGCATTTCGACGGCCGGGCCGTCTTCACGGTGCAAGCTTCCATCAAGCTTCCATTCGATCATTCCGTCTTCTTTTTCAGTTTTCTCTGGTATTTTGGGCATCAATTTGCCGTTTTGCCACCACTCTTGGCGACCGTCTTTATGTTCCACGGCAGGGCCGTCTTCGCGGTGTTGTTTTCCATGGAGAAACCAGACCCGGGTTCCATCGGGCTTTTCGACGGCGGGGCCGTCTTCACGGTGCAGATTTCCATCAAGACGCCACTCGATTGTTCCGTCTTCTTTTTTGTTTTCTTCTGGTGTATTGGGCATTGATAAAATCCGTTTCACTTAGTCTAAACTCGCGAGACACATTACGGTTCAGTATAATGTCGCTCTTGCCAAAGGGGCTAACTTTGTACGACATAAGATCACCCTAATCTTCGTCAAATATAGAGATGAGTTCGCATCCATCTGACAACAACAAAATCCCTTTAAGCAATCATTGGGTATTAAGGAGCTTCCATCAGCATTTAATTAAGGAAACATCATGGTGAAATATACATCGCATAGCCATCAATCCCTTACTGAACGCTTGATGGCCTTTCGTGACGCCCGAGACTGGCGTCAGTTCCAGAGCCTTAAAAATTTGATCGTCTCTTTGAACCTGGAAGCAGCAGAAATGCTGGAACTGACACAATGGAAGATGGATGAGGAAGTCGAAAATTCGATGGAAAACCGCGAATTTATTGACAAACTAACCCATGAAATGGCGGACATCTTTATTTATCTACTGATGATCAGCGAGCGCACAGGTGTTGATCTAATGAAAGCGGCCTCGGACAAGATTGAACACAACGCCACTAAATACCCGATCAATAAATCCCGTGGCAATGCAAGGAAATACACCGACCTCTAGTGTGATGGTTCTAGAGCATGTCCGGTTTATTTTTCAAAAATTCCTTGATCCGCTGGCGACCGTCTGGCGACGCCTGCTTGCTGAAAAGAAGCGTCGCCTTTCAGACGTCAGGGAACTTCCAAATCTTAAAAGAGGGAGAGACCGATACCGGTCCCTCCCCTTATATCCTGATGCCAAAGCAGGCAATTTGATGTGGCTCTATTTTTGTGAAGCATAGAACTCCTGCAATACCTTGACCACTTCCGGGCGCGAGAATTCTGGCGGGATGTCTTCTCCGGCGGTCAGCATTTCGCGTTGCTGAGTGCCTGAGATATGTACCTGGTCGGATTTGTCATGCGGGCACGTCTTGGCCGTCGCCATGCCGTTGCACTTGTTACAGTAGAAGGTGATGTCGATTTTAAGAGCCTGGGTTTCCAGCGCCCCGTCCCACAGGGTGTCAAAGATGTGATGGGCATCGAACGGACCGTAATAGTCGCCGACACCGGCGTGGTCGCGTCCGACAATCAGGTGTGAACAACCAAAGTTCTGACGGATCAGTGCATGGATCAGCGCTTCACGCGGTCCGGCGTAACGCATCTCAATGGGATAGCCGCCCTGAATGACGGTGCCCTCGACGAAATAGTTGTCGATCATCGCCTGAATGGCTTTGGTCCGGGTTTCAGCCGGAATGTCACCGGGTTTAAGCTTACCCAGAACCTGGTGAATGAACACCCCGTCGGTAATTTCGATGGCGATCTTGGCCAGGTATTCGTGGCTGCGGTGCATGGGGTTGCGGGTCTGGAAGGCAGCCACCTCGGACCAGCCTTTTTGTGTGAACAGGGCCCGGGATTCGGCGCAACTGAAATAAAGATCGCTGTATTTTTCCTTGTATTCCCCTTCGTTGAGGACCCGAACCGAACCGCCCAGATTAACCGCTTCCTGTTCCATCACCTTGGCGACGCCGGGGTGGGCCGTGTCGGTGGTGGCATATACGTGCTGGCACTCGAATTCCTTGTCGATGCTGTATTTGTCGGATACCTGCATGACCGCCATGATGTCGCCGCTTTCACCGTCAACCAGGGCAACTTCCTCGCCAATGCCGATGCTGTCAGCCAAATCCTGAGCCGCCGACAAGGTGATCGGGATCGGCCAGAACAAACCGTCTGTCATTTTCATGCTACCGCAGACGCCTTTCCAGTCGGCCTCATTCATAAAACCGTCCAGCGGCGTGTAGGCCGCCATGGCGAACATCAACACGTCGGAGGTTTCCTTCGACGTCATCGGAACCTGTTTCAAGCCACGGGCGCGTTCAAGTTCAGCGGCGCGTTCGACTTCAGCAACTAATAGAGACTTGAGTTCTCCGCCACCGTGAGGCGATACCAGCTTCGACATGATTGTTTTTCCCCTTCACCAATAATTGGAACAGGGGGGTTGTAACAAATGTCGAGGGCTGCGGGCTATCATTAAATTACAAATATCTAATAAAGGCCGTCCCTATCGCATTACCGAGGCGCTCTTTACGAAGTCTTTACCCCGATATTCATAGTCTTACAGGTAAGATTCGCAGTGTTATATTGAAATAAGGAATTCAGTGATGGTGGTTGCCGCATTTAAAGACGAAATCCCGAGCTTCCCGACCGGCCTGTCAACAAGCGTAGGCGACGACACGCTTCGTGATATGGAAATTGCCGGCGCCGTCGATGGCGACATTGCCGGACGCACCATTACGGTGCTGGAAAGCGGTTCCATCCATGGCACCGTCGGGGCCGATACGATCGTCATCAGTGGCACCGTCAACGGCTCGATCAATGCCCATAACATTGAACTGCTGGCAACCGCCCGCGTCGAAGGCGAACTGCACTACGACAACCTGACTGTTATTACGGGCGCCCATATGGAGGCCCGCTGCACGCCAGCCGCCGCTTAATGCGGGCGGGTGCCCGCTGCGCCAGCCCAATGTGGAGATGTACCAGGACGCCATCAACTAGGAATTCGGCACCAACTTCAACATCCCGGTCGTCTTCTAAAGCCAACTGATGGCACTGGCGTTTGGCATGGACGCGAAGAATGATGCCGCGCTGGATCAGAATATTATTAAGGCTGATAAATTGGTGGGCTGGGGAAGTACCTCCTTTATCACCACTGTCATTCCCGCGAAGGCGGGAATCCAACTTCTAAAAATAAATCAGAGTACATCCAAGGACTTTCTAAGCTCTTCCTTGAACCTAACAGCAGCATCCTGAATCTCCCCTATCTTACTCGAATCTGCTGGACGACCACGAAGCTCAAAACCATCCGAAGTTGCCGCTTTACGAAAAACGGTTAATGCCACTTCGGAATTTCGCATTTTAAAACCTTTTTTGGCTAAAAGACCCAGTTCTGATCCTAAATTCTTTCCCAAGCTTTTTACTTCTCGAGCCACCTCGCTAATAGTAGGATCGTCAGCGGTTAATATCCAATATCGACTAGAACGTCGTTCATAATTTGTCGCAATTTCTTCAATACATTTGCATCTATCGCGAACGTCGTTTTTCCTCTTTAAAGAACTATCCCAAAATGCTTTTAGGATAAGAGAAACTATTCCACCAATAATAATTAAAAGAGATTTTTCACCAAAATTCTGCATTTCAGTTATTAGTGATTTGCTTTTTGATTTGCTGAATTGATATAGGCTCTTATTTCATCAATAAGTGCTATGTCGTCACTGACGATAGAAAGCAATTCATTTAATTCTTGAGCAGAAAAATATCCCCCTCGAACCAATCCTCCAAAGGCCTCTTCAAGAAAAGAAGACCCATAACCTTCACTGCCATCTAATTGGATTATAACTTTTTCGCCTTCTCTTAGCGCGGGAACAAGGTTTTGTTCGCGGAAAGCTTCACCAGAATAAGGGCCGTCATCCACATACCTACCCGCAGGGTATGGTGAAAAATCTTTTGCCACATCAATGACCGTTTTCATGGCGCATCTCCGCTCGGAATCGTTCCTTCCCAGAGTAACAGTGTACCCCCAATCGATTGAGAATGGGTTAACAACCTTTCCCTAACTGATGACCGAGGCTCATTTGGAACATATATGTATTCTCCTCTGTTACTCAAGGCTCTAAAGCGACCATCCGGAATTAGGTCAGTATATTTGCGAATATCTCTAAATAACCCACCCCCGTGGGTGTTGCCCCACAAAGGTGAGCACTC
>JACNJU010000079.1 GCA_014382375.1 Rhodospirillaceae bacterium
TCAGGGCGGCGCGGGCGGTGCCGAAGCGCTCCAGTAATTTAAAGAAGGTGATCGGACCGACGTTCTCGCTACGGATCAGGCGCAGCCAGTCGAGCTTTTCGGATTGCGGGAGTTGTTTGCGTTTATTTTCACCCATGGGGCGTGACAGTGGCCGAGCTCTCAGGTTGCGTCAAGGGCACTGATGATACAGGGTAATAAATGACCTATGAAGAATTTAACAAATATTGTCAGTCGTTACCCGAAACGACATATGTCAGGCAATGGGGCGGCTCGCATGTCTGGAAAGTTGGTGGAAAGGTCTTTGCCATTGGCGGTTGGGAAAACGGAATATACCCCGGCGTGACATTCAAGGTCTCGGAAATTGCCTATGAGATGTTATCGGACATGCCGGGGCTTCGCCCGGCCCCGTATCTTGCGTCGCGCGGCATGAAGTGGATACAGCATTACGCTGAACCGGGACTTTCCGACGATGAACTGAAAACCTATCTGGCCGAATCCTACCGGCTGGTGTCCCTGAACCTGACCAAGAAAAAGCAAAAAGAACTGGGCCTCAATCAGGACTAGTCAGTCTTCTTGTTACCGATCTTCGATTCCTCACCCTTGATCAGCCTGGCGATGTTTTCGTGATGGCGGACGGTTGAGAGGATGGCCAGCAGGGCGGCCAGGATGGCCACCTCGGGGGCATTCAGCGACCAGGCGTAAAAGGGTGCGGCGGCAAGCGCAATCAGCGCCGAAAGGGATGAATAACGGAAGATCGCGGCGGCCAGCAACCATGTGGCGCAGGCGCCAAGCCCAACCGGCCAGGCGACGCTGATGAGCACACCCAGAGTGGTGGCGACACCTTTGCCTCCCTTGAACTTAAGCCAGACCGGAAAATTGTGGCCAAGGATCGCCCCGCCACCGGCAATCAGCCCGGCCAGGGGATCGAAGGCGGTCAGCAACAGGGCCGCCGCTGCCCCTTTGCCCGAATCGAGCAGTAACGTCGCCAGCGCCAGTGGTTTGTTGCCGGTGCGTAGTACATTGGTGGCACCGATATTGCCCGAACCGATGTCGCGGATATCACCCAAACCCGCAAGGCGCGTCAGCACCAGCCCGAAGGGGATAGAGCCGATCAGGTATCCGCCAAGCAGCGCCACCAGGTGCAGGGGGGCAATTTCAGCCATCGAGTTCAAAAACCGTGCGTCCATCGACGATGGTTTTCAACGCCAGTCCCTGCACGAGGTGTCCGTCAAACGGTGAGTTCTTGGAAATACTGTGCATCTTGTCGGCGTCAATTTTCCAGCCGCGACTGAGGTCAACCAGGGTCAGGTCGGCGGCCGCGCCCTTTTCCAGTCGACCGGCTTTCAGGCCAACAAGATCAGCCGGGGCGCTGGTGATCAGCGCCAGGGCGGCAAGCAGGTCCATGTGGCCGTTATGAAAAAGCTCCAGGGTCACCGGAAGCAGGGTTTCAAGGCCAACACCGCCGAAAGCCGCCTGGGCGAAGGGCAATCGTTTGGATTCTTCATCATGCGGGGCGTGATCCGACGCGATGGCATCAATGGCGCCGTCCTTCAGGCCTTCAATGACGGCCAGTCGGTCGTCTTCGGCGCGCAGCGGCGGCGACAGTTTGGCGAAGGTTCGATAATCACCAACAGCGATCTCGCTTAAGGCAAAGTAGGGCGGGGCGGTATCACAACTGATGTTCAGACCGCGCGTCTTGGCTTTTCTGACCGCGTCGATGGCCTCAGCCGTTGATAAGTGGGCGAAGTGCAGTCTGCCGCCGCTCATTTCGGCGAGCCGAATATCACGTTCGACCATGATAATTTCGGCTTCCCGTGGGATGCCGCCAAGGCCCAGCCGTGTTGCCGTCTCGCCAGCATTCATGACACCGCCACTGGCCAGGCTTGGTTCTTCGGCATGCTGGATAATCATCTGACCGAAATTCGACGCATAGCTTAAGGCGCGGCGCATGATTTGTGCGTCACTGACGGGCTTGATGCCATCGGTGAAGGCCAGTGCCCCGGATTCTGACAGCAAACCGATTTCGGCGAGTTCCTCACCCTTCAGGCCCTTGGTCACTGCCCCGTAGGGATAAACTTTCGCCAGTCCCAGTTTGCGGGCCCGCCTGGCGACGAATTCCAGTACCGACATATCGTCGATCACCGGATTGGTATTGGGCAGACAGACCATTGAGGTGACGCCGCCAGCTGTCGCCGCGCGCCCGGCCGATTCCAGGGTGCCTTTGTATTCCTCGCCGGGCTCACGCAGTTGTACCCGGATATCGACCAGCCCCGGCATCAGGCAGTGGCCCTGACAATCGATGGTGGCGATATTCTCCGGTACGCCGTCTGAAAACAGATGTGGGCCGAAATCACTGATCATCTCGCCTTCACTCAGCAGGGCGCCGGGAGCGTCCAGCCCGCTCGCCGGGTCAAGCAAGCGTGCATTGATGTAGGCGATGCGGCTCACGATCTTTCCCCCTTGTCCAGATTGGCGCTTAACAGTTCAAGGCAGGCCATACGCACGGCGACACCCATTTCAACCTGCTCTCGGATAGCCGACCTGCCAAGATCGTCGGCCACTTCCGAGGCGATCTCCACCCCACGGTTCATGGGCCCCGGATGCATGATCAGGGCGTCTTCCTTGGCGTTGGCCAGCTTTTCATAGTCGAGCCCGAAGAAATGGAAATATTCCCTGACTGACGGGAAGAACCCGCCGCCCATGCGTTCGGTTTGCAGGCGTAGCATCATGACAATGTCACAACCCTTCAGGCCTGTATTCATGTCGTTGAAAACCTCCACGCCCAGCCCTTTTATGCCTGATGGGATGAGGGTTTTGGGCGCAATCAGCCTGACCTCTGCACCCATCGTATTCAAAAGATGAATGTTGGAGCGGGCAACCCGGGAATGGGCGATGTCGCCGCAGATGGCGACCCTGAGACCAGATATCTTGCCCTTGCGGCGGCGAATGGTCAGGGCGTCGAGCAGAGCCTGGGTCGGGTGTTCGTGGCGGCCGTCACCGGCGTTAATGACGGCGCAGTTCACTTTCTCCGACAACAGTTTAACGGCCCCTGAATCGTTGTGGCGAACAACCAGCACGTCGGGGTGCATGGCGTTTAGGGTCATCGCCGTGTCAATCAGGGTTTCGCCCTTTTTGACCGAACTGGTGGCCACCGACATATTGATGACGTTGCCACCCAACTTCTTGCCCGCCAGTTCGAAGGAAGTCCGGGTGCGGGTTGAATCTTCATAGAAAAGATTGATGATGGTGCGACCGCTGAGCACTGACAAATTCTTGTCAGCCTGTCGATTATGTTCGACGTAACTTTCAGCGCGGTCCAGAAGAAGCGAAATAACGTCCGGTGAAAGCCCTTCTATGCCAAGAAGATGGCTATGCGGAAAACGGATTTTATCCAGCGCTATTTCGCTCATAAAGCGGGACAATAGGGCGGCTTGATAAAAAGCGCAAGCGGCAGTTTCAGCAAGCAATGAATGACTGCTTAAAGTTTGGCAGCGGGCGGGTAGAGCGCTACAGTGCAGTCATAAAAGAAATCAAGGCTAAGCATGAACAATACAACGACTGATTATCGACGCACATTGATCAGCCTGTCCAATATTCTGGACAAGAAACATTTTTTTATTGTCGGGCTGACCCGCCCCGGTACGGCGTGGTTGCAACACGCCATCAACGCCCATCCCGACGCCTTGTGCAAAGGGGAGGGGCATTTCACCAATGCCCTGTTTCCGTTGCTTGGCAAGGCTTTTGCCGATTACAACAAGCATATGCTCAATGATCAGGCCCGCCTGGAAGCAGCCGGGATCGGAGCAGCCAACATGTCCCCGTCAGCAGCCTATTCAAATGATGAAGTGCGGTTCCTGATGGCCAGTGCCGCCGCCCTGACGATGAACCGCTGGGTCGGGGATGAGGATGTCTCGTGTATTGGCGAGAAGACGCCTGAACATGCCTTGAATCTGGCTGGCCTGACGGAAGTTTTCCCCGATGCCCATATCGTTCACGTCATTCGCGACGGCCGTGATGAGGCGGTGTCGGTTTACGATTATAACTTACGGGTCAATCCGGAAGGTTTCGCAAAAAGATTTCCCGACTTTCCAACCTTCGCTGAATTCTTTGCCGGAAACTGGACAAAGGCAGTCGGTCAGGCTCGCTATTTCGGGCGCAGCCACGCTGAGAAGTATATGGAAATCCGCAGCGAGGATTTACACACCGAAGCAGCGCCCGATGTGGAGCGTCTGTGCCGTTTTTTAAGCATAGACGACAGCCCGGATACAGTTTCCCACCTTGTCGAGGCGGGTCGCGCGATTGCCTTTCCGGATGGCGCCATCGGCCAGTGGCAGGATCGTTTTGATGATAAAACAGCAGTATCCTTCAACCGGCAGGCCGGTGAACTTCTAAAGCTGCTCGATTACGGTATTTAGGGCGTCTTTCTAACTCAACAACAACACCGCAAGCGGCATGGTGATCATCGCCGCCACGGTCGTGGCCGTTATGGTGGCGGCGAGCAGTGCCGTGTCGCCACCCATCTGGCGGGCCAGGACGTAGGATGTGGCCGAAACCGGAAGCGCCGCATAAAGAACTGTTATCGTCAGCGATAAACCACTGACACCAAACAAATGGCAGGTCATAAAGGTGACGGCGGGCAGGGCGATAATCTTGGTTGCTGTGGTCAGAGCGACGGTCTTTCCGGCCCGCGCCATGGCGTTAAAATCAAGCCCCGCACCGACCGCAAGCAGGCCGACAGGCAAGGCGGCGCGGCCAAGAATTTCCAGGAATGGGCTGATGAGTGGCGGCCCGCCAATGCCGGTGACATTGAGAATAATCCCTGCCGCGCAGGCCAGGATGAGTGGATTGCGTGCGACCGGTCCCAGTGTTTGCGACCAGCCAGGGATTTCACCGCTGTGGGTCGCGTGACGGACCAGAACAATAACGCTGAGGATATTGACCAGTGGAACCAGAACGGCGATGGAAACGCTGATCAGGGTCAGTCCGGCGCTGTCGTAAAGGGCGACGGCGGCGGCTATCCCCAGGTAAACGTTAGGCCGAATGGTGCCCTGAAAGACCGATGTGAAGGCCGGGCCGTCGATGCCCAGTCTGGGTCGCATCCACAGGGTCAGTCCGGTAATGATAAGCACGCCGGAGACGCTGGCCCAGATCATCGGGGCAACGGCGATGTCGCCAAAATCCGCCTTCGCCGTGTTAATCAGCAGCAAGGCCGGGAAGAAGGCATAGAATGTCATTTTTTCGGCGGGTGCCCAAAAGCCATCACTGATCAGGGCGCGATTTTTAAGAATATAACCAAGTGCGATCATCAGGAACACCGGGGCGAGGGCGGAAAAAATGGCGATCATTGGCCGGGCGTCCTTGCAATGGCGTCCAGCGCCCCTTGCAGGATGTAGGCGGCGGCAGCCTTGTCGACGACTTCGGCGCGGCGCTTTCGGGTCATATCCGCCTGTCCGATCAGCACCCTTTCGACGGCCGCTGTCGACAGTCGTTCATCCCAAAACGAAAGGGCGATGTCGCGCCGCGCCAGCAGGTTGGTGGCGAACTGGCGGGTCGACTGGCAACGGGGTCCTTCGCTGCCGTCCATGCTGACCGGAAGGCCAAGGATCAGGCCACCAACATTATGGGCGTCAATCAGGGATTCCAGCATTTGCGCGTCGGCGGTGAACTTGCTGCGCTTGATGGTCTCAAGGGGGCTGGCGATGATTCGGGTGACGTCACTTAAGGCCAGACCGACCGTTTTTGAGCCAAGATCAAGCCCCATCAACCGGCTACCGGGCTTAAGTGTTTTGATAATTTCGGCCAGTTCCATCACCGCCATGGCCGGCATCCTGTTCGGTTTTCATATGTCACGGGGGACACAGTACTCATACACGACATCACCGTCATTTAAAAAGACGGTAGAGGCCAAAGGAGGCTTTCGCTATGATCAGGGGAATCCTGTTGCACTTTCAGCGAGTTAAAAACTTTGACCACTTTCAAAATGATCATCGCCGCTGTTGTTGTCTTTACTGTTTCGGGGACGACCGGTGCGACGGCACAGGCTGAGGACAGAACGTTTCTCGGGCTGCAGGTGACACGCATCGAAGGCACCTACCTGGTCACCAAGGGCGTCAATGTGCGGGCCGGGCCAAAAACCGAATCCAGGAAACTGGGAACGCTTAAGGCTGGCACCATGGTCAATGTCGTCGGCCGCGCCAAGGGTGGCGCCGGATGGATGGCAATCGATCAGGACGGCAAGGATTTTGGCTTCGTTTACGCGCCGGCCCTGCTGCCAATGATCGACGGCACATTGACAGAAAGCGTTTCAGGAACGGTGCAAGTCGAGGAGCACGCGCCGTGCGGATACACCTTCGACTTTCGCGGCAAAAACACGGTCGATGGTGAGGATTATGTGTTTTCTGACTACGAAATAACGTATCGCTGCAACGACAAGGGCAGGCCGTTCACAATCCTGGCACCGATGTTCATGACCGAGGTTCCCTATCAGTTAACCCATAAGCCAGTGTTCCAGATCAGCATCGATTTGATGGAGGTGGAAAACGGATATGACGAAATATTCTCGACCACTTTCCATTATCTGCCAGAGCAGAAAAAGATCGTTTACGCAGGGGTTTCCATCAAAGAGCAGGGACGCACACCCAAGACGAAGGAAAGAGCGGTCAGTTCCGTCGCCGAGGCCTTGAGGGCCGCCGTTGAAATAGCTCCCGACGCATGGGCAGCCACGGTGTGGAAGAAATTGTCAGAAGAGCTTGTTGACGGGGGCAATTGATTTCTTCTTTTCATTGAGGGACACGCTCAACCGTGTTGGCCGGTCATTTTCTATGCCTATGCCTGCTTGCGCCGGGGCGGGGCGGGTGTTACCTTCCGCGCCGCTTATCAGATCATTTAAACTTGGGTTAGAGCGCTGCCATGTCGCTGGATAATGAAACCGTTAAAAACATCGCCAATCTGGCCCGAATCAAGGTCGGGGATGACAAGCTTTACCATTTGGCCGGGGAGCTTTCGGCCATCCTAAGCTGGGTCGAACAACTCAACGCTGTCGATACCGAAGGGGTTGAGCCGCTGGCCAGTGTTGTCGATGTGACCTTGCCGTTGCGCACGGATGTGGTCAGCGATGGAGACTGTCGTGACAAGGTTCTGGCCAACGCCCCCGAAGTCGAAGATGGCTTCTACGCTGTTCCCAAAGTTGTCGAGTAGGGGCCGGACATGACAAAACTCACCGACCTGACCATATCGGCGGCCCGCGACGGCTTAAACGGCGGCGACTTCACGGCCGTCGAACTGACCGAAGCCCACATTGTGGCCATGGAAGATGCGCGGGGCCTGAACGCCTTTATTACCGAAACCCCTGACATCGCCCTTGAACGCGCTGGCGAGTCCGATGGTCGCCGCAAAGCTGGCGCCGCCGTCGGGGCTATGGATGGCATCCCTGTCGCCATCAAGGATTTGTTTTGCACCGAAGGGGTGCTGACCACGGCTGGCTCTCATATTCTCGATGGCTTTACCCCGCCTTATGAATCGACCGTATCGGGCAATCTTCGGGCTGCCGGCTCGGTGATGCTGGGCAAGACCAACATGGACGAATTCGCCATGGGCTCGGCCAATATCACCAGCTATTACGGCAACGTTATCAATCCCTGGAAAGGCAAAGACGGCAAAGACCTGGTGCCGGGCGGATCGTCCGGTGGTTCGGCTGCCGCCGTTGCCGGTCGTTTGGCCCTCGCTGCCACCGGTACCGATACCGGTGGATCGATCCGCCAGCCCGCATCTTTTAGCGGTATTGTCGGCCTCAAGCCGACCTACGGGCGTTGCTCGCGCTGGGGCATCGTCGCCTTCGCATCAAGCCTTGATCAGGCCGGTCCGATGACTCGAAGTGTCCGTGACGCCGCAATCATGCTCGGTGCCATGGCCGGTCACGACCCCAAGGATTCGACTTCCGCGCCTGTCGAGGTTCCCGATTTTGAAGCCGCCCTCAATGGCGACATCAAGGGCTTGAGGGTGGGCATTCCCAAAGAATACCGCATGGACGGTATGGACCCGGAAATTGATAAACTGTGGTCCGAGGGCATCGACATGATGAAGGACGGCGGTGCCGAAATCATCGACGTGTCGCTGCCCAACACCGAACATGCGTTGCCGACCTATTACATCATTGCCCCTGCCGAGGCTTCCGCCAACCTAGCCCGCTATGACGGGGTTCGCTACGGACTGCGCGTCGACGGTGACAGTCTGGATGAAATGTACGCCAACACCCGGGCCGAAGGCTTCGGCGACGAGGTGCAGCGCCGGGTGCTGATCGGGGCTTACGTCCTGTCGGCCGGTTTTTATGATGCCTACTACCGAAAGGCGCAAAGGGTGCGCAGGCTGATCTCAAACGATTTCAAGAAGGCTTACGAAAGCGTCGATGTCTTGTTGACCCCGACCGCACCGTCCGCCGCTTTCGCCATTGCTGAGAAAATGGATGACCCCGTCGCCATGTATCTGAATGACGTCTTCACGGTCCCGGCCAGTCTTGCCGGTATGCCCGGCATTTCCGTGCCGACGGGCTTGAGCCACCAGGGCTTGCCGCTGGGTCTGCAACTGATCGGCAAGCCGTTTGACGAGGAAACCCTGCTTAAGGCCGCCGACGTTCTGGAAGCTGCCGCCGGATTTGACGGGAGGCCGGCATGACCTACATCCTTGAAGGCGACACCGGCGATTGGGAAGTGGTCATCGGGCTTGAGGTTCATGCCCAGATTATTTCCAATTCCAAGCTGTTTTCAGGCTCCGCCACTTCGTTCGGGGCCGAACCCAACACCCATGTATCGCTGGTTGATGCCGCCATGCCCGGCATGTTGCCGGTGATCAACGAACACTGCATCGAACAGGCGGTCCGCACCGGCCTTGGCCTGAAGGCGGAAATCAATCTGGTTTCGGTGTTTGATCGCAAGAACTATTTCTATGCGGATTTGCCCCAGGGCTATCAGATCTCGCAGCTCTATCACCCGATCGTCGGCGAGGGCACGGTGATCCTTGATCTTGATGACGGCAGCACCCGCGAGGTTGGTATCGAGCGCCTGCATATGGAGCAGGACGCCGGAAAATCCATGCACGATCAGGATCCCAAGCGCTCGTTTATTGATCTCAACCGTTCGGGCACGGGACTGATGGAAATCGTCTCGCGGCCTGACCTGAAAAGCCCCGAAGACGTGGGTGCTTACTTGCGTAAACTGCGCTCGATCCTGCGCTACCTGGGTACCTGCGATGGTAATATGGATGAAGGCTCCATGCGTTGCGACGTCAATGTATCTGTTCGCAAAGTCGGCGAGATAGAGCTTCGCAACCGGGCCGAAGTCAAGAACGTCAATTCCGTTCGCTTCGCCATGCAGGCCGTCGAAATTGAAGCCCGTCGCCAAATCGATGTCTACGAAGATGGTGGTGATGTGATCCAGGAAACCCGGCTGTTTGATTCGGTCAATGGCGAAACACGCCCCATGCGATCCAAGGAGCACGCCCACGATTACCGTTATTTCCCTGATCCCGATCTGCTGCCGCTGGAACTGACGCAAGAGTATGTCGATAACATCAAGGCGACACTGCCCGAACTGCCAGACGAGCGCAAAGCCCGTTACATGGGAGCCTTCGGGCTGTCGGCTTACGATGCCGGCGTGCTGGTCGCCGAACGTGATACCGCACAGTATTACGAAGAAGTCGCCGCCGGACACGATCCCAAACTGGCCGCCAACTGGGTGATCTCCAATCTTTTTGCCGTGCTAAAGGAAAAGGGCGTCGGCATATCCGAAAGCCCGGTTTCGGCGAAAAGTTTAAGCAAACTTCTGGACCTGCTCAAGGACGACACCATTTCAGGCCGTATCGCCAAGGATGTTTTCGAGATCATGGTTGCCGAGGGCAAGGAAGCGGAGGCAATTGTCGAGGAAAAGGGCCTGAAGCAGATCACCGATACGGGTGCCATCGAGACGGCAGTTGACGAGGTGATTGCGAACAGTCCTGAACAGGTCGAACAGTATAAATCAGGTAACGAGAAAATCGCCGGCTGGTTTGTCGGTCAGGTGATGAAGGCGACGGGGGGAAAAGCCAACCCGCCGATGGTCAACCAGATGCTCAAGGATAAACTGAAATGAAGATTGATTATTATTATAGTCATGTCTCGCCGTGGACATTTTTGGGACACCAGCGCCTGCGCGATATAGCGGCAAAACATGATGCTGAAATCGACTTCGTTCCTTTGACACTGGCCAAGATATTTCCCGTTTCCGGGGGTCTGCCGCTGGGCAAACGCGCCCCGCAGCGCCAGGAATACCGCATGTGGGAGCTGAAACGCTGGCCCGCTTATCTTGGCATTGAGATCAACATTGAGCCGGCCCATTTCCCTGTTGATGACGGCCCGTCGGCGAAAATTGCAGGCCTTGCCAAACAGCATGGCGGCGACATCGCCGATTTGTCAGGGGCTTTCCTGCGCGCTGTCTGGCAGGAAGAACGCGACATCACCGACCCGGACACCCTGATCGCCATCGCAAATGAAAACGGTTTTGACGGCAAGGCGCTGTATGAGGAATCGATCACCGAAGCCGGTGAGCGCGTGCTGGAAGAAAACTCACAGCGCGGTATTGACGCAGGCGTCTACGGCTCGCCATTTTATATCGTGGGTGGTGAGCCCTTTTGGGGCCAGGACAGGCTTGATCTGCTGGAACGGCTGCTGACCACCCAATAAATCACCACCTACTGACTGGCAGTATCGCTGTCTTCGTCGTCAAAATCGGGGATTTCGATAAACCGGGTTTCTCCGTTATTGATCTTGTAAACGCGATTTTGCTCGTAGGCATTGCGTTCAACCACATATGGGTCGATGGAGTCTTTGGTCAGCGACTCGATCTCATCCTTGTTTTCGGCGTAACTGGTTCCCGCATTGGCCGCTGTCGTCGCGGTATGGAGGGGGTTTATCAGGGTTGTCAGGACATCGCCGGTGACATCGCGCATATTTGTCGGCCCCAGGATCGGCAGGACGATGTGGGCGCCACCTTCAACGCCAGCGGCGCCTGCAGCCTGGCCCAGGTCTTCCTGTGTTTCCTTTATATTGAGATCGCTTGCGGTGTCGCTGATACCGCCCATGCCGGCGGTGGTGTTAACGACAAAACGCCCCATTGCTTTTGATGCGTTGTCGGTGTCGCCCTGAAGCAGCGAGCTTGCGGCTGTCACAGGTTCGGTCAGGTTGCTGGCAAAATTGGAAATGCCCTTCTCGACCGGGTCGGGGGTAACGGCCTTATAGGTGGTGATCAGCGGATCAGCGACAACTTTACGAAAAATCCGGTTGAAACCCGATGTCACCCGGTTAAGGCCTTCCAGGGGGTCACTGATCTTCTTCTGGTCACCATCTTCCAATGGTTTGTCTCCATCGGCCAGCAGTGTCCCACCACCGACAACCAGCAAGGTGGCCGAAAAAAGGGCGCCAAGCGTTAAACGTTTTAGTAAAACCATCAAAGAAACCTTCTCCCTGCGAGCCGGAATTGTTTTTGGCTCAAGTCTTTTTATGGCATGAATTGTTACACAATTTGCCTTCCGGCGTCCATAAGTGGATATTGTGGGGAGATAATTTATAAAGAAATGAAAGGCATGACTTCCAATGATCGACCTTTATACCTGGTCAACGCCAAACGGTCGCAAGGTATCCATTATGCTCGAAGAACTGGCCCTTGATTACACTGTCCACGCCATTGACATCACCAAGGGTGATCAACATTCCGCTGAATTCGTCGCGATCAATCCGAATGCCAAAATCCCCGCACTTGTTGACAGCGACGGACCGGATGGCGCACCGATCACTGTTTTTGAATCTGCCGCCATCATGATGTATCTGGCTGAAAAGTATAAAAGCCCGTTGCTGCCGAGCGAGACCCGGGCGCGCTATCAGGTGATGCAATGGGTGATGTTGCAAATGGGCGGTATCGGGCCGATGTTCGGCCAGGTTCATCATTTTGTCCGTTTTGCCAAAGAGGATGTGCCTTACGCAAAGAAGCGCTATTATGACGAAGCCAGGCGGTTGTACGGGGTCCTTGATCGGCGTTTGGATGCGAGCCCCTATCTTGCCGGGGAAACCTATTCCATCGCCGATATCGCCACCTACCCATGGGTCGCACGACATGAATGGCAGGAGATTGACTTGAATGACTTTCCGGCTGTTAAAAGATGGTTTGATGAACTTTCTGCCCGCCCC
>JACNJU010000174.1 GCA_014382375.1 Rhodospirillaceae bacterium
AGATCAAGAACAGGAAGAAGGATGGCGGAAATTACTGGGTCAAGGCGACCATCGTTCCCTTCCTGAACGAGAAGGGAAGGCCATTTCAGTACGTCGCTGTGCGCACCGACATCACCGAGCGAAAAGAGGCGGAGGAGGAAATCAGCCAATTAAAGCTCGCCCTTGATGAACACGCCATCGTCAGCATCGCCGACATCAAAGGCAACATCACCCAGGTCAACGACAAGTTCTGTGACATCAGCGGGTTTTCCCGTGAAGAACTGATTGGCCAAAACCACCGCATCCTGAAATCCGGGGATCACACCCTCGAATTTTACGAAGACCTGTGGCAGACCATCTCCAGCGGGAAACCCTGGCATGGCGAGATCAAGAACAGGAAGAAGGATGGCGGAAATTACTGGGTCAAGGCGACCATCGTCCCCTTCCTGAACGAGAAGGGAAGGCCGTTTCAGTACGTCGCTGTGCGCACCGACATTACCGAGCGAAAAGAGGTGGAGGAGGAAATCAGTCAGTTCAAGACGACCCTCGACCGCACCCACGATTGCATCTTCATGTTCCGGCCCGATACCCTGAGATTCTTTTACGTCAATCAGGGGGGCATGGATCAGGTGGGCTATACCGAGGATGAACTTTTCGGCATGAGGCCTTTCGATATCAAGCCGGATTTCGATGAACAGGGCTTTCGCGAAATAGTACAGCCCCTGATCGAGGGACCGCAGCAATCCGTTACTTTTGAAACCGTTCATCAGCACCGAAACGGTGATTTGATTCCGGTTGAAATCTTTCTGCAATATATTGCGCCGCCGGATGAAGAGGCCCGCTTCGTTGCCATCGTTCGTGATGTTAGCGAACGCAAAATTGTGGAGAAGGCGAAGTCCGAGTTCGTTTCGACGGTCTCTCACGAACTTCGGACCCCGTTGACATCCATCAAGGGGGCGCTGGGTCTCATCAGAGCCGGGGCCATTGGTGATCTTCCTGATAAACTCAAATCCATGCTCGACATCGCCTATAACAACAGTGAGCGCCTGGTCCTTCTGATCAACGACATCCTGGATATGGAGAAAATTCAATCCGGGGAAATGCATTTCAACATGAAGCCCATGGACGCCACCGCACTGGCCAAAAGCGCCATAGAGGCCAATCAGGGGTATGGGGCCCAACATGGCGTGACCTTCGTTCTCACCGGGATGGATGAGGAAGCTTTTGTACATGGCGATGTAGACCGCCTGATGCAGGTCATGTCGAATTTGATGTCCAATGCGGTTAAATTCTCTCCGGCGCAAGGCAGCGTAGAGATATCTGTCACTCGAAAAGGTGACATCATTCGCGTCACCGTCTCAGATAAAGGGCCTGGCATTCCGGAAAACTTCCGTCGTCGTATTTTTAGTCGATTTTCCCAAGCCGACTCATCCGATACCAGACAAAAATCCGGCACCGGCCTGGGCCTCAGTATTTCCAAGGCGATCATCGAAGATCATGGCGGTACCATCGGATTCGATTCTGTCGAAGGCAAGGGCACGACTTTTTTCTTTGAACTGCCCGAACTAAAAGAATTAACGGAAACAAGGATTGCCCAACCCGTACGGAATGACGGTGAAAAACACCGTATTCTGATCTGTGAAGATGAGGCCGACATCGCGGTGATCCTTGCCGCAATGCTCCAGAGTGCCGGGTATCGGACCAGCGTGGCGGGATCAGCAGCAGAAGCAAAAAAACTGCTGGATGAAAATCAGTATGACGCCATGACCCTTGATCTGGATCTTCCGGACCAGGATGGAATTGGCCTGATTCGTGAATTGAGGGATAATCCGAAGACGCAAAATCTTCCGATTATTGTTGTTTCCGCCGCGGCCAGAGAGGGCGAAAAAGAAATAAATGGTGATGCTATTGGCGTGATCGACTGGATTGAAAAACCCATTGAGCCGACTGATCTGATTGATCGGCTGAATCATGCCCTGACACGCCATTCCAACGAAAAACCCAGAGTCCTTCATGTGGAGGACGACGAGGATATTTTGAAGGTTGTGGCGGCTCTTGTCGCCGATGCAGCGACTATCGTGATGGCGGAAACCATTGCCCAGGCGAAAACGTTACTGCAAAACGAGACCTTCGATCTGGTAATTTTAGATCTGCTATTGCCTGATGGTGCGGGCGAAGATCTCTTGCCCCTGCTGAACAAAACAGGTCATGGCTCGACGCCGGTGATTGTCTTCTCGGTCAAGGAAATGTCGGCGGATGTTGCAAAAAACGTTCATGCCATACTGGTTAAATCACAGACCTCCAATGACGACCTGTTGAACACCATTCGTTCAGCTATTCAGGCAACGCAGTCAGTTGAATAACAAGCATCTGTTATGTTCTGTTTTCGTGATTTTCTCCGCTTGCTTATTTCGAGGGGAAACCATAGGTTTCCTGCGGCTCGGGGAGTAGCGCAGCCTGGTAGCGCATCTGCTTTGGGAGCAGAGGGTCGCAAGTTCGAATCTTGTCTCCCCGACCAATTCTACCGA
>JACNJU010000092.1:0-45066 GCA_014382375.1 Rhodospirillaceae bacterium
CAACAGAAGCAAGAACTGGACGATGCGGTGCGGGCGATAGCGGCTGACCCGTCTGTGGGTGAGGTTAAGACAGGTGATCTGGCAGGGGTGCGGGTATTTAAATTCAATATCAACAAGCGGCTAACATTGCTTGCATATGAACTTCACGAGGCAGAAGGAAACATCAAGCTATTGGCTCTTGGCAGTCACGAGAATTTTTACCGTGATCTCAAGCGCCGATCTTGATCCTTACTGCTCGCCCTCACCACTATCACCGCCAAGGAAGTACTTGTAGACATCAAGCCCGGTCAGGATGACGCCGTCGAAGCCCTGGTAGATGAGGCCATAGATGTAGGAATTGGTGTCACCGAACAGCAGGTTCTGCCATTCCTGCCGCCAGTACTGGACGTAATAACGATCCGGATTATCCCTAAGCGGCGCGGCGATCCAGCTTGGTGATCCTTCGCGCCATCCGTCCTGCCAATAGTAATCGTAGGCCGCCGCCGAGCCGATATCGACGTGGGCAAGAACCAGCCGCTTGGAGCCCAGTTTCTTGTATTTCAGGGTTTCCACCGCCTGTCTGGAAAGCGGGGTACGGCCGTGCATGATGTTGACGGCGATGATGTCGTAATTGGTGTCGTGTATTTTAAGGGAAAATTCGTCCTGACGACCAAAGCCCGAGGTGTCGCCCAGATAGAGAAAATTCTTCGCATCGGTCATCGAAACAATGCTTTTCGGATTCTCCTGGTATGGATATTCGCGAAATTTCGGAATTGAATTCAATTCCTCGCCCATGGCCCCGGCGGCGAAGGGGGTCAGGTCGAGTTCCTCGTTAAAGGCATAGGATTGATCGGCCTGTTCGGCATTTTCCACATAATCGATAACCATGACGTTGAGGCGGTTCTTCTTGGCCATACGCACCAGTTGAAGTTTCTTCTCAAGCTGCTCAGGTGGGGTCGGGATGCCGACGGTCTTCTCGCCGTAAAAAAGGCCATCAATCATAATGCCATCGATAGAGCGCATATAGGCGCGGGCCGGGAAGGTTTTGGTCTCGTCGATATCGTCAATTTTTTTCAAAAGCTCCGGGCTTCCCTTGGTGATGACGACGAAGTTTGGGCGCTGGCTGCGGGCGTAGGCAGAGATCTTTTGCACCAGTTCGCGAATCTGCTCACGGAAATCAAGCAGCACGCCTGTTTCCTGGCGTTGAATCTGAACGTCTTCTTCCGTTGTTCGACCCTGAATGGTTGTTTGCGCAGCCGCAGGGAAGGCGGCCATGGTCAGGACCGTAAGAAGAAACAGTAATACTGATGCGCGTAAAGTCCCGGGCCGGGTCATGCGGTTTATCCTAAAGGGCGAATTAGAGAATCAGTTTTACCACATCGTGTGGCTGCTGATCAAAGTCTGCTGGCGACCTCATCGGCAATTGCCAGGGATGACGTCAGCCCCGGTGATTCAATTCCGAACAGGTTGATTAAGCCTCTGACGCCATGTACCCCGGTATCCTGAATGATGAAATCGGCGGTTGGCTCGCCCGGCGCCTGTATCTTGGGGCGAATACCACTGTAGGCGGGGTTGAGGGTGCCATCGGCAAGCCCCGGCCAATAGCGACGGATGGCGGCGTAGAAACTTTCGGCCCGGTCCGGGTCGACGTTATAGTCGATATCATCAATCCATTGAACGTCGGGACCAAAACGACCCTGACCGCCAAGGTCGCGGGTGTAATGGGTGCCAAGGCTGGCCTTGCCGGGCAGCGGATAAATCAGGTGTTTAAAGGGGGCTTTACCGTTAAGAGTGAAATAATTGCCCTTGGCATAGTGCAGGGGCGGTACCTTTTGGAGGGGGAAACCGTCGATTGATGAAGCGATCTTCTGGGCCCCAAGACCGGCAGCATTGATAACGGTACTGCAATCAAGTGTCATCGTTCCATCGGCTCCCGAAACATCGAGAGAAACCGCCCCGTCCTTGATTTGCCCACCGGCAACGGTGCTCAAAAAAGCGAAGCTGGCTCCGTGATTTTCCGCGTCGCCTTGCAAATTCAGCATATAGGAATGGGAATCGAAAATACCGGTCGACGGTGAAAACAAGGCGCCGTGGCAGGTTAATTCCGGCTCCATAGCACGGGCATCCGCGGCGTTGATCCTTGTCATATCATCGACGCCGTTTATGCGGGCTTTTTCGAGAATATCCTCCAGCGCTTCGGATTCTTCCTCTGTGGTGGCGACGATCAGTTTGCCACACCGCTGGTGCTTGATGGCGCGCTCTTGCAGGTAGTCATAAAGCAAGGCTCTGCCGGCGACGCACAGGCGGGCTTTCAGGCTGCCTTCGGGGTAATAGAGACCGGCGTGGATGACCTCGCTGTTGCGCGCACTGGTGATTGTGCCGATGGCGTCTTCGCGCTCAAGCACGATGACCTCGCGGCCCTGTATGGCCAACTTTCGGGCAATGGCAAGTCCGACAACACCGGCGCCGATAACGGCGCAATCAACACGTTCGCCCATAGTCTGTTTCAATCCCTGTTATCTTTCCCGGGCGGAGTGTGACCTTTGCCTATTGCCCGGTCAAGAGAATGGCTCACCGTAACGTGATGATCGTTTGAATTGCCTTAAAGTTGCGGTGAGAGCACCTTTATTTGATGAATAAAAACC
The DNA here is from genome assembly GCA_014382375.1 of Rhodospirillaceae bacterium. Lineage (GTDB taxonomy): Bacteria > Pseudomonadota > Alphaproteobacteria > Rhodospirillales > JABHCV01 > JACNJU01. The sequence continues at coordinate 2,625 of JACNJU010000092.1, forward strand.
GTATACCCATTTATATTCTCGCTGCTTTTGTTTTTCTCGGCCTGGCGGACGTCAGGGCCTGGGCAGCATCCTATCCTGAAAGCTGGGATATGGATTGGTCAAAAACAGATTTCAGCAAGACCAGTATCGACTTGAGTGAAATTTTTTCCGGTGGTCCGGCCAAGGACGGTATTCCGTCCATTGATCAGCCTTCTTTCCTGCCAGTATCCGAAATTGATGATCTGGGGCCGCAAGAACCGGTCATCGCCTTGCACGTCAATGGTGAGGCCCGGGCCTATCCCCTGCGTATTATGATGTGGCATGAAATCGTCAATGACAGCATTGGCGGCGTGCCGGTGACGGTGACCTATTGCCCGCTTTGTAATTCTTCCATCGTTTTTGAGCGTCAGCTGGACGGCGTGATTCTCGATTTCGGCACCACCGGCAAGCTGCGCAACAGCGATCTGGTGATGTATGACCGGCAAACGGAATCATGGTGGCAGCAGTTTCTTGGAGAAGCGATTGTCGGTTCGATGACCGGCAAGACCCTGAAGGTGATACCTTCGCGGCTGGAATCCTTCGAGCGTTTCATGAAGCGCGCACCTTACGGCAAAGTGCTGATTCCGGGTGCCCCTAACATGCGCCATTACGGGGCCAATCCTTATGTCGGTTATGACAGCCGGGATGTGCCTTACGGTTTCTTCCGCGGTGAATTGCCTGAAGGAATCGATGCCATGGTTCGGGTCATCGTTGTAAATGGCGAGGCATGGAGTCTGCCATTGCTGAGCAAGGCCGGTGTGATCAATGCCGGGGGTGGCCTGGAAATCAGTTGGCAGGTCGGCCAGAATTCGGCACTGGACAGTAATGTTATCGCCAACGGCCGGGATGTCGGCAATATCGTCGTGCGCCAGCGCCAGGGTGATCAATGGCGGGACGTTGCCCACGACATCACCTTCGCCTTCGTCTTCAACGCTTTCCATCCTGGGGGTGTTATCCACCAGTAATACCTCCACAGCGTTTGCCAGTACCTGAATGCGGGACTAAAATTTCAGCATTCCTAGGTGATTCGGCAGGGGCCATGACATCCATATGACATCCAAACGCGCACACGTCATCGTTACGGGTAATGAAAAGGGCGGCAGCGGCAAGTCGACGACGGCCATGCATCTGGTCATCGGGCTGCTGCGCGATGAACGCCGGGTTGCCGCCATTGATCTGGACGCCCGTCAGGGAACCCTGACCAACTACCTTGGCAATCGTCAGCGTTTTATAGATGACAAAGGCATGGCATTGCCGATGCCGGAATTCAGGGTCATTAAGCACAGCGCAGAACTCAATCGCGACGCTGCGGAAATCGATGACGAGAAACGCCTGGATGAAACCATTGGCGACCTTTCGCAAAGCCATGACGTGATCGTTATCGATACCCCCGGTGCGGACAGCATTTTGACCCGGCTCGGCCATTCCTTTGCCGATACCCTGATCACCCCCCTGAACGACAGTTTTATCGATCTGGATGTGCTGGCCCGGGTCGACCCGGTCAGCCTGAAAATCCAGAACCCCAGCCATTATTCCGAAATGGTCTGGCAACAGAAGATGCGCCGGGCCCAGCGTGATGGCGGGTCTACCGACTGGATTGTCATGCGCAACCGCTTAAGCCATGTGGACGCCCGCAACAAGCGCGAGGTCGAGCGTCTGCTTGGTGAATTGTCGGCGCGGGTCGGCTTCAGGCAGGTTGCCGGGTTCGGCGAGCGGGTGATCTACCGTGAATTGTTTCTGGCTGGCCTTACCATGATGGATATCATTGACGTTCTGGGGCCTGAAAGCCTGAATATGTCGCACCTGTCGGCGCGTCAGGAAGTGCGCGGCCTGATTGACGCTATTGGGTTGCCGGGCTAGATGATTTCGATAGGGGTGGTCTCGCCAAAGCCGTCTTTAATCAAATATGTGGCGTGACAGATCATGCTTTGATCTTCCCTGCCTTTGATAAAAAAGACGTGCCTGCCGCGTGCGCGCTCGCAGGTGACGAAATTATGCAGGCCATATCTGACCAGAAAGTTTTGTTCTTTATTCATTGGTATTTCCTTAGTGTCTTCAAGTGCTCCTGTAACCGGCGCTTTGAGCGCCATGATAGGGAGCGAATGTTAAATATTGGTGAAATTGGATAAGCAGAAACGGCCAAAGGCTGCGAGGCAAGTCGCGCCGGATACCATCTGCTGAAAAATGAGAGGTCGAAGAAATGACCATTGACGGTCAGCCTACTTTCTTCGTGTCGTTTTTTAGTGTCGCAGGTCTTGGGTCTTAAACTTGGATGCGAAGTGCCCGCCACTGACCTATGTCAGAAGCGGGCGCTTTACAGAACTATTCGACGATCGACAGGTTCTCGGCGGAAGATTTGCCGTTCTGTCCAGGCTGAAGTTCATAAGAAACCTTCTGCCCTTCGTTGAGCGAGCTCAGTCCGGCGCGTTCGACGGCCGAAATATGAACAAAAGCGTCGCTGGAACCGTCTTCGGGTTCGATAAAGCCATAACCCTTGGTCGGGTTAAACCATTTTACAGTACCGGTAGTCATTGTCAGTATCCTCTAACAGGTAGATATTTTTTTGCGTTTCACACCATGTGAAATCACGATCGATTTAGCGTTAACACTGTCAGGAGGTAACCAAGTTAATCGGCGTACCGGTTGTTTAGGCAGCCAAACAAATGTAACACGCGCGCAATATGTAACAAATCATTCCAAGAAGTCAATGACTTGTAGGCGTCAAGACTGTAATTTCTTTATCTTCATACTAGAGGAGCGGCATGGCTGATAACGACGGTAACCTTCCCAGCAAGAAATCATCGCCCGGCGATGTCGAGGCGTTTCTGGAAAAGGTCGCGCGCACCCGACCACCAAAAACGCCTGGCAAGCGGGGGCGCCTGATTTTTGGCATGGACGCAACGGCCAGTCGGCAACCCATGTGGGACCGGGCGGCGCAAATTCAGGGCGAGATGTTTAGCGAAACGGCGGCCCTCGGGGGTCTTGATCTGCAATTGGCTTATTATCGGGGGTTCGGCGAGTTTAAAGCATCGAACTGGCTTGGTGATGGCGACAAACTGCTAAGATTGATGAGCACGGTTTTTTGCCTGGCCGGGGAAACCCAGATTCGAAAATTGCTGAACCACGCGATCAATGAAACCAAAAAGGAAAAAGTAAACGCCCTGGTATTTATTGGTGACTGCGTCGAGGAAGATGTCGATAAACTGGGTGCTTTGGCGGGCGAACTGGGCATTCTCGGGCTTCCGGTTTTTATGTTCCAGGAAGGCGATGACCCGGTTGCCACGTTTGCTTTCGGGCAGATCGCCAAATTGACCGGCGGGGCCTGTTGCCGCTTTGATGCCACAAGCGCCCATGTGTTGCGTGACTTACTGAGCGCCGTCGCCGTCTTCGCTGCCGGTGGCCGCCCGGCTCTTGAAGATCTAGGGAGCAAGCGCGGCGGTGAAGTTCTGAAGCTGGCCAACATGATGAAGGGTAAATAGAGGTGCTGCCATATTTTATTCTCGGTATTGCGTTGCTGACAGGTTTGCTTCTGTCCATGCGTTGGTATGTGAGCGCCGATCCGAAGACGCTGGTCAAGGTTCTGAAATGGCTGTCGCTGGGACTTATCATTGTAATTGGCCTTTTCCTTGCCCTGACCGGGCGTCTTGCCTGGGCCTTCATTACCCTGCCGGTGTTGCTCGGCTGGATAATGCGTTTTCGCTCGGCGGCGACAATGTTCAAGAACTTTTCCCGCATGACCGCAGGGGCACAGCAATCAGGTGCATCGGAAGTCGAAACCCGTTTCCTGCGTATGAACCTCGACCATGCCAGCGGCACCATGGATGGTGAAATTCTGGAGGGCCACCATAAGGGGCGGCTTTTAAGCGAGGTAGGTCAACACGCGGTTGTCGGCTTGCTTAAGGTTTGCTGGAGTGAGGATGAACAGTCGGCGCAAATTCTTGAAGCCTATCTGGATCGCTATTATCCGAATTGGCGGATCGGGGCAGAGAAAAAAACCGCGTCGAATAAGTCTTTCAAGGACGAAATGGATCGCAGCGAGGCCTTTGAGATTCTCGGTTTATCCGAAGAGGCAAGCGATGAGCAGATAAAAGAGGCTTATCACAGGCTGATTGCAGGGCTTCATCCAGATCATGGCGGGTCCACCTATTTGGCCGCAAAAATCAACCGTGCAAAGGACGTGTTGCTTTCCTGATGGATGCGCAAGGTTGCAGCGGCCTTATTGGTGTGGCACAAAGGCCGCGCATTCGCTCGTGTTAGTGATTCTTAGTGTTCCGAGGAATTCTTTTATGGTCAAGCCTGTAAGAAAAGCGGTCTTTCCCGTCGCCGGTCTGGGTACGCGGTTTTTGCCTGCGACCAAGGCCATGCCAAAGGAAATGCTGCCGGTCGTCGACAAGCCGTTGATCCAGTACGCGGTCGAAGAGGCACGTGACGCCGGAATCGAGGAAATCATCTTCGTCACTGGCCGTGGCAAGGCGGTTTTGCTCGATCACTTTGATCATAGCTTCGAGCTTGAAGAAATTCTTAAATTGCACGGCAAGACCGAAGCGCTGTCACAGGTGCAGGACGTGATGTCCAGGCCGGGGCAGATTTCATCGACCCGCCAGCAGCGCCCGCTTGGGCTTGGCCACGCCGTCTGGTGTGCCCGTCACTTTATTGCGGATGAGCCGTTTGCGGTGCTACTGGCTGACGATCTGATTAAGGCCGACCCGGGTTGCCTGAAACAAATGATGGATGTTTATAATGACACCGGCGGCAATGTCGTCGCCAGCATTGAAGTACCCCCTGAACATACCGCTCGCTATGGTATTCTGGATGTTGTGGAAGACGATGGCCGGCTGGCCCGCGCCAGGGGCCTGGTTGAAAAACCTGAACCCGATAAAGCGCCGTCCAATCTTTGCATCATCGGCCGCTATATCCTGCAACCGGAAGTTTTTGAACACCTGGAGCGACAGGAGCAAGGGGCAGGGGGTGAAATTCAACTGACCGACGCCCTGGCCAAAACCATCGACAGCATTCCTTTCCATGGTCTTCGTTTCAAGGGAGAGCGTTTTGATTGCGGTGATAAACTCGGCTTTATGGAAGCCAATGTCGCTTTCGCCCTGGCCCGCGATGATCTCAAAGAAGGGATGACCCAGATGCTAAAAAAGTACGTGTCGTCCTTTTATGATAGGGGATACTAAATGCGCATTGCGATGATTGGCACCGGCTATGTCGGCCTTGTTTCAGGTGCCTGTTTTTCAGAATTCGGCGTCGATGTGGTTTGCGTCGACAAGGACCAGGGCAAGATTGACCGGTTGGGCGAGGGTATCATGCCGATCTTCGAGCCGGGACTGGACGATCTGGTTGCCAGTAACGTCAAAGCCGGGCGCTTGAACTTTACCACCGACCTGAAACAGGCCGTTCGTGGCGCTGATGTGGTCTTTATTTGTGTCGGCACACCGACAGAACCCGGTGGTGGTCATGCAGATTTATCCTATGTGTACGGCGCGGCCCGTGAAATTGCAGAAGCCATCGATGGTTACGCGGTGGTCGTCAATAAATCGACGGTTCCTGTCGGTACTGGAGACGAAGTTTCAAAGGTTATTGTTGAGGCTCGCCCAGATGCGGATTTCGATGTTGTCTCGAACCCCGAGTTCCTGCGTGAAGGATCGGCGATCAACGATTTCATGCGCCCCGACAGGGTCGTTATCGGCACCGAAGTCGAGCGTGCCCAGGAAGTCATGCGCAACCTCTACAGGCCGCTTTATTTGATCGAAACACCGATATTGTTCACTCAGCGTCAGACGGCCGAGTTGATCAAGTATGCGGCCAATACGTTTCTGGCGACCAAAATTACTTTCATTAATGAAATTTCCGATCTTTGCGAAAAGCTTGGTGCCGACGTGCAAGATGTCGCCAAGGGCATTGGCCTTGACGGACGGATCGGCTCCAAATTCCTGCACAGCGGACCAGGTTATGGTGGCTCGTGTTTTCCCAAGGATACCCTGGCGCTGGTCCACACGGCAAAAGATGTCGGTGCGCCTTTAAGGATTGTTGAAACCGTCGTTGATATCAATGACAAGCGCAAGAAGCAGATGGCTGATCGTGTTATCGCTGCCTGTGACGGTTCGCTTGCCGGTAAGACAGTGGCGGTTCTGGGGGTGACCTTCAAGCCAAATACGGATGACATGCGTGACTCACCCAGCCTTGACATTATTCCGGCCATGCAAAAAGCCGGGGCGAAAATCCGCGCTTTTGATCCTGAAGGCATGAATGAAGCCAGGCAAATGCTCGACGGCGTCGATTGGTGCGAAGAGTCATACGCAACCATGGAAGGCGCGGACGTCCTGGTCATTATCACCGAATGGAACGCCTTTCGCGGGCTCGACTTCGAGCGTGTAAAAGCATTGCTGAGCAAGCCCGTCCTTGTCGATCTTCGCAACATTTACAATCCCAATGAAATGGCCGCAGTCGGCATTGATTATCACTGCCTTGGCCGTCCCAATGGATCGAAATAGGCGATGATCCAGGCACGCCAACTGGATCCGACAATCCTGCGCGAATATGACATTCGAGGGATTGTCGGCGATACCCTGAACCCGGAAGACGTGCGTGCTATTGCCCATGGTTTTGGCACCGTCGTTGCGCGGGATGGCGGCACCTGCGTTGCTATAGGCTATGACGGCAGGCTTTCCTCACCCGAACTCGCCGCCGCCGCTGTTGAAGGCTTAAGCGCCGCCGGTTTGCGCGTTCTGAAAGTCGGTCGTGGCCCAAGCCCCATGCTTTATTTCGCCACCCACGTGCTTGAGGCTGATGCCGGCATGATGATTACCGGCTCCCATAATCCGCCCGATTATAACGGCATCAAGATGTCATTGGGGACTGGCTCCTTCTTTGGTAATGATATCCAGAATCTGGGCAAGCTGGTCGCCGCGGGCGATTTTCTGAATGCCGTAGGGTCCGCCGAAGACTGCGCTGTATTCGATGATTATATCGCCCGCTTGCAAAAGGATTATAGCGGTAACAAGGAACTGAGTGTTGCCTGGGACAACGGCAATGGGGCGGCTGGCGAGGCGCTGGTCAGTCTCGTCGCGGGACTTCCCGGTCGCCATATTCTGCTCAATGAAAAAATCGACGGCACATTCCCGGCCCATCACCCGGACCCGACGGTCGAGGCTAATCTTCAACAATTGAAAGATACGGTTATCGCCGAAAGCTGCGATATGGGCATTGCCTTTGATGGCGATGGCGACCGCATCGGCCTTGTCGACAGTCAGGGCCGGGTTTTGTGGGGTGACCAGATGATGGTGGTATTGGCACGTGAGGTTTTGCGCGACTTGCCCGGCGCAACCATTATCATCGATGTGAAGGCCAGCCAGGTCTTTTTTGACGAGATCAAGGCAATGGGTGGCAATCCGTTGATGTGGAAAACCGGCCATTCACTGATCAAGGCGAAAATGCAGGAAATCGGCGCCCCGCTGGCTGGCGAGATGAGCGCCCATATATTCTTCAAGCACCGCTATTACGGCTTTGATGATGCGCTTTATGCGGCCGTCCGCCTGATGTCTATTGTCGCCTCAAGCGATCAGACCCTTGATGACATGCTCGACGCCATGCCGCACATGCTCAACACCCCGGAGCTGCGATTCGATTGTCCCGAAGAACGAAAATTCAAAATTGTCGAGGAAGTTGCCGAACGCCTGAAGTCAATGAGCGGCATCACCGTCCACGATATGGACGGTGTGCGCGTCCAATCCGATGACGGCTGGTGGTTGCTCAGGGCATCGAACACCCAGGCGGTGCTGGTCGCCCGCTGTGAGTCGACAACGCCGGAAGGGCTGGAAAGTTTGAAAGTGACGCTGACAAACCAGCTCCGCGAAAGCGGCCTGGAACCAGCGCTCTTCGACTAACCAGTCGACGCCAGTTGTTGCAGGGGTTGTTTCATTCTCAATTCCATACAATTGATATTGCGGCGTTTGAGAACCTTGCAGGCGCGGTAGGCCTGACGTTTGCTGATGCCCAGAATACGGGCCCGGTAGATGGGTTTGCGGACACCTTTATTCAGCGGCACGACCCGGATATGGCCGTCAAATAGCAAGTCGGGGGCCTTCTCAATGGCCAGACGGGCAATTTTATAGGCGGGCTCCGTGGTTTTGTAGGCACCGACCTGAATGCCCCATTGCAACTTGGCAAGGACCTTGTCCCGTTCTTTCTTCGAGACTTTCGCCTTTGCCGCAATATCGGCGTGGGTGGTATCAAGCTTGTCGTAGCTTTTGTTGAGAAGCTTGGCCATGTGCTTGTCACGGGCGCGGGATGTGCGGCCACCGAAAACAACACCAATCAGGCGCTGGCCATTTCGTTCAACCGATGCGACCAGATTAAACCCGGAGGCCCGAATGTATCCGGTTTTGATGCCATCAGTGCCCTTGTATGTTTTCAGCAAGCCGTTGTGGTTTTTGTGGACAAGGCCCTTGTGGGAAAACGTTTTGGTCGAAAAATAATAGTAATACTGCGGAAAATCCTTGAACAGCCTGAGCGCCAGCGTCGCCATGTCCTTGGCCGTAGAAAGCTGGCCGCGATGGGGCAACCCAGAGGCATTGCGGAATGTCGTGCGTGCCATACCGATGGCGCGGGCTTTGGATGTCATCGACAGGGCAAATTTGCGTTCGGTGCCGCCAAGATTTTCACCGATGGCCGTGGCGACGTCGTTTGCCGACTTGGTGACAATGGCCAGAATAGCCTCTTCGTATGTAATCCTGTCATCCTTTGAAAGACCCAGTTTCGACGAAGGCTGGCGGGCGGCGCGGGCTGATATTTTGAGGTTTTGTTCGAGCCGAATTCGACCATCCTCCAGCGCTTCGAAGACCATGTAAAGGGTCATCATCTTGGTCAGCGAGGCAGGATAATTGCGGGTCTCGGCGTTGATTTGATGGAGCACTGTGCCGGTTTCGGCGTCAATTACATAAGATGCGTACTTTGCCTGAACAGGGACCGGAGCGAGCAGGAAAACTGCGGCAAATAACCAGACCGCCAAAAGCTTCCGAAAATTCCCCTTAATGGTCCCCAAGTCTGCTTTCCTGCTTTCTTTTTCAATATTGACCAGAACATTACCTAACCGACGCCAGGATAACAATTAATTAAGATCGTACCGATTATCAGTCTTCAATGCGGGTAATCAGTTGATGATCGGCTAATTCGGAAAGCAGCTTGACCATATCGGTCTTCACCGACGTGGAATCGGCGTCAGGAAAAGCCAGACAAAGGATGTTCGCCGCTTCCTCGCCGCTTGTTTCGTCTTCCAGCAGCCGCCATAAGGCCGCGCCGATGGAATTCAGGTGGTAAAGCGCCTCGTTTTCAGGATTGACCAGAAAAATTACATCATCAATCTCTCGTTCTGTAATCCCTGGCTTTCGGGTATAGCGTTGTTTCATGGGCATGGTTTGAACTCTTTGATCAAGTGCTGCGCCGCAGTGGCGCCATCAGGGTAGCGCAAAGTGAATCGTCTGGCAGCATCGCTGATGTCATGTAGGCGGTCCAGGGTCTCAAGGGCTGATACCTGTACTGAAAAATTCTGCAAAATGGTCCTTTTCAGGATATCTGCGGTCGATGCGGGGAGCATTTCCAAAGGAGCTTGTGGGTCGCGGTGAAGCTCGACGATGCCTTTAATCGGTGAGGTTTCCCGGTATGGTGCCAGTTCGCCGGGTCGGAGTTTCAGATACAGAAACCTGCTGCTTTCCGGCCCGCGCCTGTCGTGTACAAAGGTATCGAAGGTTTCGCCGCCGTCTTCTGGCAGCGGCTGCCTGAGGCGTGGCAGGATGCCTGGCGACATGCCAAGATTGTCACTGGTGATGTAGAGAACATCATCGGCGAATATTTTCACGCCCAATGATGCCAGATGCGCCATCAGCGTGCTTTTGCCGGCGTTATAGGTGCTGGGGAACAAGTATAAGCCATCACCGAAATCAGCGGCAGCGGTATGTAGACACAACAGAGAGGGATCATCGGCAACGACGCACTTGAAGGCATCAACCAGAAAGTCACATGCCGCATTGATAATGTTGGGATAAACGGCAGGCTCTGATAACCATTCTGAACGGCGGCTATAACCGTGGCTGGATTTGCTGATGGTGATGGCTGGGGCGGGATTTTGCGAACCCTTGAGCTTGTGAAATGACCAGCCGTGCAGGATGGACGAGATGGCCGGGGCCATCTCGTCACAGCCGTTTATAGCGACAGGGCGCTTCATATCATCAAAAGCGATTAACACGTTTACCCCCCCCCAAAAAAAAGAGTCGCACCGACGTGATTATACGCCGGTGCGACTTTATACAAAAAAAGGACTGGTCGGGGAGATTTCCCCAGGCCGTAGGCGGCTAGACGCCGCCTGCGATGCCACCCGTTCCTGCTCCGGCGCCAGCGCCTGCTCCGCCAGTGCCTGTTCCGCCGGTACCAGCGCCTGCGCCTGCAGCCGCAACGCCCGTTCCAGTTCCGGCTGTTGCCGTTCCAGTTCCGGCAGTTGCTCCAGCACCAGCATTAGCGGCTGCGCTCTGTGCTTGATCGGCAGCATTAGCGGCTGCGCTTTGTGCTTGATCGGCAGCATTAGCGGCTTCGCTATCAGCGTCACCACCCGAAGCACCGCCACCACCAGCTCCGGCATCGGCAGAATCACCACCACCGGAAGCACTGCCACCACCAGCTCCGCCATCGGCAGTATCACCACCACCGGAAGCACTGGCGGCGTTACCACCGCCACCGGAAGCTCCGCCGGCGTTACCACCGCCACCGGAAGCTCCGCCGGCGTTACCACCGCCGCCAGCACTATCACCGCCGCCACTTCCACCAGTATCACTGCCGCCGCCGCTGTCGCCACTTTCGCCGCCGCCGCCACTGCCGCCGCCACCACCGCCGCCATCACCACCTTCACCGCCGTCTCCACCGCCGGATGCAGCAGCAGGGTTGAGTTTCATCAAGACAGGGGTTGCATAAATAACGGCGAACGTAAGACCCAGCTTAGACAAAGCGTGTCGCCGTCCGGGATTGATTCTCTGGTCGTCATTTGAGTTGTTTAAGATATTGTCCATCTTGGTTTCTCCTTTTCAGGCCGACGTTAAATATTTTCGGCCAACGTGTATTACCGCCCTTAAAAATGTTAGGGAACCCGTTGCCAGAGCCCCGTTTCCTGTTTGCAGACGGTGCGATAGTTGACCCGTTTGCGGTCTTTGAATTGGTATGTGCTCTGATACTCTCGACAGGCAACCCCGTTGGCACCTTGAAACGATCTGAGCGGCGTCAGGGTTGCGCTCAGGGAACCGTCGGGTCTGTTCCAGGTCGTTGCCATGCCATCGGCATTGTCATTCAGAACTTTCTGGACTGTATTAATCAGGATCGCCTGTTCATTGCCCGGCAGAGCCGTGGAATTGAAACCATAACTGACCAGTTCGCGCTGGCGGCTGGGACGACTGGTGTAGGTGTCGGTCCGTTTGACGTAATGACCGACCTCCGGGGCGTAGTAGAATGTTCGGGTCTGACGCCAGAAGCTGGTACCGTCCAGATAACGGTAGCAGGGGATCTTGAAGACGTTGAAGGTGCCAGCGGGTACGTCCAGCGATAGCGTTCCCTCGACAAGGCATTGCCAGCTTTGTTTGTATTCGTTGTGTGTTGAGGCGTCATTGGCATCGACAGATTGTTTGTAATCGAAGCGGCCACTGGCGCCGACTTGAAGTGGCCACAACATTTTCGCATCAGCAGTTGTTGTTGAACTGCTGCGGCGGGTGCGGTTCTGCCAGGCAATATCGGGAAGCAGGAAATTGCGATGGATCCAGCGAATGATACCGCGATCATCGCGCCAGGTGATCTTTTCGCCATCAATCTCAATGACAGTGTCGGTGCGACCGTCGTCAAAGATAAAACTCTCACCGACGACGTAATCGGGTAAATTTTCCGCCGTCATCTGTGGACCGGTGTGAAACGGCGTTGCTTCCTTGGCCACTCCGGGCATCTGGGCACAGCCGCCAGCAAGTAACAACGTGCCTAGTGTGGCAAAAAGAAGGGGTTTGCTGAAAAACCCGGTGAAGAAATTCATCTTATTCACGGCACATACCATCCTTGATTTGTTTTCCCATCCCGGAATGCCGATATGCTTAAGGGGTCGGCGGCAACTGGGTTTCGATTCGTTGTTAAAGATAGTGGGTAGTACCTGAACAGAAGATGAACCCAATTTTTTAAAGATTCGCGAAATAAAACAGTAACTTAACATTATTTTCCCAGGATTGGCGGTTGATCAATATCAAGTGAAAATGTCGTTCGCCCCTTTTCCGCAGGTTAAAAAATCACATATAATACGAAAGTTGTGAGCAGACCTTTCTGTGTTGAGAGCCAAAGGATTTTCATGAGTAAGCAATACGGCGCAAGTGTTCCGGGAAACGGTCGAGGCGATGATGACTTTGAAGTCGGAATCGCAACAAAAACGCGCCCGAAAACCAAAAAACCGGCAATGTATAAAGTGCTGATGTTGAACGACGATTATACACCCATGGAATTTGTCGTTCATGTTCTAGAGCGATATTTTGGCAAATCCTCTGAAGAATCGACCCGAATCATGCTGCATGTGCATCAGCGCGGTGTCGGGGTTTGTGGGGTTTTTACCCATGAATTGGCGGAAACCAAGGCTACACAAGTGATGGACCTGGCCCGTCAAAACGACCACCCGTTACAATGCACCATCGAAAAAGACGGAGACGATTAACCCTTATGTTATCGAGAAACCTGGAACAAACCCTGCACCGGGCACTAGCCATGGCAACCGAACGGCGCCATGAATATGCCACCCTTGAACATCTGCTGATGGCGTTGACCGACGATCAGGACGCCGTTGCTGTGCTGCGCGCCTGTGGTGTCGATCTGGATCAATTGAGTCAGAATTTAGTCGATTTCATCAATGACGAACTGGCCGAAATCCAGCTCGACTCGCCGACCGATACGCCCATGGCCGATCCCAAGCCGACTGCCGGTTTCCAGCGCGTTGTGCAGCGGGCGATTATTCATGTGCAATCTTCAGGGCGCGAGGAAGTCACCGGGGCCAATATTCTGGTGGCGTTGTTTTCCGAACGTGAGTCTCACGCCGTCTACTTCCTGCAAATCCACGACATGTCGCGCCTCGATGCGGTCAATTACATCTCTCACGGTATCGCCAAGGTGCCCGGTAAGGACCGCCCGGCGGCTGTCAGTGGTGCCGATGAAGACATGGCGGCAGAAGATATCGTCAAGACAGCCGATGAAGCGCTTGAGGCTTATTGTGTTAACCTCAACCAAAAAGCCCAGGAAGACGGTATTGATCCCCTGATTGGCCGCGATGCCGAGGTTGACCGGACAATTCAGATCTTGTGCCGTCGCTCGAAAAATAACCCGCTTTACGTGGGCGACCCCGGCGTTGGCAAAACCGCCATTGCCGAAGGGTTGGCCCGGCGCATTGTCAAAGGCGAAGTCCCCGATGTGTTGAAGGAAGCCACCATTTATGCCCTCGACATGGGGTCACTTTTGGCCGGAACCCGCTACCGCGGCGATTTCGAGGAACGATTGAAGGGGGTTATCAAAGAACTTGAGGAAATGCCCCACGCGATCATGTTCATTGATGAAATTCACACGGTTATTGGGGCCGGTGCGACCAGCGGTGGCTCCATGGATGCCTCGAACATCCTCAAACCTTCCCTGGCTAACGGGAAACTGCGCTGCATGGGCTCAACCACTTACAAGGAGTACCGTTCGCATTTTGAAAAGGACCGGGCCCTGGTCCGTCGTTTCCAGAAGATCGACATTCACGAGCCCTCAATCGAGGATACGGTGAAGATTCTTAAAGGCCTGAAGCCCTATTTCGAGCAACATCACAACGTCACTTACAGTGCCGAGGCCCTGCGCACCGCCGTTGAATTGTCGGCACGTTATATCAATGATCGCAAGCTGCCCGACAAGGCCATTGATATTATCGACGAGGTCGGGGCCTCGCGGATGCTGCTGGCCAAGGCCAAGCGGCGCAAGAAGATCACCGTCAAGGATGTCGAGGAAACCGTCGCCATGATTGCCCGGATTCCGCCCAAAAGCGTCTCCAGCGATGACCGAAAAGCCTTGAAAACCCTTGAAATGGATTTGAAAACCATGGTTTTCGGTCAGGACAAGGCAATCACCGCCCTGGCCAGCGCCATCAAGATGTCGCGGGCCGGTCTTCGCGAGCCGGAAAAACCGATCGGGGCCTATCTGTTCTCAGGCCCGACCGGTGTTGGCAAGACCGAGGTCGCGCGCCAGTTGTCGATGACCCTGGGTGTCGATCTGGTGCGTTTCGATATGTCCGAATACATGGAACGCCACAGCGTCTCGCGCCTGATTGGCGCGCCGCCGGGTTATGTCGGCTTTGATCAGGGGGGGCTCTTGACCGACGCCGTTGATCAGCAACCGCACACGGTGTTGTTGCTTGATGAGATCGAGAAGGCGCACCCGGACCTGTTTAATATTCTGTTGCAGGTGATGGATCACGGTAAACTGACGGACCATCACGGCAAGAGCGTCGATTTCCGCAATGTCATCCTGATCATGACCACAAACGCCGGGGCCGCCGACATGGCCAAGCCCGCCATTGGTTTTGAGAGGTCAGAGCGCACTGGTGACGATACAGAAGCCATTGAGCGTATGTTCACGCCTGAATTCCGCAATCGCCTGGATGCCACCATCACCTTTGATAGCCTGTCACCGGAATCGGTCTCGCGGGTTGTCGATAAGTTCATTATCGAACTTGAGGCGCAGTTGGGTGATCGCAATGTCATCATCGAACTGACCGATGAGGCGCGTAACTGGCTGGCCAAAAAGGGATATGACAAACTGTTTGGCGCAAGGCCGCTGGCCCGGGTTATTCAGGAGCACATCAAAAAACCGCTGGCCGAGGAATTACTGTTCGGCAAACTCGCCGATGGCGGTATCGTCAGGGTGTCAATCATCGAGGGCAAGGCGGTCTTCGATTATCCCGACCCGGAACCCCGCAAACCCCCGAAAAAGGGCAACAAGGGCAAGAAACCGGCACTGGTCAAATAGTAGTGAGACCAAGCTTCCTCGATGGCTTTCGTGTTCTCGACCTGAGCCAATACCTGCCGGGGCCTTCGGCGACCCAGATGCTCGCTGATATGGGTGCCGATGTGATCAAGGTCGAACCACCTCAGGGCGACCCTCTACTTGGTATGAGTCCCCTTGATGGTGGCCCTGATGGGGAGCCATTTTATAAGGCCGTCAACGCCGGTAAGGCGGTTTTGCGCATTGATCTTAAGTCGACGCAAGGTCGGGAAGGGTTTGAGACGTTGCTTGAATGCGCCGATGTGTTGCTGGAATCCTACCGCCCCGGGGTTATGGAGCGGCTTGGGTTTGGCCGCGATGTGCTGACATCCCTTAATCCGAATCTCGTTCACTGCGCGCTGACCGGCTACGGCCAGCATGGCCCCAAAAGTGGCGAGGGTGGCCATGATATCAACTATATCGCTTTAACTGGTGGCCTGGCGGTGTCAGGGACGTCAGAAATGCCCGTTGCCGGTTGGCCGCCAGCCGCCGATTACACCGGCGCGCTAAATTCCGTCAACGCCATTCTGGCTGCCTTGTTGGGACGTCAGAATACTGGCAAAGGGGCCTATCTGGACATTGCCATGGCCGATACCTTTATGGCCTGGCAACCCTGGGGCATGACCGGTCAGGTTCAGGGGACCGCCATGCAGCGACAGCGTAATTTGCTTAACGGCGGTGCTGCCTGTTACCGGGTCTACGCCGTAGGCGGTGGGCGTTTTGTCACACTGGGCGCGCTGGAGCCCAAATTCTGGGCCAATTTCTGCGACGCCGTCGGCCATCCCGACTGGACGTCCAGACAATTCGAGCCCCTTCCGCAAGCGGATTTGATCGGCCAGCTGGAAGCCTTGTTCGCGGCCCACGATCTGGAATATTGGGAACGCACCCTGGCGGCTGTCGATTGCTGCTATCAGGCGGTTCTGGATTACGATCAGGCGGCTGATCACGGGCAGGTCAAAATTCGGAACCTTGTCCGAAAATCGACCGATCACGGTCAGGTTTTATGGCCTGTCCATGTTAATGGCGAGGCACTGGATGAGCGCCAGCCCCTAAAAGAAATAAACTTAATCCAATCCATTGAAAAATGGAAATAAGCAATTGATTTAAATGTATATTACTTGCATGGTTGATCGTCAAGTATGGCTGCCTGAAGGGCCCCTAGCGCCGGGATCGGCATCAGTGAACGGCCACCAATCGCGATACTTTGCGAACGCCTTTCGCCTTTACCATTGATGCGGTCGACAACCGCCATCCGGCATTCATTACAGGTGTTGGCCAGGGCTAAACCAGTGACCCCGTTTTTATCGGTTCTTTGCATGATGATGCAGCGTTTTCCATCGCTCTTGGCAGACTTTTGGGCAGCCGTCGGGGCGTTATCGCTGGCTGACGGGCGGCAGGAACTGTCGGAGATTATCCTCGATTGACCGGGGCCGCGAAAGGACAGGTCTGTTGTGGTCTTTGGGGCCAGCGTATAGGTCCTGTTGATGGGCGCCGCGGCGCTGGGGCGTTTGCGCTGAAGACTGACAATGCGGCACGAGCCACAGTTGTTGATCAGTTGTTCACCGCGCAGGGTTTTGACCAGTCGGGTGCATTTCTGGGCCGCCTCGGCAGGTGGCAGCGCAAGCAAACAGGTAAACAGGGCGGCAAAGGCAATCTGTAATTTCATCATATTAAATTGTAGGGCGAAAAGGTTAAGACCTTTTGAACGGTGAGTGATCGCTTAAAGAGTCGATTTCTTCGTGCACGGCTTCTGTTTCTTCGCGCAGGAAACGGGCGACCGCATCCCTGAAGCCGGGGTCGGCGATCCAGTGGGCGCTGTATGTGGGGTGGGGAAGGTAGCCGCGTTGCAGTTTGTGTCCACCCTGGGCCCCGGCCTCGACCCGTTTCAAGCCGGTTTCGATGGCGAAATCGATGGCCCGGTAATAACAGACTTCGAAATGCAGGAATTTAAAGTTCTCAAGGCAACCCCAATAGCGTCCGTAAAGGGTATTGCCGCCGATCAGGTTTAGGGCTCCGCCGACTAACTGGCCGTCCTGTTCGGCCATAATAAGCAAAACATTGTTGGCCATGGTCTCACCCAGGCGGCTGAAGAAATCCCGGTTCAGGTACGCCTGGCCCCATTTTTTATCAGAGGTATCACGGTAAAAGCGATAAAAGGCGTCCCAATGGCGGGTTTCAATCTCCGACCCGCTTAAAGAGCGGATACTGACATCGTGCTGATCAACGGCGCGGCGCTCCTTGCGGATCATTTTGCGTTTGCGCGACGAAAGAGCCGCGAGAAACCCGTCAAATGAGGAAAACCCATCATTGAGCCAGTGAAACTGCCGGTCCGTGCGCTGCAACATGCCGAGTTCACCACATAACTGCCATTCCGCCTTGCTGGCAAATGTCATGT
Organism: Rhodospirillaceae bacterium; assembly: GCA_014382375.1. Taxonomy (GTDB): domain Bacteria; phylum Pseudomonadota; class Alphaproteobacteria; order Rhodospirillales; family JABHCV01; genus JACNJU01. Next base: position 20,110 of record JACNJU010000092.1, read on the forward strand.
GGAAAGATGAGACTTCAAGGCGCTGGGCCAACTGGACAAGACCGGCAATCATGGTGGTTTGCAAAGCCCGCTGTTTTTCGGGGTTCAAATCCTGACGGACCAGTAACCGCCTGCCGGTGACCGGGGTGAACGGCACTGCGGCCTGTAATTTTGGATAATACCGGCCACCGGCACGGTGGTAGGCATCGGCCCAGCCCCAGTCGAAGACATACTCGCCGTAGGAATTGTTTTTCAGATAAAGCGGAACAACGGCAAGCGGTGTAGCGTTCTCGTCTTCCAGTACCAGATGCTGGGGTAACCAGCCCGCATCAGCACCAACCGAACCGCTTTGTTCCATGGCCGAAAGAAAAGCGTGACTTACAAACGGGTCGTCGTTTCCGGCGCAAGCGTTCCAGTCCGCCGCATTGATCTCGTCAATAGCGCCCAGAACCTTGATGACTTGAGTTTTGCTTCCGTCCGGCATTCATCATAAGTGAGGCCAAAGGCCGGATAAAACAAGCCCAAAGGTGGCTTTAGGAAATTTCGAAAACACCGTCGACTTCGACCGCCACACCCAGCGGCAGTGACGGTGCGCCGACAGCGAAGCGGGCGTGTTTGCCGGCGTCACCAAGGACGTCGGCGATCAGATCCGAGGCACCGTTGATAACTTTTGGCTGATCGATGAAATCCGCCGTGCAATTGACAAAGCCGCCCAATTTGACCACTTGTTGAACCCGGTCCAGATCGCCAACGCAGGCTTCCTTGAGCTGGGCCAGCAGGTTGATGGCGCAAATGCGGGCCGCCTGATAACCGTCATCAACGCTTAAATCATCGCCAACAGTTCCCAAAAAATGCAGTTCCCCGTTTAACATGGTGACCTGGCCGGATATGAAGACCAGATTGCCGGTGATCACGTAGGGCACGTAGTTGGCGGCGGGGGCGGCTGGCTTGGGTAACACGACACCCATATCAAGCAGACGTTGTTCGACGGTTCCGGCCATGGTTTTATCCAAATCTATTATATTTTAAGGTGGGTTCTGTCGGTCGGCGCTTCGCAAACAACGCTTGAGCCCAGGTCTTCCAACATCGCCCGGGCGGTTGCCAGCTTGGCGTCGATGGCATCGTCATTCTGGTCCGGGTCGTGGTGGAACAGGTACAGGGTCTTGACCTTGGCCCGGGCGGCCAGATCGACGACCTGACCAATACACGAATGGCCCCAGCCGACTTTGCCGTTGGCATATTCTTCATCCGTATAGGTGCTGTCCGTTATCAGGGCGTCGGCGCCTTCAATGAACTTGACCAGTCGTTTAACGTAGAACGGATCGTAATGTTCCTCGTCGGATTCCAGGTACAGTTCGTTATCGGTGATGTAACAGATCGAACGTCCTTTGTATTCAATACGGTAACCAAGGCACTGCCCCGGATGATGCAGCAGCATGGTCTTGATGGTGATGCCATCAAATTCAAGAACTTCCTCGTGCAAGTCACGGAAGGTGACGCTTGAAGCGAATTCCTGAATGGTAATGGGGAAATACACCCCGTCCATTTGTGCGGAAATCAACTGGTGGACGGTAATATCATCGTGTCGGGGACCGAATATTTCAAAAATATTTCCCTGAATGTAAAGCGGCACGAAGAAGGGCAGGGCGTTGATGTGGTCCCAATGAGGGTGGGAGAGGAAAATTTTTGCCTCAATCTTCTTTTTTCCCAGGCCCATCATCCAGTTGGACAGTTCCTTGATACCGCTACCGGCATCGAAAATAAGAAAATCACCGCGTGAAAATTCAATCGTTACGCACGAGGTATTGCCACCGTAACGGATGCTTTTTTCACCGGGTACGGGCAAGGTGCCGCGGACGCCCCAAAAAGACAAGTCCATCTTGTCTTCGATGATCCGGTTGACCGAAGTGACAAAGGTGTTCTCGCGGATTGGCTTTGTGATGTAGCCATCGATGCCGCATTCAAAGGCGCGTTTGCGGTCATAATGGTAAGATTTTGAAGAAACGACGATCAGTTTTATCTTCGCCAGTTCTGGATGCTGGCGCAAACGGGCGCACAATTCCATGCCATCAAGGCCCGGCATCATCAGGTCGAACAGCACACAATCCGGTTTTGCATCGGCAATTTGCTCGACGGCGATGGTGCTATCGGTACTGAATGTCACGCCATGACCTCCAGCCTGCAACAGGGTGGCCATGAATTCAGCCATTTCCGGGTCATCGTCAACGACGAAAAAATTTAGTTTGGTTGTGTCCGGCATGAAATTCCCTGCGAATAATCGATTTCAAGGCCAAGGCCTATAGCATTACCGATCACTGTAGTATGTAGTCACTGTTTATGCGATAAGGAAAAAAAAGCTAACCCCATTAGCTGAAAGGTTCCTTAACAACATTTTGCGGGTGGTGGTAGAGGAAAATTCAAAAAGAGGGCGGTCCTGGATTGTAGAAATCCAGGGCCGCCCCAAGTTTCCCAGGGAGGATCCCCTATAAACCTTTACCCTTTATGAGCAACCGCTGGTGCCACCGCACGTCAAACACTTCAGGCAAGTGCCGTTGCGCACCAGTGTAAAGTTGCCGCATTCCCCGCAAGGATCGCCTTCATAGCCTTTCATTCGAGCCTCACGGACTTGATCCATGTGCATATCGGCGGTGTCGATGACTGAACTTTTAACGCTGAGCGTTTCAGTCACTTCGGCGCTCGCCACCATCTGGGAACCCCCGGAACCGGCAGACGCCGTCATTTTGCCACCACTGCTGATCGCGTTTGTGACGGTCTTTTCGCCTTCGCCGTACCCTTTGGCTCCCTTGATGACGAGGAATTTGGAACGCACATAGCCTTTTGAGGCGAAGCGTTCGACCACTTCCTGTGCTTCTTCCTGTACGCTTTGCGCGAAATTGCCTTCCCCGTCGCCCTTGCCAAGGCTGTCGGGTGCCAGGTCTTCGGGCACCACATGGGCCAGATCGTTGCGGCTAAGGTAGGAAACGGCCAATTCGCGGAAGATATAATCCAGAATTGACGTCGCCATCTTGATGGTGTCGTTACCTTCGACAATGCCTGATGGGTCGAAGCGGGTGAACGTAAAGGCTTCAACATATTCTTCCAGCGGAACGCCGTACTGCAGGCCAATGGATATGGCGATGGCGAAATTGTTCATCAAGGAACGGAAAGCAGCGCCTTCCTTGTGCATATCGATGAAGATTTCGCCCAGGGGTCCATCTTCATACTCGCCGGTGCGCAAATACACTTTATGGCCACCGACAACTGCTTTCTGGGTATAACCCTTGCGACGATGAGGCAATTTGCGGCGTTGGGTGACAAGCCGTTCAACGATGCGCTCGGCAACGATTTCGGCGCGCATGGTATCGGGCGACGCGGAAATTTCGTCCATCGTGTCCAGATCATCGGCATCAAGAAGTTGCGTCTGCAGGGGTTGCGACAGTTTCGAGCCGTCCCGATACAGGGCGTTGGCTTTCAGCGCCAGACGCCATGACAACATATAGGCTTCCATGCAGTCTTCGATGGAGGCGTCGTTGGGCATGTTGATGGTTTTGGAAATAGCGCCGGAAATAAACGGCTGCGAGGCCGCCATCATCCGGATGTGACTTTCCACTGAAAGGAATCGTTTGCCGGTGCGACCACAAGGATTGGCGCAATCGAAGACGGGCAGGTGCTCGTCCTTCAGGTGCGGAGCGCCTTCCATTGTCATCGAGCCGCACACATAGATGTTGGCGGCATCGATTTGGTCCCTGGGAAAGCCCAATTCGGTCAGTATGTCGAAGGACACATTGTCCAGGTCTTCGGGGCTTAACCCCAGGGTCTCGGTGCAGAAACTTTCGCCCAACGTCCACTTGTTAAAGGCGAACTTGATGTCGAAAGCTTCCAGCAATTCTTTTTCAACCGCTTTCAGGGCTTCATCCGTAAAGCCTTTTTCGCGTAAAGAGTCATGATTGATGCCTGGCGCACCTTCAAGGGTGCCATGTCCTTCGGCGTAGTCCTTGATATCCTTGATTTGACGCTCCGAATAACCCAGCCGATTGAGGGCGGTTGGCACCATGCGATTGATGATTTTGAAGTATCCGCCGCCGGCCAATTTCTTGAATTTGACCAGGGCGAAATCAGGTTCGATGCCGGTTGTGTCGCAATCCATGACCAGGCCGATTGTGCCTGTCGGGGCAATAACACTGACTTGGGCGTTGCGGAAACCATGCTCCTGACCCAACTCCAAAGCCCGGTCCCAGGCGGCGCGCGCAGCCACTGATAATGTAGCGTCAGGTGAGCCTTCGGCGACCAGCGGAACCGGGGCGATGTTCAAATTTTCGTAACCTGCGGCTTCACCGTAGGCGGCACGGCGGTGGTTGCGGATAACCCGTAGCATCGCTTCTGCATTGTCATGGTAGCCCGGGAAGGCACCCATCTCGGCGGCCATTTCGGCCGACGTTGCGTAAGAGACACCGGTCATCAGGGCTGAAACCGAGGCGCAGATGGTGCGTCCGGCTTCCGAATCGTATGGAATGCCAGCCGCCATCAGGTAGCCGCCAATATTGGCGAAGCCCAAGCCAAGGGTGCGGAATTTATAGGATAACTGTGCGATCCGCTCAGACGGGAACTGCGCCATCAGGACAGACACTTCCAGTGTAATCGTCCACAAGCGGACGGCATGCTCAAAAGCTTCAACATCGAAGGCGGCCTCACCGCCCTTATTTTCAATCAGGAACGACATCAGGTTCAGCGACGCCAGATTGCAAGCGGTGTCATCCAGGAACATGTACTCCGAACAGGGGTTGGAGGCATTGATGCGACCACTTTCAGGGCAGGTATGCCAGTCATTGATGGTGGTATCGAATTGAAGCCCCGGGTCGGCACAGGCCCAGGCGGCTTGCCCGATCTGTTCCCACAAGTCGCGGGCCTTGATGCGCTTGGAAATGCTGCCGTCCGTGCGCTGCAGCAGTTCCCAGTCACCGTCTTCGAGAACCTTTTGCAGGAAGTTATCGGTGATCCGGACCGTGTTGTTGGAGTTTTGCCCCGAAACCGTTAGATAGGCTTCTGAATCCCAGTCCGTATCGAAAACCGGGAAGGAAATTTCCGTATAGCCCTGCTTGGCAAACTGAATGACCCGTTGGACGTAGTTTTCCGGGATCATTGCTTCACGGGCAGCGATGATGGCGCTTTTCAGGTTGCTGTTCTTTTTGGGGTCGAAGTTGCAGTCGCTGTCGGTATCATTCTCGCAACCTTCGCCGTCGCAACCCTGAATGCAGGCCTGCATGACCAGATTCATGTGAACTTCGGCTTGCCTAGATCCGGTGACCAGGGCGGCAACTTTCTGTTCTTCGCGAACTTTCCAGTTAATGAACTGCTCGACATCGGGGTGATCGACATCGACGACGACCATTTTGGCGGCGCGCCGGGTGGTGCCGCCGGACTTGATGGCACCAGCAGCACGGTCGCCGATTTTCAGGAAGCTCATCATTCCCGAAGACTTGCCACCGCCCGAAAGGTTTTCGTTTTCACCACGCAAACGCGAGAAGTTGGTGCCGGTTCCAGACCCGTATTTAAACAGACGCGCCTCGCGCACCCATAAATCCATAATACCGCCTTCATTGACCAGATCGTCATTGATGCCCTGAATGAAGCAGGCGTGGGGTTGCGGGTGTTCATAAGCTGATTTTGACTGGACCAGTTTGCCGCTGCGGAAATCGACAAAAGAATGGCCCTGGGCCGGGCTGTCGATGCCATACGCCCAGTGCAGACCGGTATTAAACCATTGCGGTGAGTTTGGCGCACCGACCTGGGTCGCCAACATATAGCGCATTTCGTCGAAATAGGCTTTGGCATCGGCCTCGGCGTCAAAGAAGCCACCCTTCCAGCCCCAGTAGGTCCAGGTTCCGGCGAGCCGGTCAAAAACCTGTTTGGCGGAGCTTTCACCCCTGCTGCGTTCTTTTTCGGGCAGCTCTTTGCAGGCCTTCTCGTCGGTTGCGCTACGCCACAACCAGGACGGGATGTCCTTTTCTTTAACGGCCTTAAGGAAAGCCGGAACGCCCGCCTTGCGAAAATACTTTTGTGCCAGAACATCGCAGGCGACCTGCGACCACGCCGCGGGGACCTCCATACGGTCTAGCTGGAAGACTACGGACCCATCCGGATTGCGAATCTCACTTGCCGTGTGACGAAATTCAATTGAATCGTAAGGTGATTCGTTTTTGTTTGTGAAAAGACGTGAAACGCGCATAAAGCCCCCAAATTGGCCCTGAATGTTATTCCTTGACGAGTACCCGTTATGGGCCAAACCCGCCGGTTCTTTATTAATTTTTCTCCGGGGCTCCCCACCCTGGAATCATCCGGCCTGTGGCGACCAATTGCCCGTCGCCTGACGCTATTTCTTGTGTGAAACACTAGATAACGTGTCTGCCCAAGCTCGAGGCACAAAATGTAGTTTATCATTGCCGTCCACGCAACAACAAAATTTTGACTAAAATTTTATGTATATGAAGGCGATAGTCTAAATACGATTTAAATATCAATTGGTTACGAGCGACTTGTGATTTCAGCCTTCAACAAAATAAACTTTTTTCCAGGAAAATGCCCTTACGCCGTCGTTGTCGATAACTTTCCCCCGGCGAGGGCAAAAAATCCGTTTTGATTGAATCGGTTGTGGCTTTCCCTTGAGAATTTAAAGCAGTCTTTGGGCTTGTTCAGACAATTGGCGAGGCGATGGGAAATATTCAGAAATTCAGAACGAATCGCATGGAGTCATTTCTGGACGCGACCCTGATCAAGTGCCATATTTGCGCCATCAAATTCCGCCAGGATGAACTCGTCATATAACAATGTAAGTGAAACAAGAGGACAAAATGATCACCGGTACTTTGCTCTATACTTGGTTTAAGGGTGAATTGGTTGGCACCGACGTCTTTTCAAACCGTTATTACCGTTCGCGTGGAGCCAAACTTTCGGGACGCGAGCGGCGTTGGGTTCTTTATCACGGCAAGACCGAAGCCTCGTCCGTACCGGCCGAATGGCATTCATGGTTGCATCACACAACGGATGCGCCACTGACCGAAAGCGCTGCCCAGTTGCGTTCCTGGCAGAAAGAACACGAACCCAATCCTAGTGGTACCGCCGATGCCTATTTGCCGCAGGGCCATGAATACAAGGGCGGCCAAAGGGCCGCAGCAACCGGGGATTATCAGTCCTGGTCGCCAGATAACTAAAGAAAATCATGTCCAAAGAGCAGTCTCGACAGTCCTGGAATCCGGAAGATTACGAGCGTAACGCCGGATTTGTTTCTGACCTGGGCGCAGGTGCCGTGGATTTGCTGGCCCCGAAAGCAGGAGAGCGAATCCTTGACCTTGGGTGCGGCCACGGCAAGCTAACGGAAAAGCTCGTCGCCATGGGGGCCGATGTTGTGGCTATCGATGCCAGCGCTGAACAAGTTGAAGGGGCTCGCGCCCGTGGCCTGGACGCACATGTTATGAACGCCAGCGCGCTTGCTTTCGAGAACCAGTTTGACGCCGTATTCTCGAACGCTGTCCTGCACTGGATCAAGGACCCGGGTAGCGTCATCGAAGGCGTCAAGAGGGCGCTGATTCCCGGTGGCCGCTTCGTCGGTGAGTTCGGAGGCGCTGGAAATGTCGCCCGTGTGGCTTTGGGCGTTGAGCGGGTCATGGAAAAGCGCGGTCTTGCCATAGCCGATTACTGGCCCTGGTATTTCCCCTCGGTGGAGAACTATGGCGGCCACTTGCAGGCAGCCGGTCTGACCCTTGGCCATATGGAATTATTTGCCCGTCCGACGCCGCTTCCCGGCGACATCATCGGCTGGCTTGAAACCTTCGGTGAAAGTTTTATCACGGCCATACCCAAGGCCGAGCAGAAGACTTTTTTGCAAGATGTCCGCGATGATTTGGCCCCCGATTTGAAGGATGATCAAGGCGTCTGGTCGGTTGATTATGTACGTCTGCGTTTTCAGGCATTCCTTCCATGAGGTTCTTGGGAACTTTAGGTTTCCTGGTTTTTTTGCTAAACGCGCCTGAGGTTCAGGCTGATCCGTTCAATACCGCCCTTTTGCAGGGACTGGACAAGGTGACGGCGCGGGTTTCGACCATAGAAGTGCCGCTGGGCGATACCGCCAAGTTCGGGGCGTTGGAAATCATCGTTCGCGCCTGCGACAAGCGGCCGCCGGAAGAAACGCCTGAAAGTGCGGCTTTTCTGGATGTCTGGGAAGTGCGTCCGGGAGAGCCTGCGGTCAGTATCTTCCGTGGCTGGATGTTCGCTTCCTCCCCGGCGCTGTCCGCCCTGGAGCACCCGGTCTATGACGTCTGGCTGCTCGATTGCATCAATAAAGCTTCGACCGAGGACCAGGACTCCTCACCCGAAACATCCAACTGAAACTTGGCCTCTGATTCCATGGCGTCGCTCAGGCGTATCAGATAATCACGGGCCGGAATTTCTACGGCCCCGAAACTTTTCAGGTGATCCGTAACAAACTGGGTGTCGAGCAATTGCATTTTGCAATATTTCATGCGTGCGACCAGGTGGACGAGGGCGACCTTTGAGGCATCGGTTTCGTGGGAAAACATGCTCTCGCCGCAAAAAGCGCCATTCAACGAAACCCCGTAAAGGCCACCAACAAGTTTTCCATCAAGGCGGCATTCGACGCTGTGGGCGAGTCCCAGCCTGTGCAGTTCCGTATAGGCCTCGATGATCTGGTCGTTGATCCAGGTGCCTTGGTCGGGCCTTGGCGTTTCGGCACAGGCTTCGATGACGGCGGCAAAGTCGATGTTAAAACCGACGCTGAATTTGCGCTTCCTGATGGTTTTTTTCAGGCTGCGGGTGACGTGGAAGGTATCAAGCGGCAAAATGCCACGCACTTGCGGGTCGACCCAAAAAATAGACGGGTCATGGCGTGATTCGGACATCGGGAAAATACCGGTGGCGTAAGCACGAATCAGTAATTGGGGATTGAGCAAATTCGGTACGGGTGAGGCGGGGGCCATCGTTTAATCGTCGAGACCGACAAATTTTTCCAGCCAGTGGATATCGTAGTCGCCGTTGACGAAATCTACTTCCGACATCAACTTTTGATGCAGCGGGATTGAGGTCTCGATGCCGTCAATAACGTATTCGGCGAGTGAACGCCTCAGGCGCATCAGGCATTCGTTACGGTTGGCGCCGTGGACGATCAGCTTGGCGATCATCGAATCATAGTGGGGCGGCACCACGTAACCCGAATAAATTGCCGAATCAACGCGCACCCCAAGGCCACCTGGGGCGTGATAGTCGCCGATGGTGCCCGGCGACGGCATAAAGGTTCCGGGATGTTCGGCATTGATCCGGCATTCGATGGCGTGGCCGGAAAAACGAACATCGTCCTGCTCGTAGCCTAGCGGTGCACCGGCGGCGATACGGACCATCTCGCGCACGATATCAAGGCCGGTAATCATTTCGGTGATCGGGTGTTCGACCTGCAGTCGGGTGTTCATCTCGATGAAATAGAATTCACCGTCCTCGTACAGGAATTCAATGGTGCCGGCACTGCGGTAGCCGATTTTTTTGACGGCTTCGGCGGCGATGGCACCAATTTTCTGGCGCGTGTCTTCGTTCAATGCCGGGGAGGGAGCTTCTTCAAGGAGTTTCTGATGGCGACGCTGAAGCGAGCAATCGCGTTCCCCCAAATGGACCACATTACCAAAACCGTCGGCAAGGATCTGAATTTCAATATGGCGTGGTTTGGTCAGGTATTTTTCAAAATAGACCTCACCGTTACCGAAGGCGGCTTCGGCCTCTTTTTGCGCCATCTTGATAGCATCGGGCAATTCATCAGCCGAATTGGCCAGCTTCATACCGCGACCGCCACCGCCTGCCGTCGCCTTGACCAGCACCGGGTAGCCAATGCCGGATGCGACCTTCAGGGCGACGTCAATATCGTCAACGGCACCGTCTGATCCCGGGACCACCGGAATGCCGGCCTCCTTGACGGCCTGTTTGGCAGCGATCTTGTCGCCCATCAGGGAGATGTGCTCGGGCTTCGGACCAATGAAGGTAAAGCCGTGTTCTTCAACCATTGTTGCAAAAGAGGCGTTTTCGGACAGGAAGCCGTAACCGGGATGAATGGCGTCGGCATTGGAAATGGCGGCGGCAGTCAATATCGCCGGGACACTCAGGTAGCTGTCCTTGGCCGCCGGTGGGCCGATACAGATACTTTCATCGGCGAGACGCACATGCATTGCCGTTTCATCGGCCGTCGAATGAACGGCGACCGTGCGGATGCCCATTTCCCGGCAGGCACGCTGGATGCGCAGGGCGATTTCACCACGGTTGGCAATGAGGACTTTCTCGAACATTGGTTACTCGATAATCATCAGCGGCTCGCCGAATTCGACGGGCGTTCCGTTGCCGATAAAAACACGCGTCACTTTGCCAGCCTTGGCGGCCTTGATCGGGTTGAAGACTTTCATGGCTTCAATCAGTATCAGGGTATCGCCTTCGGCAACCTGATCGCCGATTTTAACGAACGGCGGTGTTTCGGGGTCGGCGGTGGTGTAGGCGGTGCCCACCATGGGCGAGACAACAACACCGGGGTGATCGGCATGGGAAACTCCATCATCGGCTGGAGCGCCTGGGCTTTCTGTCTTTGCTGCTTCCGGAACTGAAACCGGGGGTGCGGCGACGGCGATGCCGCCCCTGGCCACCCGCAGGTGCCATTCATCGGTGCCGTATTCGATTTCGCTCAAGCCGGTTTCATCAAGCAATCCGGCCAGTTGACGCACAAGGTCGGCGTCAATTTCGGATTTTTTCGGGTTTTTATCAGCCATGGGTTCAGCTACCAGCCTTTTGTTTATGCAGAACTGTTGTTGAGGATTCTTGCCGCCGCTTCAAGGGCCATTTCGTAACCGTAGCCACCGAAGCCGCATATCATGCCCACGGCGGCCTTTGAAACGAAGGAATGATGGCGGAATTCTTCACGTTGGTGAATGTTTGACAGATGCACTTCGATCACCGGAATGTCACAAGCCTTCAGCGCGTCAAGCAAAGCCACCGAGGTATGGGTATAGGCCCCGGCATTGATAATGATAAGATCAGCCTCGCCGCGTGCCTGTTGAACCCAGTCAACCAGTTCGCCTTCCGTATTGGTTTGACAAAAGGTGACACTGAGCCCAAGCGTTTCGGCGCGCGCCACCGATTTGGCCTCGATATCGGCCAGCGTCTCATTGCCGTAAACGTCGGGCTCACGGGTGCCCAGCATGTTCAGGTTGGGGCCGTTCAGGACCAGAATTCTAGATGACATGGTTCGTTCTTGAGTTGTTCATAATGAACCGGTTTTATAGCATGGGCGATAAACACTTTGAAAATGATTTCCGGGCACGTCATAACAGGGCTAGCTCTACTCTAATAAAACAGGACAGTTATGCAGATTACCATCAATGGCGAGGCGCAAAATTTTGATGCGGCTTTGAATGTTGAACAGTTGCTGGGTCAAATTGGTCTTGATCACCGCAAGGTCGCTGTCGAGCGCAACCTGGAAATCGTGCCTAAATCACGCTACGGGGAAACCGTACTGGGTGATGGCGACAAGCTGGAAATCGTCCACTTTATCGGCGGCGGCACGCCTGACGACGATGATCCGCTGGTTATTGACGGCAGGAAACTCGGCTCACGGCTGATTATCGGCACCGGCAAATACGCGGACTATGAACAAAATCGCCTTGCCCTCGAGGCCTCGGGCGCTGAAATGGTCACCGTCGCGGTCAGACGGGTCAACCTGACCGATCCCAACGCCCCAATGCTGATGGATTCCATCGATCCCAAGAAATACATCTACCTTCCCAACACGGCCGGTTGCTTCACCAAGGATGACGCCCTGCGGACTTTGCGTCTGGCCCGCGAGGCCGGCGGCTGGGATCTGGTCAAACTGGAGGTGCTTGGTGACGAGAAAAGCCTCTATCCACGCATGATCCAAACGCTGGAAGCCGCAGAAATCCTCATTGCCGATGGCTTCAAGGTGATGGTCTACTGTTCCGATGACCCGATGTTGTGCAAGGACCTGGAAGACATGGGCTGTGTCGCCATTATGCCGCTGGGTGCGCCCATCGGTTCGGGACTGGGTATTCAGAACCCGGTCAACATCCGCATGATCGTCGAGCAATCCAGGGTGCCGGTGATCGTCGATGCCGGTGTGGGTACTGCTTCGGACGCGACCGTCGCCATGGAACTTGGCTGTGACGGGGTGCTGATGAACACCGCCATTGCCGGGGCCGGTGATCCGGTGCGTATGGCCCGGGCCATGAAACATGCCGTTATCGCCGGCAGGCAGGCTTATCTGGCTGGTCGTATGGCCAAGAAAATGTACGCCGATCCGTCCTCGCCACTAGCCGGGCTAATATAAAATCCAACAAGGAAAAAATCATGGAGGAAAAGATGTTCGAGAAGGGGCTGGCAAAACGTAAGGCCACCCTTGGTGCCGACTATGTCGAAAACGTCATGGAAAATGCCGACGAATTCAGCCGTCCGTTTCAGGAAGCCATGACCGCCTGGTGCTGGGGATTTGGTTGGGGTGATGAGGTCATTGACGAGAAAACCCGCTCGATGATGAACCTGGCGATGATCGGTGCCTTGGGCAAAATGCATGAATGGGAACTGCATTGCCGTGGCGCATTGAAAAACGGTGTTTCGGTTGATGAAATACGCGCCATCGTTCACGTCATCGGCATCTATTGCGGCGTCCCGCAAGCCGTCGAATGCTTCCGTTCAGCCCGTAAGGTGCTTGAGGAAGAAGGCAAACTTTAAAGGGTTACTTGTCGCCGGGGCGGCGCATGAAGGCCGGGACGTTGCCGCTGTCGCCGAACTTCTGGTTTTCGTTGCCTGATTCCTGGGCCGGTCGCTGTTTCTGTTGAGGCCGGGCCTGTCTTTGTGGCTGGGGTTTCGGTTTGGCGGCCTCTTTTCCCACCGATTTTTCGTCCCTGGGCTGGCGTCCACGCCCACGACCACCGCGTGAGCGGTTGCGCCCGCGTTCCGGCTTGGCGGCGGCGGCTTGTTCGCTGGCCTGGGGCTGTTCTTCGGCAGTGTCTTTTGTCGCTTCCGGGGCGACCTCTTTAGTCGCGTCCTCTTTAACGGTGGCGGCCTTGACCGGTTTGGGGTTTTCAACGACTTTGAAGCCTACTTGCCCGAACGGTGGGATTTCCTTGCCGATCAGCCGGGTGATCGCCTCGATATATTTGCGGTCTTCGGCGACGGCGATGGTGTAGGCGTGCCCCTGGAGACCGGCCCGTCCGGTGCGACCGATGCGATGAACGTAATCTTCGGCGTGGCTGGGGACGTCAAAATTGAAGACATGGCTAAGGGCCGGAATGTCGAGGCCACGAGCCGCGACATCACTGCAAATCATGTAGGTGAATTCGTTGTTCTTGAAGCGCTTCAGCATTTCCATGCGCGCCGGTTGCGCCATGTCGCCGTGCAACTGACCAACCGAAAAACCGTGCTTGGTCATGGACCGGTGAAGGGTGCCGATATCGCGCTTGCGGTTGCAGAAAATAAGCGCGTCCTTGACGTCTTCCGTGGCTATCAGTCTGCGCAGGGCCGCGCGTTTTTCTTTTTGCCCGCCGCCGGGGCGTCGCCCGTCACCGTGCGGAACCATGATCAGTCCCTGGGTGATGGTTTCGTCGCTGGTTTCCAGCTTGGCGACGGTGATTTCTTTGGGGTTGATCAGGAACTTGTCGGCCAGACGGCGGATTTCCGGGGCCACGGTGGCCGAGAAAAACAGGGTCTGGCGCATGGGGGAAATCAACGAGACGATCTTTTCCACATCCGGGATGAAGCCCATGTCGAGCATCCGGTCGGCTTCGTCAATGACCAGAATCTTGACGTCGGTCATCAGCAGGCGTCCACGTTCAAACAGATCAAGCAGGCGTCCGGGGGTGGCGATCAGCACGTCGGGTCCGCGATCGATGACTTTCAGTTGCTCGTTCATGGACGAACCGCCGATCAGCAGCGCCTTGGTCAACTTGTGATATTTGCCGTAGGTATCAAAATTGTCGGCAACCTGAGCTGCCAGTTCGCGGGTCGGCTCAAGGATCAGCGAGCGCGGCATCCGCGCTTTCGCCCGACCCGAGGCCAGAATATCAATCATCGGCAGCGTGAAACCGGCGGTCTTGCCGGTGCCTGTTTGCGCGCAACCCAAAATGTCACGCCCCATCAGGACCACGGGAATGGCCTGCTCCTGAATGGGAGTTGGGGTGCTGTAACCTGCGTCTTCGACGGCTTTTAGGACGCCGTCGCCAAGTCCAAGTTCTGAAAAATTCATTTGGTTTGGGATAGATGGGCACCAAAAACGACGCCCTTGATCTCCGTCCTTTAGTTGAAGAAAGCGGGATATTAGGCTTTCCGTGCTTTAAGTCAATGATGCAGGTCGATAGAATCCCATATAGCATAGTAGATTCTTGTAAATTTCAAAGAAAGCATCCCGCTCATGTTGATCAAGGCTGACCGTTCGGCGCTACTGGTTATTGATATTCAGGACAAACTGGCACCGGCGATGAACAATATCGAAGGGGTTGTCGAAAACACCTCTGTTTTGATGCGTGCGGCGTCCCGCCTTAAGGTGCCACAGCTTGTTTCGGAGCAATACCCGCAAGGCCTGGGGGCGACCATTGAACCGCTGGCCGAACTGGGGATTGGCGAGGTCGCGGCAAAGGTGACGTTTTCCTGCATGGCCGACGCTGACTATGGGCCGCGCTTTAAAGCCCTTGGCCGTGCACAGGCGGTGATTGTCGGCATTGAGGCCCATGTCTGTGTACTGCAAACGGCGATGGATTTACTTGAACAAAATGTGCAAGTCTTCGTCGTCGCCGATGCCACCACCTCGCGCAGCCCCGACAGCCATTCCATGGCCCTGCACCGGTTAAGTGGAGCAGGGGCGGAAATCGTCACCACCGAAATGGTGCTGTTCGAATGGCTGGGTCAGGCGGGAACGCCTGAATTCAAGGATATAAGTAAACTTATCAAATAGTTATTGTCATTATTTAAGAGTTTGAATTAAATGGAAAAGACTCCCTTACTGCTGTTGCCAGGGCTGTTGTGCGACGAAAATTTATGGTCCCATCAGATCAGCACGCTGGCTGACATCGCCGACATTTCCGTTGCCGATCTGACCCGGGACGACACGATAGAGGCGATGGCGGCACGGACTTTGAGCGAGGCTCCTGAAACCTTCGCCCTGGCCGGATTGTCCATGGGTGGTTATGTAGCCCAGGAAATTCTGCGTCAGGCGCCGATGCGGGTGCAGCGCCTGGCCCTGCTCGATACCTCGGCCCTGCCTGATGGTGACGAGCAACGTAAACGCCGCACCGGCTTTATTAACCTGACCCTGGAAGGCAAATTCAGGGGGGTAACGAAGCGTCTGCTGCCGCTGCTCATTCATCAAGACAGACTCGAGGATGAAGATTTGACCGGGACAATCATGTCGATGGCTGAAAACATCGGCGAGGAGGCATTTATCAGGCAACAACATACGATTATGAGCCGCAAAGATGGCTTTGATGTGCTCTCGCGTGTTACCTGTCCGGCGGTGGTGATCTGCGGTGCCCAGGATAATCTGACCCCACCCGAACAGCATCAGGCCATGGTTGACGCCATCCCCGGCGCGATTCTGGTGGTCATTGAGGATTGCGGCCATCTGTCGCCGCTTGAACGACCGTACGCTGTCAGTGCTGCCATGCGTTACTGGTTACAGGTGCCAAAAACATGAGCGGTTTCATATTTCCCTACGAAGGCACCGTTCCGACAATCTCCGGTGAGGCTTTTGTCGCCCCCAACGCCACCATCATCGGCGATGTTGTGATCGGTGATGACACTGGTATCTGGTTTAATTGTCTGCTGCGCGGTGACGTCAATGAAATTCGCGTCGGTGAGCGAACCAACATTCAGGATGGCACCATCGTTCATGTTTCGGGTGAGGGGCAGGGAACCTATATTGGTGATGATATAACCATCGGCCACATGGCCCTGATCCATGCCTGCACGCTCGAAGATGGCTGTTTCATTGGTATGAACGCGACGATCATGGACGGCGCTGTCGTTGAAAGCGGCGCTATTGTTGCCGCAGGATCGTTAGTATCACCGGGTAAAACCATCCCCGGCGGGCAGTTATGGGGCGGCACCCCGGCCCGTTATTTGCGCGATCTTCGCCAGAGCGACCTTGAAATGATACGCTACACAACGCCCCATTATGTGAAGTTGGCCCATCGGTACCGCAAAGGTTTGGCAGAGCAGTGAGTAGCAAAAAGACCAATGATGCCGACCTGATCAAACAGGTTCTGGATGGCCAGCCGCGTGCGATCGCCCGTATGATGTCGAAGGCGGAGACAGGCTCGCCTGATGACCGCGCCGCCATGGCCGAAATTTTCACCCACTGCGGTCGCGCCCATATTATTGGGCTGACGGGCGTTCCGGGCAGCGGCAAGTCGACGCTGGTGCGCTCTCTGGCCCTGGAATTCAGGAAAAGCGGCCGCAAGGTTGGTATTATCGCCGTTGACCCTTCCAGCCCTTTTTCTGGTGGTTCCATTCTTGGCGACCGGGTTCGGATGCATGATCTGACTGGTGATGAGGGTGTTTTCATTCGATCCATGGCGACTGGCGGAGCGCTCGGCGGCCTTGCCCGTCAGGCCCTCGACACGGTCGACGTTCTGGATGCCGCCGGTTTTGATGTGGTGCTTATTGAAACCGTCGGGGTTGGCCAGGATGAAGTTGATATCGTCAGTGCCGCCCATAGCGTTGTTGTTGTTTCGGCACCCGGCTTGGGTGATGAAATTCAGGCGATCAAGGCCGGTGTTCTGGAAATCGCCGACATTCACGCCGTCTCCAAATGTGATCGGGACGACGCCCTGCGTACCATTGCAGATCTTGAAGGAATGCTGGCACTGGGCCGAGCGAACCGGGGCTCGAAAATCTGGAAACCGCCGGTTATCGCCACCAGCGCCGAGCGCGCAACGGGCATTGTCGAATTGGTCGCCTCAATTGATGAACATTTCGAACACTTGAACAGCTCTGGCGAGATCGAGATTCGCAAGCGCCGGATTGCCGAGATGCGCATTTTAAAATCCGCCGAAGACGTGGTGCGTGAACGCTTGCGTAAACAACGTGACGGAAAACTGGCCGACCTGCTAGACAAGGCCATGGATAGAACCCTTGATCCCCACAGTGCGGCCCTTGAACTTCTCGACGGCTTTCGCGAAAAAGGAGAAGACCTCAAGTGACAAACCTTGATCTTGAATTTGTGCGCAGTCAGTTTCCTGCATTTAGTCAGGAGAATCTGCACGGTTGGGGGTTTTTTGAAAATGCCGGTGGCTCCTATGCCTGTGGTCAGGTCATTGACCGGCTGAACAGGTATTACCGTGAAACAAAAGTTCAACCCTACGGCCCGTACCCGGCTTCAAAACGGGCGGGCGAGGAAATGGATAGCGCCCGGGCGCGGCTTGCCGGTTTGCTGAATGTGGAGGTCAATGAAATCAGCATCGGCCCTTCGACATCGCAAAACAGCTACGTTATTGCCAATGCATTGCGCGGCGGGCTTGGCGAGGGTGATGAGATTATCGTCACCAATCAGGATCACGAAGCCAACAGCGGCGTCTGGCGGCGGCTGGGGACACAAGGTGTTGATGTTCGCGAATGGCAAGTTAACCCGGTCAGCGGTGAGCTAGACCTGGCGGATCTGGATAAACTGCTGTCCTCGCGTACCCGGTTTGTCACGATGCCCCATTGCTCCAATATCGTTGGCCAGATTAATGATGTTTCTGCGGCGGCGGAAAAAGTTCACGGCGCAGGTGCTTTGTTGGTGGTTGACGGTGTCTCCTACGCACCGCACGGGTTTCCCGATTTGGGCAACCTTGGCGCCGATATCTACCTGTTCTCGCTTTACAAGACCTTTGGCCCCCATCAGGGCGTTATTTATGTGCGTGCAGGTATCCAGGATCAGCTTGAAAACCAGGGCCATTATTTTAATGCGGACTATCCGGAAAAACGGCTGACGCCAGCTGGTCCCGACCATGCCCAGATCGCCGCGACAAACGGTGTTGCCGATTATTACGAGACACTCTACGCCCATCATTTCGATGGTCAGGCTAGCCTGGCGGAGCAAGCCAAACAGATGAATGGCCTTTTTGCCGCGCACGAGAAAAACCTGACCGGACAGTTGCTGGATTTTCTGCGTTCGCGAAATGACTTGCGGATTTTGGGACCGGTCAGCGGCGATAGAAAAGTCTCAACGATTGCCGTACAGCCTGATCGTTCTGCCCAGGAAATAGCCACTGCCCTCGTCGATAAGAAAATTATGGCGGGTTCCGGTGACTTCTACGCAGTGCGCTTGCTTGAGGCCCTGGGTGTGCCGCTCAACCCCGGCGTCTTGCGCCTGTCATTTGTCCATTACACAAACCAAGCTGAAATCGACCAGCTTATCGGCGCGCTTGAGCAGACGCTTTAGCGAACCCTGACGTAAGACCCCGGTGCATCTTCAAGGGCTTTCAATTTGCCAGTGCCAGGTTTGCGGGGAGCGACGTCTTTTTTTCCAGCCTGTTTTTTGATCCAGTCGGCCCAGTCGGGCCACCACGACCCTTTGGTCTGTTTGGCTGATTTCAACCAGGTATCCGGGTTTTTGGGGGTTTTGCTATTGGTCCAGTAACCGTATTTTTCCTTTGCCGGTGGATTGACGACACCGGCGATGTGGCCCGAGCCAGCCAGCACAAAACGTAGCGGACCACTGTACAGGGCGGTCGCTTTGTAGGTCGATTTCCAGGGTGCGATATGATCGTCGCGGGTTGAAAGCATGTAGATGGGGATTTTGATTTGCCTGAGGTCGATGGGGACGCCTGAAAGTTCAATGCCGCCCGGCTCGACCAGTTTGTTTTCCAGATACATTTTACGTAAGTAAAAACTGTGCATGGCCGCAGGCATACGGGTTGAATCCGAATTCCAGTACAACAGGTCAAAGGGGAAGGGGGCCTTGCCGAGCATATAATTGTTGACAACGAAAGACCAGATCAGGTCGTTGTCGCGCATCATGTTAAAGGTGCTGGCCATTTCCGTACCGTCAAGATAGCCGCGCTCGAACATCATTTCATCCAGATCATCAAGTTGTTCCTTGTCGATAAAAACGCCAAGGTCACCGGGATCGGCGAAATCAACCAGGGTGCTCAAGAACGTCGCCGACTTGATCCGCGTGTCCTTGACCGCAGCCATGTAGGCAAGCGTTGCGGCAAGCAAGGTGCCACCGATGCAGTAACCGATTGCGTTGCAGTCAACTTCCCCGGTGGCTTTATTGATGGCGGTAAGACTGTCGAGGATTCCTTCTTGCATATAGTCGTCGAAGGTCTTTCCGGCAAAGCTTTCATCCGGGTTGACCCAGGATGTGACAAACACCGTATGGCCCTGGTCTGTGGCCCATTTGATCAGGGAATTCTGTGGCCGCAGGTCAAGGATGTAATACTTGTTGATCCACGGGGTGATGATCAAAAGCGGGGTTTTAAAGACCTTTTTGGTCGTCGGTGCGTACTGGATCAATTCAACCAGATCATTGCGATAGACCACCTTTCCCGGTGTGGTGGCGATATTTTCACCCAGTTTGAACGATGCTTCGTCGCTCATGGTGATCCGCAACTGGCCTTTGCTCTGTTCCAGATCGTCGAGCAAGTTCTCAATGCCATTTACGAGATTTTCCCCGCCGGTCTCAAAGGTTTCGCTGATAACCTCCGGGTTGGTGGCGATGAAATTGCTTGGCGACAGGGCATTAACGAACTGGCGGGTGTAAAAATTGACCTTGCGGGCGGTCTTGTCATCCATTCCCTCGACATCGCCAACAACCGATGTCAGCCAGTTTGCGGTCAGCAGATAGGACTGTTTGATGAAATTGAAAACGTCGTTCTCGTTCCAGCTTTCATGGCCAAAACGCCGGTCTTCGGGCTCTGGCTGAATATCAACCGGGCTTTCCCCACCCATCATCCTGCTGCTGCTGGCTGTCCAAAGATTGAGGTAATCCTGCCACAAAGCCAACTGATTTTCCGCCAGTTTGGCAGGGTTGGCCATCATTTTTGCCGTAAGCTCAATGAAGGCGTTGCCCAGGTGGGAGCCGGAATTGAGATCCGTGAGGCTGCTTTCGGCCATCTGTTTTGCAAAATATTCCGATATAATGCGTTGAAAACGCATTGAAAGTTCAGCAACAGACTCTGAATTGACGACGCCGTAGGTTTCCGATGTCGGACCCATTGTTTCTTCGTCCAAGACTCAAGCCTCCGGTTAAATTCGCTTAAGTGTATACGTGGCCGCAAGACATTGATAAAAATGCAATAAAGCTATTATAGCGTAAGATACCTTTAATCATATCCAGGTATTTTACGGACTCTGCAAAATGAGTGTATTTTTTCGATAAGACCTTAAAGAGGATTCGAGTGTCGATGAGCAATAAAAAGGAACGCCCCGTTAAAGCTGAAGTCAAGGCAGGCTATAGCCGCCCTCTTGTTGCGGGCGTTCTGGTCACTGCGTTAAGCAGCCTTGCCGGTTGTTCTTCCGTGCCTGACGCCGTTAATCCGGCCGAATGGTACAAAAGTACCGTCGATTTCTTTGCTGGCGAAGATGGCGAAGGTCAGGTCAGTCAGGAAAAACAGGCCGGTTCCGACGAAGAAACGCCGATTCCAGGCGAGGATAAAGCGTTCCCGGAATTATCTTCTGTTCCCGCACGGCCAACTGCGCCGGTGCAGGGGGGGCTTGTTGCCGATACTGACAAACGCAAATACGCCCAGCCCATTGCCCGCCAGGGAGAGGCTACAGAAATGCTTGCGGCCCAGCCACCAGCAGCACCGCCAGCGCCGTCTTCCGAACAGGTATCTACTACCATGGTGTCGCCAGTCCAGCCCGCCCCGCCGGCAATGCCTGCGGCCCCGGTTGTTCAGGCTCCCGCCTCTATGCCAGCGGCACCTTCTGCACCAGCACCTTCTGATGCCAATTTTGCCTCAATCGTTCCGAATACCATCACCCTGACACCGCCGCCGTCGGCCCCGGCCATGCCGGCCAATGCCATGGCGTCAATTAATGAAGACCCTTATGGAACCGTCGTTGTTTCCTCCATGGGTATCGAGATGGCAGCCGCAGGCGCAGCTACGGCCCCGGCTGCGGTCGCCCAATCTGCCCCGATGGTTGATGCACAGCCTATGACCACGACCTTAAGACAGGCAACACAAGCCACCGTTGGCGGGGTCAAGGTTGCAACGATCCTGTTTGAAACCGGCTCTTCGGGCCTAAGCCAGAATGATCGCCGGATTTTGGGTGAAGTGGTTCGCCTGCATCAACAGCGCGGCGGAACAGTAACCGTCGTCGGCCATGCTTCAAGCCGTACCCGCAACATGGACCCGGTCAGGCATAAAATGGTCAACTACAGTGTTTCTGTTGATCGTGCCGACAGGATCGCCACGGAATTGCGTTCAATGGGTATGGCTCCTGACATGATCGTCGTCGATGCGCGTGCCGATAACATGCCGCTTTACTACGAAAGCATGCCTTCGGGTGAAGCCGGCAACCGTCGCGCCGAAATTTATTTTCAAAACTAAAAACCCCTTTCAGGGGATATAAGCACCATGGAAAAGGATTTTCACCGGATCAGGCGATTGCCGCCTTACGTGTTTGCCGAAGTCAACGCGATGAAGGCACGGGCGCGGGCTGATGGCCAGGACATTATCGATTTTGGTATGGGCAATCCGGACCAGCCGACACCTCAGCACATCGTTAATAAACTGACCGAAACGGTGCAAGACCCGCGTACCCATCGTTATTCCAATTCTCGCGGCATTCCGGGATTGCGAAAAGCCGTCGCCGCCTATTACGAACGCCGTTTCGATGTTTCCATTGATCCGGAATCCGAAACCATCGTCACGTTGGGGTCGAAGGAGGGACTGGCCAATCTGGCCTCTGCCATTACATCGCCCGGTGATGTTATTCTGGTTCCCAATCCCAGTTATCCGATCCACCCGTTTGGCTTTATCATCGCCGGGGCTTCTGTGCGAAACGTGCCGGTCACCCCTGACAAGTCATTCATGGAAGCGCTGGAACGGGCCGTTGTTCACAGTGTCCCCAAGCCGACGGCGCTGGTTTTGAATTTTCCCAACAATCCGACCGCTGAGTTGGTTGATCTGGATTTCTACGCCCAGGTTGTCGATTTTTGCCGTCACCATGAAATCTGGATTTTGTCGGATCTGGCATACGCTGAAATATATTTTGACATCACCCCGCCGCCGTCGATTCTGCAAGTGCCGGGGGCCAGGGATATTGCAGTCGAGTTCACATCCATGAGCAAGACCTACAACATGCCCGGTTGGCGTATTGGTTTTTGCAGCGGCAACAGGACCCTGATCGGGGCGCTGACCCGGATCAAATCCTATCTCGATTATGGCGCCTTCACGCCGGTTCAGGTTGCCGCTACGGCCGCCCTGAATGGGCCGCAGGACTGCGTCGATGACATTCGCGCCCTTTACAAGGAACGCCGCGATGTCTTGATTGACGGGTTGGCCGCCGCCGGTTGGCAAGTGCCTTCGCCCACAGCAACCATGTTTGCCTGGGCACCGATCCCGCCAGCTTTTCAGCATTTGGGTTCCATTGAATTTTCAAAGTTGTTGCTTGCCGAAGCCCAGGTTGCGGTTGCACCGGGCATTGGTTTTGGCGAGCACGGCGACGGTCATGTCCGTATCGGACTGGTCGAAAACGTTCACCGCACCCGCCAGGCGATCAGAAACATCAAATCGTTCCTGGGAAAATATCAGGATGTTATCGAAAAAGCGGACAAGCAAACCGCAACACATTAGTGGATGTAATGAATGAATGAGCCTTTGAAAATCGCCGTTGCCGGCCTGGGAACCGTCGGTGCCGGAATTCTTAAATTGCTGGCCGAACACGGCGACATGCTGGAGGGGCGATGTGGGCGACGGATTGAGGTGACCGCCGTATCAGCCCGCGAGCAAGGCAAGGACAGAGGTGTCTCGCTCGAAGGTCTTGAATTTTTTCAAGACGCAGCCAAGATGGCCCGCGATGCCGATGCCGATGTCATTGTTGAACTGATCGGGGGCGCAGACGGAATCGCCAAGGAAACCGTAGAGGCGGCGATTACCGCTTCGCGTCATGTCGTCACGGCCAATAAAGCGCTGATTGCCCATCATGGAACCGAACTGGCGCTCAAAGCAGAAGCCGCCGGTGTCAGTCTGGCTTATGAAGCTGCCGTCGCCGGTGGTATTCCGATTATCAAGGCGTTGCGTGAGGGGCTTGCCGCCAACGGCATTAAGAGCATTCATGGCATTCTGAACGGAACCTGCAATTACATTCTCAGCCGGATGCGCGATGAAGGGCTTGAATTCGTCGAAGTGCTGGAAGATGCCCAGCGTCTGGGCTACGCAGAAACCGATCCGGAGTTTGATATTGAAGGCGTCGATGCGGCACACAAGCTGGCGATCCTTGCCTCATTGGCCTTTGGCCGGAAACTCAATTTTGACGGTGTCCACATAGAGGGCATCACCCGTATTTCACAAATGGATATCCGCTTTGCCGAAGAGCTTGGCTTCCGGGTCAAACTGTTGGGTATCGCCTCGCAAAACGATCACGGCATAGAGCAGCGTGTGCATCCGTGTCTGGTTCCGGCTGACGCACCGATCGCCAGCGTCGAAGGGGTGTTCAACGCCGTCGTCGCCGAAGGGGATTTTGTCGATACCCTGATGATGGAAGGGCGCGGGGCCGGGGAAGGACCAACGGCGTCCGCCGTTTGCGCCGACCTTGCCGATATCGCGCGCGGCATTCAGATACCGGCATTCGGTATTCCTGCGAAAAAGCTTGAAGCATCAGCTACGGTGTCAATGGACGCCCATAAGGGGGCTTATTACATTCGCCTGATGGTCATTGACCGGCCCGGGATTTTTGCCGATGTGGCAACCACTTTGCGTGATAACGAGGTATCTATGGAATCGATCCTGCAACATGGCAGGGGTGCCCCGGGAGAAGCCGTGCCGGTGGTCGTGACATTACATGAGACAGAAGAAGTCCGCGCCTCGGCGGTCATTGAAACGATTTCCCATCTTGATGGCGTGCTTGAAGCACCGGTCATGATCCGTATAGAGAATTTGTGATGGCTGAAACATACAACGGCGGGCGAAACCTGGCTATGGAAGCCGTCAGGGTCAGTGAAGCGGCAGCCCGCGCCGCCAGCGCCTGGATGGGGCGGGGTGACGAGGAGTCTGCTGATCAGGCAGCCGTCGAAGCCATGAGCAAGGCGCTCAAGGCCTTGTCAATCGATGGCACCGTTCGTATTGGTGAAAACAACGGCAATCAGTTAGTCGTCGGTGAAAAAGTCGGCGATGGCAAAGGCCCTGCTGTTGACGTTGCCCTGATGCCTGTCGAAGGTCCGACCATTGTCGCCAAGGGCGAACCCAATGGCCTTTCTGTCATTGCCTTGGCCGAAGGCGGTAAGTTCCTTAATGTCCCCGATCTGTACATGGAAAAAATCGCCGTCGGCGGTGGTTTGCCCGCAGGGCTTGTCGATTTGGACAATCCTCCGTCGGAAAACCTGAAAGCCCTGAGTGCTGCCAAAGGTGTGCCGGTCAGTGATCTTGTCGTCTGTATTCTGGATCGGCCCCGTCACAGTGAAATAATCGCCAAGGTTCGTGAGGCAGGGGCTCGCATCATGTTGATTGTTGATGGCGATGTTTCGGGGGTTGTTGCCACGGTTTGGCCAAAAAGCGGAATTGATTTGTACTGTGGCATCGGCGGTGCCCCGCAAGGCGTTCTTTCCGCCGCCGCCCTTTCCTGTGTCGGTGGGCCGATGCAGGGGCGCCTGGGTCTTCCCCGTAATTCCGGCAGGGTAAAAGCTGGCCGTTCCCGTGTCACCTACCCTGCCCAAAAAATTGTTATTTCCGGTTTGGGCGCCCGGGAGATCACCCTCCCACCGCCCGGGGGGACTCCCGGGGCGTG
>JACNJU010000092.1:45076-48738 GCA_014382375.1 Rhodospirillaceae bacterium
GGTCGGCAGGATAAAATTATTTCGCCGGTTTCGCCATCCTGTGTCGTGGTCAGATGCAGGGGCGTCTGGTTATTCGCGATAATGCCGACAGGGTAAAAGCTGACGATGCCGGTATCACAGACCCTGCGCAAAAATTTGATATTTCGGATATGGCCGCCGGAGATATCACCTTCGCAGCGACGGGGGTGACTCCGGGTGCGTTACTGAAAGGCGTTAACAAGATTGGCGCTATTGCTGTTACCCAATCCCTGGTTGTCAGGTCGAAAACCGGAACCCTTCGTTATGTCGATGGATACCACCAGTTCGGCCTCGCCGGCTGACGCCTTTCTGGGTGTCGAAAAATCCCTGATGGGACGGCGCTGGTCTTTAAGGGAAAGTGACGAGCGTACGGCCATGATGCTGTCTCAACGCCTTGGCGTGGCAGAGGTTATCGGCCGCGTTCTTGCCGCACGTGGCATCACCATTGAAGAAGCGACAAGTTTTCTTGAACCGACCTTAAAAGACCTGTTGCCCGATCCCAATCATTTGAAGGATATGGAAGTTGCCGCCGAACGGCTGGCAAGTGCCATCATGCAGGGCGAACAAATTGCCGTGTTCGGTGATTATGACGTAGACGGGGCAACATCATCGGCCTTGCTGAAAAGATTTTTTGATGCTGTTGGGGCGGCCTCGAAGGTTGTCATCCCAGATCGCATCAAGGATGGCTACGGGCCCAATACGCCGGGCCTTCTTAAACTGCGTGAGGAGGGGGCCTCCGTCGTTGTCACCGTTGATTGCGGCACCACGTCTTTTGAACCTCTGGCAGCGGCCAGCGAGGCGGGGCTGGATGTCATCGTCGTCGATCACCATGTCGCCGAGGTCAGTTTGCCCAAGGCGGTGGCGGTGATAAATCCGAATCGGCTCGATGATGACAGCCCACACGGCCAACTGGCCGCCGTCGGTGTCACCTTTCTGCTCGTTGTCGCCGTCAACCGGACCCTGCGCCAGGCTGACTGGTATGAAAGCAGGGGCGAGCCCAACCTGATGCAGTGGCTCGATCTGGTGGCGCTCGGCACCGTTTGCGATGTGGTGCCGCTGATTGGCGTCAACCGGGCGCTGGTCACGCAAGGGCTGAAGGTGATGGCTGAACGAGGCAATCCGGGACTGGTGGCGCTGGCCGATGTCGCCGGTATTGACGAGCCGCCGGGTGCCTATCATGCGGGCTTCGTTCTGGGGCCACGGATCAACGCCGGGGGCCGGGTTGGCGAGGCCGCAATGGGCTCAAGGCTTTTAAGCTGCAACGACAAGATCGAAGCCGCCGCTATGGCTGCAAGCCTGGATAAGTTTAATAAGGAACGACAGGATATCGAGGCCAAGGTCTTGCAGGAAGCCAACGAACAGGTTGACGCTGGCGACCCCGGGTCTGTGTCCATCGTTATTGCCGCTGGCGAAGGCTGGCATCCGGGTGTCGTCGGTATCGTCGCCTCGCGTTTAAAGGAGCGTTTTGACAGGCCGTCGCTGGTCATTGCCCTGAACGAGGGTATTGGAACGGGCTCGGGGCGCTCGGTTAGCGGTGTCGATCTGGGCAGCGCCGTGATCGCCGCCCGTCAGGCGGGCATCATTGAAAAAGGCGGCGGCCATGCGATGGCGGCGGGGCTGAGCGTCGAGGCCTCCAGACTGGATGACTTGAAGGCATTTCTGAACGATCGTCTGGCTGATGTGATGGCGGCGCGACCGGCCATTCCGGGCTATTCCATTGACGGAGCCTTAAAGGTCGCCGGTGCAAATATGGCCCTTGTCGAGTCGCTTGCTAAAATAGGGCCATTCGGTTCGGGTAATCCAGAGCCGCGCTTTGTCATCACCAATGCGCGGGTTGCCCACGCCGACCCGGTTGGCCATGACCAGAGCCATTTGCGCTTGAGCCTCACCGACGAGACGGGCAAGCGTCTGAATTGTATCGCTTTCAAGGCCGTCGAAACGGATATGGGACAAGCCCTGATCCACCATGGCGGCGCACCGTTCCACGTCGCCGGGAAAATCAGGATCAACACCTGGCAGGGAAGATCAAGCGCCCAACTTCTCGTCGATGACGCGGCGGCTGTTTGGTGAGATTACTTGTTCAGAATTTTTTTGACCTTATTTGCCGGATCAAGACGACCAACCCGGGCCATGTCGCTACCCAGCAACGGGGTCAGGTAGTCCATGAACTTCGGGGTCACGCCGTTGGCGTCCTTGTTGATGAAACCATCGGCCATGACCTTGGTTAAGCCCGCGACCGCCTCGATCTTGCTCAGCCGGTATTCGACCTGATAGTCGCCGACCCTGTGGATGGTCACGGTGCCGCTGGGACGGTCAGAGAAATTGGCGAACTGGGCCGCTTTCTCGCCGACTTCACGGGCTTCGCGCTGATCAACATCGGAAACACAGCCCAGGAACGAGCGTTGCAGATAACCAAAGGTATCACCGCGAACCCGCGAAATACCGGTTTTCACCTTAATCGCGTCCGTCAGCAGGTCGGCCAGCGCCCCGGTACCCGAAAGCTGGACGTTGCCGTGGGCATCTTTTTCAACCGTCTTGGAAAGCTTGGTGATGATCGGCGTGCCTTTTTTATCGTGGATACCTTCGGAGACGGCGATGACACAGCGCCCAAGCCGGTCGTAGACGCGCTTGACGTCACCGACGAATTTTTTCATATCAAACGCCCGCTCCGGCAAATAGATCAGGTGCGGTCCGTCGTCTTTAAATGTATGCGCCCCGGCAGCCGCAGCGGTCAGGAAACCGGCGTGGCGACCCATGACGACGCCCACGTAAACCCCTTGCAGGGCCATGTTGTCCTGATTGACACCGGCAAACGCACTGGCGACGAAACGGGCGGCGGAGGGAAATCCCGGTGTGTGATCGTTGACCGGCAGGTCGTTGTCGATGGTTTTGGGAATATGGATGCAGCGCAGGTCGTAGTTGTCCTTGATCGCCATTTGGGAGAGGATTTTCAGGGCGTCGGACGAATCATTGCCGCCGATGTAAAAGAAGGTGCCAATTTCATGGGCCTTCAGAACCTTGAAGATTTCGCGGCAGTACTTGGGGTTCGGTTTGTCGCGGGTTGAGCCAAGAGCAGAGCAGGGGGTTCCCGCCACCAGTTCAAGATTGGCGGTGGTTTCCTGGGTCAGGTCGAGGAAGTTTTCATTGACGATGCCCGATATGCCGTGAAGCGAGCCGTAAACGTGTTCGACACCGGAAAACTTGCGCGATTCCAGAACCGCCCCGACGAGTGATTGATTGATGACTGCGGTCGGTCCGCCACCTTGGGCGACCAGAACTTTTCCCTGCAACATGAAGTGCTTTCCTCATAAAAAAATAAAAACCTGTAAGACCATACAATATTGGCCGGTTGCTGGGGATAGTATGGTCTCACACGTCTTTAGCCAACACACAAACGGGTAGGAGAATCCGGAACTTTTACAAGGGCGTTTCAAGGGCGGCAAAAATAGTTTGTCAAATCGCACCTGAAAGGCTTGATTTTATTGTCCCCTGCCTATACTACGTGCGCTCTTACCTAGGGTCCCCATCGTCTAGAGGCCTAGGACACTGGCCTTTCACGCCGGCAACACGGGTTCGAATCCCGTTGGGGACGCCACTTTTCAAAAATCCAATTTATCCAGTTTTCGTTCTGCTATGCTGTTCGA
>JACNJU010000144.1 GCA_014382375.1 Rhodospirillaceae bacterium
TGAAACCGGCCAGAATTGTCCGCAAGACCCCGGCGCTGACCGGATCGATACCCATAACAACAAATTTGGTCGCCGCCGGGGTGCCGCCCCAGATCAGGACGGCAAAGGCGGCTGCCATGTAGGCGAAGGGCAGGACGCTTTTTGGAGCCTCCTGCCCTGCCGCCGTTGAAACTGCCCTTTGGTCTGCCAATGCCATGGGATCAATCCTGCCAGAACGACTTTCCGGTTTCCATTTCAGCTTGTTCACGGGTAAGGCCGATGTCGCGCAACAGGCGCTCACCAAACGCAGCCAGACAATAACGTTGGGTGCTACGTTTCTGCCAGACGGCAAGAGTTTCAGCAATGCGGGCCATATCCGATACCAGAAGGCTGACGCCCGCTGAAATCCATGATTTCCAACTTTTCGACGCGCCGGAAGTAGCCACCGGCATTGTTATTGTATCCATACATTCATGCCTTAACATCTTGATAATTCCTTAGTATTGTTGGCAGGAAACAAAATTGTTACCATGATTTTGTTTTATATTGACACAATATTCCCGGTCAATGTATTAATTGTATCCATGACAATATGGACACCTGATATTTCCCAGCGCAGCGGCCCTAAGTATCTCGCCATCGCCGAAGCGATTGCCGAGGCAATCACCAATGGCTCCCTGGCTGCCGGGGAGAAACTGCCGCCCCAGCGCAACCTTGCCTACGACATTGGTGTCACCCTGGGCACCGTGACCCGCGCCTACGACGAAATCAAACGCCGCGGACTGGTCGATGGTGAAGTTGGCCGCGGCACCTTTGTGATCGGCAAACCCGGTAAAAAGACAGAGGCTTTCTTTCGCCCCAAGCCGCCCGACAATAACCTTATCGACTTCACCCACGCGACCCCGGTCAGTGGGCTTGCCGGAAAGGAGTTAGCCAGAACCCTGACCGAAATAAGTCGTGGAGATAATCTTGACAGTTTGATGGATTACCAGATTTTATCGGGGCGGCCAGAGCACCTGCAGGCGGCGACGCAATGGCTAAAGCAAGGTGGCATCAAGGCGACGCCTGAGCGGATTACCCTGACCAGTGGGGCCCAACATGGGATTCTGATCTCGCTTATGGCGATGACACGGTCGGGCGATACCATTCTGGCCGAAGAACTCTCCTACCCCGGCTTCATTCATGTGGTCCGCCAACTGGGCCTGAAGCTGGAACCGGTGGCGATGGATCAATACGGCCTGATTCCCGACGCCCTCGAAGAAGCAGCCAGGCGGACCGGAGCCCGGTGCCTGTACTGCATTCCAAATATTCAGAACCCGACCACCCGGACCATGCCCATGGAGCGCATTCGCGACCTCGCCGAACGCGCCTGCGCCCTCGATTTACAGGTTCTCGAAGATGATGTCTGGGGCGGCCTGAACACCCGCGAAATCCCTCCCCTGATCGAATTCGCACCGGAGCGGGTTTTTCACATCACCAGCCTGTCCAAAACCATGGCCGGTGGGTTACGGGTCGGTTATGTGCTTTCGCCAGAAGATCACACGGAGCAACTTCGCACCGCCGTGCGCCTGAGCAACTGGATGACGCCGCCGCTAATGGCCGAAATTGCCCGTCGCTGGATCGAAGACGGAACCGGCAATGAACTGGCCAACTGGCAACGACAGGCCGCAGGTGAACGTTTGAAATACGCGGCACAGGTACTTCAGGGGCAAACCTTCGCCTACCACCCGGCCGGACATTTTATCTGGTTGGAGTTACCCCTGCCCTGGCGCGCCGCCGACTTCAAGGCCGCAGCAGAAGCCCGCGGTGTGCTGGTTCCTTCAGCGGATAGTTTTGTCGTTGGCCGTCAAGCAGCCCCGCACGCCGTCCGCATCGCCATCGGCACCCACAACGCCGACGCCGACACCTCGGCCAAGGGCATCGACATTCTTGCCAACATCCTGAAATCCCCAACCAGCATCAGCCCGGCAATGGTCTAGATTAGAACGTGTGCGTATGATTGAGCGGGCCGTGCCCCTGGCCGTAGCCGGGCGCTGTGCGGATTGCTTCCCACACATAGGCGCGTGCCCTCTCGACACTATCACGGATGCTTAAATCCTGGGCCAGCCCGGTGGCGATGGCGGAAGCCAGCGTGCAACCGGTGCCATGGGTGTGGCGGGTATCAAGGCGCGGCGATGAAAAAGCCTCCACCAGGACACCACCTTCAAACAACAGGTCGGTGACGGTATCTGCGCTATCACCACCACTCATATGCCCACCCTTCATCAACACCGCGTCCGGACCCCAGTCCGACAACATCCGGGCGGCTTGTTCGGCGCTGTCGCGGTCGGTTATGGAAATGCCGGTCAGGGCTTCGGCTTCCGGAACGTTGGGGGTCAGCACATCAGCCAGCGGAATCAATCGCCCCTTCATGGTGGCGATCGCTGCTTCCTGCAACAAAGTCGCCCCGCCCTTGGCAACCATCACCGGATCAACGACAACGGGGATATCCAAAGGATCCAGAATATCCGCAACGGTGTCGATAACAGCCGCGGAATGCAACATCCCGGTCTTGATGCAATCAGCACCCAGGTCCGACAGGACAACGTTCATTTGTTCGGCTATGAAATCCGTCGGCACTTCATGGATGGCCGTGACACCTTTGGTGTTTTGCGCGGTCAGCGCACTTAGCGCCGTCATCGCGTAGCCGCCCAGCGCCGTCACCGTCTTGATATCGGCCTGAATACCAGCACCGCCACCGGAATCCGAACCGGCAACAATCAAAATCCTGCCCTGCATTTATCTGGCTGCTCGCTCAACGGCGCTGACAATATCGCCGACAACGACGCCAATCAAATCCTCGTCCTTGCCTTCGGCCATAACCCGGATCAAGGGTTCTGTACCAGACTTGCGGATCAGCAGACGACCGCTACCGGAGAGTTTTTCCTCGCCCAAAGCGATGGACTTTTGGACGGTCGCGTCTTCCAGTGGATGGCCTTCGCTATAACGGACGTTGCGCAGCAATTGTGGCAAGGGAATGAACGGGCGACACGAGAAACTAGCCGGGCGGATATCCCTGACCACCACCGCCAGCACCTGCAAGGCGGCAACCAAGCCATCACCGGTTGAGCCGTAATCACTCATCACGATATGTCCTGACTGCTCTCCGCCGATGTTGAAACCATGCTCGAGCATGTGCTCGACAACATAGCGGTCACCGACCTGTGTTCGGGTTAGGGTCAAATCGATGCCCGACAGGTACTGCTCAAGACCCAGATTGGACATCACTGTAGCGACAATGCCGCCGCCTTTAAGGCGTCCATCTTCAGCCCATTTGGATGCGATCAGGGCCATCAACTGGTCGCCATCAACCATCGCTCCTGCTTCGTCAACGACCAGAACCCTGTCGGCATCACCGTCCAGGGCGATGCCAATATCGGCACCATGGGAAACCACGGCGCTGCTTAAGGCTTCCGGGTGGGTCGATCCGCAACCATTATTGATGTTGAAGCCGTCCGGATCGACGCCAATGGAAATGACCTCAGCCCCCAGTTCCCACAACACTTCGGGGGCGACCTTGTAGGCAGCCCCGTTGGCGCAATCGACAACGATCTTCAGGCCATCCAGAGTCAGTCCTTTGGGGAAAGTGCGCTTGACGTGTTCGGAATAGCGTCCTTGTGCATCGTCCAGCCGCTTGGCCTTGCCCAGTTTCGCCGGATCGGCCAGCGAGCCGCTCAAATCGCCATTGATCCGCTCTTCTATTTTTGCCTCGACAACATCGGACAGCTTGAAGCCATCCGGACCGAACAGCTTGATACCATTATCGCCAAAGGGATTGTGAGAGGCTGAAATCATCACCCCCAAATCGGCCCGAAGGGAACGGGTCAGCATGGCCACGGCGGGTGTCGGCATGGGTCCGACCAGAATGACGTCCATCCCCATGGAAACAAAGCCCGACGTCAGCGCCGGTTCAATCATGTAACCGGACAGGCGAGTGTCCTTGCCGATAACGACCCGGTGGCGATGATCGCCACGGGTGAACTGGGCGGCTGCAGCCATACCGACTTTGAGTGCCGTTGTGGCGGTCATCGGCTCGCTATTGGCGGTGCCACGAATGCCGTCGGTTCCAAACAGTTTTCTGATCATCATTTCTTCCAAAAGCGGGGGCGCGAGCGAATCGCCCATCCCTAAAATCCGCATTCCTTGTAAGACAGTTTATGAAGTGTGGGAATTAACTTTTCGTTTCAGTTCGTTGCAGGGGACGCTGGATACTACGATTTCAGTGCTTGCCACACATCAAGTGCCTGACGGGTCTCTAAAACATCATGGACGCGCAGGATTGTGGCACCACGGGCCACCCCCGCCAGGCCCGCCGCCAGCGACCCCGCCAGACGCCGGTTCGGAACGTTTTCGCCAGACAGGCGGCCGATAAAGTTTTTGCGCGACACGCCCAGCACCAGCGGGCACTCCAGCCCGGTGAAGGCACTAAGGTTTCGCAGGAGTTCAAGATTGTGATCGAGAGTTTTGCCAAAGCCAATGCCAGGATCAATGGCGATACGTTCTTTGCCGATGCCGGCCTGCTCGCAAGCCCGCATACGGGTCAACAGATAAGCTCCCACTTCTGCGACAACATCATTATAAACAGGTGCATCCTGCATGGACTGGGGATCTCCGCGCATGTGCATCAGCACCACCGAGGCCTGACTGTCAGCAATAACGCTTAGTGATTTCTCGTCGCCTTCCAGCGCGGTGATGTCATTTATGATGGTGGCACCGGCGACAATGGCGGCGCTCATAACCGAGGCGTTGCGGGTATCGACGCTAACGCATGCCCCCTCCCCGGCCAGCGCATCAATAACCGGGATCACACGGCTGAGTTCTTCATCAAGGGAAACCGGCATGGCACCGGGGCGGGTCGACTCGCCGCCAATGTCGAGAATATCGGCACCGTCTTCGAGGAGCCTGCGGGCGGTTTTAATTGCCAGTTCGGCGCTTGGCGACTTGCCACCATCGGAAAAACTGTCGGGTGTCACATTAACGACGCCCATAATCAGGGGGCGCTTAAATGTCAGTCCGGCAAAGGAATATCTGGACAAGGCTACAAGGGGTCAGCTTCCGGGCTGCGGTTCAACGCCGCCAATATCGCCCTTCTGCTTGCCTTTACCCGCAGGTCCACTGCTTGGCACGGATGACGTCTTGCCGCCGTCGGTCGGCTCGTCGTCGATATCGGGGCGGAGAATTTTCTCACCCTTCAAAAGGGCGTTGACTTCCTCACCGCTCAGGGTCTCATACTCGAGCAGCGCCTCGGCGATCATTTGTAACTCATCATCGTGGTCGGTGAGAATCTTGCGAGCCTGATTTTCGGCTTCCTCAATCAGGCGACTGACTTCGGAATCGATAATCTGATGGGTATGATCGGAGACATTCTTGTGTTGGGTTACCGAACGACCAAGGAAAATTTCCTCTTCGTTTTCACTGTAACGTTGCGGTCCAAGTTTTTCACTAAAGCCGTACTCGGTAACCATGCGGCGGGCCATTTCGGTTGCCTGCTGAATATCGTTACCGGCACCGGTGGTAATGTTTTCGATGCCAAACGTCAGTTCCTCGGCAACCCGGCCCCCAAACATCATCGCCAGTTTGGATTCCAGCTCCAGCTTGGAATAGCTGTAACGGTCCCGTTCAGGCAGTGACATGGTGACGCCCAACGCGCGTCCGCGCGGAATGATGGTGACCTTGTGCAGCGGATCATGTTTGGGAACGTGAATACCAACAAGGGCGTGTCCGGCTTCGTGATAGGCGGTCAGTTTTTTCTCGTCATCACTCATCACCATGGAGCGACGCTCGGTACCCATCATCACCTTGTCCTTGGCGGCTTCAAACTCGGCCATGGTGACAACCCGCTTCGATGCACGGGCGGCATGAAGGGCTGCCTCGTTAACCAGGTTGGCAAGATCGGCCCCGGAAAAACCAGGTGTGCCACGGGCGATGACGCGGGCATCCACATCGGGAGCCAATGGCACCTTCTGCATGTGAACTTTAAGAATTTTCTCTCGGCCGATGATGTCCGGGTTGGGCACCGTGACCTGACGGTCGAAGCGACCGGGGCGCAGCAATGCCGGATCGAGAACATCCGGGCGGTTGGTAGCAGCCACCAGAATGACGCCTTCAGTGGATTCAAAACCATCCATTTCAACCAGCAACTGGTTTAGTGTCTGCTCGCGTTCATCGTTTCCACCCCCAAGGCCAGCGCCACGGTGGCGGCCAACGGCGTCAAGTTCATCGATGAAAATGATGCACGGGGCGTTCTTCTTGCCTTGCTCGAACATGTCGCGCACACGCGACGCGCCAACACCGACGAACATTTCAACGAAGTCAGAACCCGAAATGGTGAAAAACGGTACGTTTGCCTCGCCAGCAATGGCGCGGGCCAGCAAAGTTTTACCTGTTCCCGGAGGGCCAATCAGAAGACAGCCTTTTGGAATTTTTCCGCCCAGACGCTGGTAGCGCTGCGGATCCCTCAAAAAGTCGACGACCTCTTCAACTTCCTGCTTGGCTTCTTCGACACCGGCGACATCGTCAAAAGTGACCCGACCAGCGGTTTCGGTCAGCAGACGAGCCTTCGATTTACCAAAGCCCATGGCCTTGCCGGTACCGCCCTGCATCTGGCGCATGAAAAAGATCCAGACGCCGATCAATAGCAGCATCGGGAACCATGAAATCAGAATACCCCACAGTGTCGGCGACCCATCTTCTGAAGGCTGGGCGGTAATGCGCACACCCTTTTTATTGAGCTTTTCAATCAGGGTAGGGTCATTGGGGGTATAGGTGCCGAAGTTGCGGCCATCCCGGTAATGACCGCTGATGTTATTGCCCTTGATGGTGACATCGCGGACCTCGCCACTTTCAACGGAAACGAGGAAATCAGAAAAGGCCAGTGTCGTCTGCGGTCCACGCTGGGTCGAAGAACCCTGAAACAGGTTGAACAGGGCGAATACCAGCAGGCCGATAACAACCCACAGAGCCAGATTCCTGGAAAAATTCACAATCGCTTCCTCTCGGTGAAAAACTTAAACATTATTTGTAGACATAACATAATGATCGAAATTCAATGCGCAACAAGAAAGCCCGTTCCTGACAAGGTTTGTCGAGGGTAAAAAACCGCTTTATCAAAGATCGGTGCCCCTTCACAAAGTGCCTCGCGATGATAGTTCAGGTGCGGCACGGCGACAACGCCCTGCCCGTCAACCAGCGCCGGTAAGGTCATTCTGGCCGGGACAGGCATTGTCACGGTGCGCATTTCCGGTGCCTGGGCGACCAAACTGTTCCAGCCGTTGCGACCCAGGGGTTGTAGCATAGTGTCCTGAAACAATGAGTTTTTTGGCCCTCGCAGTCGCAGCCGGAAACGATTATCCCAATCCAGTTCAAGTGCCCCATTCACTTGTTGAGCCTCGGGTAAGGCGCGCCCTTCACGACAGATCAGGAAACCCGCCGCCGCAACGCCATCCTTTATGGGCAACACCCGGCATCCTGCAAGGGTAGCCCCTTTCCAGACAGCCGGGCCATCCATAAAGGCTGTTTTCATTTCTTCGTGAAGATGTTCCAGTTTTTGCAATCGCGGCCCATATTTGCCGCCACCAACACAGATCAGCATCCGGGCAAGGGCGCGCAGGGAAAATTCATCAGCGGCCGAAAAAAGCGCAGTCCCTTGAACACGAGCATAACCCGCAGGATGCAATGAACAACACCCGGCCAGCAATTGCGACGCCCCGGCCTCGAGAGCGACGCGGGCCCGCGCCATCCGTGATGCTGTCTCGGTTAATCCCTGCACGGTCATTCCGGCGGCCATCAAATCAGGCAATGATTTGCGGATACGGATACGTTCAAACGCCGTGTTCTCATTGGACGGATCTTCCAGCCACGGCTGGGAGGCCGCTTCAAGGGTCGCCCGAAGCCGCGCCTTTGGGATGTCCAGCAAGGGGCGCAACAGGCGCATCGCGGGTTTTTCGACAATCGCCGCCATCGCGGCCAATCCATCCATACCGCTGCCACGACCGAGGCGCAGCAGAAAGGTTTCGGCCTGATCTTCCTGATGATGAGCAAGAAGCAGGTGCAAGACCCGGTTTTGGCGGCACCAGTCATTCAAAAGATCATAGCGGGCAGCGCGGGCGCGAGCCTGAATCGCGGACCGTGGTTTAACGCCGGTCCACATCAGGCAATGATGATCGATGCCGCGACTTCCAAGCCAGCTTGCCACCTGTCTGGCTTCTGCCCCTGAGTCCGCTCGTAAAGCATGATCAACACTTAAGGCGCTTAAGGTGCCACCATTACGCTCAACCCATTTCGCAGCAAGCAAGGCCAAGGCCATGGAATCGGCGCCACCGGAAACCGCAACGGCAATATGAGCTCTGTCCTCAAAGGGGCCAACCGCCGCCATCAGGTTGCTCATTTCGAAATCACTGAGCGGTTCCGTCATTATTTGGGTGCCTATTCGCAGCCGACTTTTTTGCTCTCGAAAGTAACTTTCGAAATAATTCGTTCCGGCGCATCGGGAAAATCCTTAAGTAATTTTCCAAACGAGGCACAGGCTTCCTGCTTTTTGTCCAGGTTTGACATGGACATACCCAGCTTTAACAACATGTCCGGGGCCTTGGGCCCGGTGGCGGCGGACTGATAACCGGTGACAAAGGCTTCCGCCGCTTGCACATACTGGCCACGAACATAATAACTCTCGGCCAGCCAATAGCGGGCATTGTCGGCAAGTGGATCGTTTGGGTGGGCCTTCAGGAATTCGGCCAGGGCAACTTCGGCCTCGTCGTAATTAGCCTCGCGTAGCAAGCTGAAGGCATAGGTATAGCGCTTCTTGGGCGTCCCTACAGGAAGAACATTCTTTTTTTCGGGAAGGGCGTTTGATGTCACTGCGCTGCCTACGGGCACCGAAGCGGCGTTCTGCTGTTCCTCGTCCTGACCTGGAATAGCGGGGACTTCACTTTGCGAGATCGTCCCCAACACGCCTGGTTGACTTGCGTCGGGAACGATTTTTTGCACCCCCGGCGGAGACGGGGCAGCCCTGACTTGCGAATTCACCCCTTGCCCCGAACCACCTTCAATGGAGCTGAGCCGGTAATCAAGATCGGCGATCAACTTATCAAGCCTGAGACCAACCTGTTCGATTTGGTTGGCGATGGTTTCGACCTTGCCAGTGGTTGCGCGCAATTCGTCTTCCAGTTCAGCTAACCTGACAGCAATGCGGGCAGCCGCAGGCGTTCCGGCTTCAGCACCGCCACCAGCACCAGCGCTGCTACCGGCAATCTGGATGTTAAGTGTCCTGATATCACGTTCCAGGCGCTGCAAGCGATCAAGGATCGGGGTCAAATCCTTGCTTTGGGCCAGAACCGGCGTTGCCAAGGCGAGGCAAAAAGCAAAACCCAGAAAAGCCACTGGCATCCCTGTCAGTCGTCTTTTGTTGATAAGATTAAACATTTTCATTTTCAATATTCGACCGCTTATTCCAGATTGCGCAACTTGCAGGACATATTAGGCGAAAATAGGGCGCTTACCATACGGTAAGCGCCCTAATTCAATAAACCGGCATAACGAAAGCCAGAAAACTTTAGTCCTGGTTACTTGATCGTCGTAACCGCACGGCGGTTCTGAGCCCAGGCGGCTTCGTTGGAGCCAAGGGCTACCGGACGTTCTTTGCCGTATGAAATGGTACGGATACGATCAGCGGCAACGCCCAACGCAACCAGATAGTCTTTTGCCGAGTTCGCACGGCGTTCACCCAATGCCAGGTTATACTCGCGGGTGCCGCGTTCGTCGGCATGACCTTCAATGGCAACTGTAACAAGACGATATTTATTCAGCCAGACGGCTTGCTTTTCAAGTACCCGACGCGATTCGGAACCAAGATTGTATTTGTCAAAATCAAAGAATACGCGGTCGCCAACGTTGACGACCAGATCTTCCTGGCTACCCATTTTCGGTCCCATCGGGGCCATCGTAGCCGCCGACGTTGTGGCGCTGGGGCTGGCCATAGAGCCACCTGTACCACCGCTTGCCGCTTCTTCTTTCGGCGCGGTTTCGCAAGCCGCAACAAGGGCTACTGCCGCAATCATGCCCAGGATGTTAAAGCGCATTTAAATTCTCCCTCGTCGGAGCGTTTAGAAAAATACCAGTTGCGAATTGCCTTAAAACAAAACACCACTGTGTGAATATCGTTGACTACTACTCTAAGCCTTTGTCTTAAAGAGTAAAAAGTCGAAATCCAAGGCTTTTTTTACAAAACCTTGTATGTATCTAAAATATAACCCGGAGCCGCCTAAGGAATCAAGGGTGACCATGCCGGGTCAGATGCATCCAGAGGGGTAATCACCTGACGCTCGTTATGGCCCGTTAAGTCTATGGAATATAAACGAGATTTCCCGCCACTGCCGTCTGCTTTCGAGCGTTCCTGACGGAAGAACATGAGCACCCGCCCGTTTGGCGCCCATGTTGGCGCCTCGACCAGAAAATCTTCAGCCAGCAAGCGCTCGCCTTTGCCATCGGGGCGCATGACGCCAATAAAAAACCGGCCGCCGGTAAATTTGGTAAAGGCGATCAAATCACCGCGCGGCGACCATACTGGCGTCGCATAGCGACCTTTGCCATGTGAAATTCGCTTAACGCCAGCACCGCTTGCTTCCATAACGTACAGCTGCTGGGACCCGCCCCTGTCTGAGTTAAAAGTGATGTACTTACCATCGGGGGAATAACTGGGCGAGGTATCAATAGCCGAATGGTTGGTCAGGCGCTTAACCGTCCGGGTTCTCAGGTCCATGGTGTAAATTTCAGAATTACCATCCTTGGCCATGCTCATGATGACCTTGTTGCCATCCGCCGAAAAACGCGGCGCAAAGGTCATCCCAGGAAAATCGCCGAGCACTTCCTGGCGACCGGAATCGATATTGAAAATATAGACCCGCGGCTGATTGCCGTAATAGGACAGGTAGGTTATTTCCTGAAGCGTCGGCGAAAAACGCGGCGTCAGCACCAGTGTCCCGCCATCGGTCAGAAAACGGTGGTTATCGCCGTCCTGATCCATAATGGCCAACCGTTTGATGCGGCGATTCTGTGGGCCGGTTTCCGATATATAGACAATTCGGGTGTCGAAATAACCACTTTCACCGGTGATTCGCTTGTAGATGGCATCTGAAACAATATGAGCGACGCGACGCCAGTTATCGGGAACCGTGAAATAAGCGAGGCCGACCATCTGCTGTTCGGCGTAGACATCCCACAGGCGGAATTCAACCTTCAAACGACCATCAGGGACGACCTGGGTACGCCCCTGAACCAGCGCCTGGGCGTTGATAACCCGCCAATCACCAAAACGGGGCAAGGTACCCGGAGCCTGATTGTTTTGAATAAAGGCGCGGCTGTCCAGCGGCTTGAACAGGCCCGATCGTTCCAGGTCGGCTGCGATCACCCGGCCAATACCGCGTCCGTATTCCTGCTCAACCGTCGTTGCGCCAACAAAATCGGTCACCGCAATAGGCAATGGCTCGACCGTTCCACGGGTGATGTCGATGCGCAGCTCCGCCTGAGCCTGCAAGGCAAAAGTGATGAAAAGGACTGCCGCAAGTAGTGACCGTACTAATGTCGTCATGATCCGAACATCTCCTTGGGATTGAATATAAGGGTCATTGTCTTCCAGCGGTCATATTTATCACGTGGTAATTTGAACGGTTGGCAGCGCTTGTTCAAGACCGCACGTAAAGCACTTTCCGCCATCGCTCGCAAGAACGGATCGGACCCAAGGCCCTTATTTTTGATATTGGCGGAGCGAACCGTACCATCCGTGTTCATGGCGACGGCGATTTCGATGACCATGTTTTCGACGTCCTTGGCCCCCGCCGGCAAGCTCCAGCATTTGGCGATCTGCTGTCGGACCAGGTCAATTTCACTGATTGACAACGGGCGTGACTGATCGAAGCTGCGCTTTTTCGAACCCAGTGCCTTGGCGATCTGTTCTTCGAATGAGGTTTTTGTTTCCTTCTTTTCCTCTTTCTTCTTTTCTTCCGGTTCCGGGGCCGGGGATGGCTGGCTCTGCAGGTCTTTAAGCGTTTTCAAGACCCCGGCAAAAGCGTCAGGCGGTTTGGGCTTGTGCTTCACCTTGGCTTTGGCCAATGCCACCGGCGCTTTCGGTTTTGGCTTTTCCTTGACCACGGGCTTGGGCTCGGGCTTCGGTTTGGGTTTTTCCTTGG
This sequence comes from Rhodospirillaceae bacterium, assembly GCA_014382375.1. Classification (GTDB taxonomy): domain Bacteria; phylum Pseudomonadota; class Alphaproteobacteria; order Rhodospirillales; family JABHCV01; genus JACNJU01. The sequence continues at coordinate 12,201 of JACNJU010000144.1, forward strand.
CCTTTGGTTTGGCTTCGGGTGGCGGCGGCACGATGGCCACGTCCTCAGGCTCGGGTGCGGGTGGTGGAGCAGGTTCGGGCGCTGGCGGTGGCGGTGCCGCTTTAACTTCCGGTTTTGGCGGTTCCGGCCTGGGTTCGGGTTTGGGTTCTTCCGCCTTCTTCTTTTCTTCCGGTTTGACAGCCGGTTGCGGTGCGTTGGTGATTTCGGCGACGGTGACCAGTTCAACCATGATCGGCGCTTCCATCATCACGTCGCGGCGCAAATTAGGCAGTCCGACGTAGGCGACAACAACTATCACCACATGCAAAAGAACAGATATGGCGACACCGATACCCATTAGTTATTCAGTTTTTGCAGGTTCATGCGTTCGGTGATCAAGGCCACTTTACGAAATCCGGCGGCATTGACCGTGCCCATGACTTCCATCACCCGCCCGTAGCTTATCGCCTTGTCACCCCGCACGAAGATGCGGACATCAGGATTGTTGCCGGTAATCGCCAGCAAACGCGGCACCAGACCGGCGAGCTCCACCTGGGTGTCCTGAATGAAAACCTGCCCCTTGTTGTCGATTGAGACCGCCAGCGGCTCGTCATCCCCGGCAATGGTTGAAGCCTTTGTCCTGGGCAAATCAACCGTAACGCCAACTGTCAAAAGCGGTGCGGTGACCATAAAGATAACCAGCAGCACCAACATCACATCGACCATGGGGGTGACGTTGATTTCGCTCATCGGTTTGCTGCGGATGCGGCTCCCGCGGCCTGATTTGGACAAGATCTGGGCCATGCTCAGTCAGCTTCCTTCTTGGCACGTTCATCAAGCTGGCGCGACAGAATGGCCGAAAATTCACCGGCAAAACTGTCCAGCCGTCCGGCATATCGATCAAGGTCACGGCTCAGCTTGTTGTAGGCGATGACCGCCGGGATCGCCGCCAGCAACCCAAGGGCGGTGGCGAACAGGGCTTCGGCAATGCCGGGGGCGACGACCGCAAGCGACGTGTTTTTGGAAACGGCGATAGACTGGAACGAATTCATGATCCCCCAGACCGTCCCGAACAGGCCAATAAACGGGGCCGTTGATCCGGTCGTCGCCAGAAACGTCATGTAGCGTTCAGCCCGGTCCATTTCCCGGGCCAGGGTGATTTGCATGACCCGCTCAATGCGCTCTGACAAACTGACACTCGTCGTTGGATCCCCTGCCCCACTTGTTACGGCCCGGTTCCATTCACGCATAGCAGCGATAAACACCGCCGACATGGGATCCTTCGGTTGGGCGCCGGTGCGATTATAAAGTTCATCCAGCGACACCCCGGACCAGAACGCCTGTTCAAACTTGGCCGCCCCGGCATTCAGCTTTTTCAAACCCAGAACTTTCTCGACAATGATCGCCCAACACCAGATCGAAGCCAGCAGCAGGATAATAATCACCGACTTGACGATCAGGTCGGCGCGCAGGAACAGCGACAGTATCGAAAAGTCCAGTTCACCGACCGAGCCCGCCAGAGTGACAGCACTAATTACGGAGTTTTCCATCGTTTACTCATTTTGTTGACAAAAATTATTGAGAGTCGCGCGCACCTGCCCAGGCAGCCGCGCCGGTTTACCGTCCATCGCCATACAGGCGAGTTTAATCCGGATAACGACAAGGTCATCCTCGCCGCGTCTGATTGTCTGCTCACCGCTTAAAGAGGCACCGCCGACCTTTTCTATGCGGGTATGAACTTCCAGCACCTCATCCAGCCGAGCCGGTTTCAGATAATCCAGTGAGCACGTCTTGACAGTCAGGGCGATGTTGTCATCGTCCATCAGTGTCGAGCTTTCGATGCCGACGGTGCGCAGCATTTCGGTGCGCGCCCGCTCGGCGTATTTAAGATAATTGGCATAATAGACAATGCCACCGGCGTCCGTGTCCTCGAAATATACCCTGAGTGGGAAAACATGAGGATTAGTCATCACCGGCCTCCACCACCAGTTCCAGTTGCCCGGCCGTCGCCGGTACGGGCATATCAAGATGGCTGAATGCCTGAGCGGTCAGGGTGCGGCCGCGCGGTGTGCGCATCAATAGCCCCTGCTGGATCAGGTAAGGCTCGATAACTTCTTCAATGGTGTCGCGTTGTTCAGACAGGGCGGCGGCCATGGTTTCAACACCGACCGGCCCACCGGCGTAGTTCTCGGCGATGCAAGTCAGGTAACGACGGTCCATGGCGTCGAGCCCGCGATGATCGACATCGAGCCGGTTAAGGGCCGCATCGGCTCTTTCCTGCGTCACTTCCAGGGTTCCATCGACGGAAGCAAAATCACGGACCCGGCGAAGCAATCTACCGGCGACCCGCGGAGTGCCGCGCGAACGGCGGGCGATTTCCATAGCTCCGTCGGTGGTCAACTCAAGCCCCAATAGAGAAGCGCCGCGACGAACAATCGATTCCAGTTCTTCAGGCTCATAGAAAACAACCCGCATGGGAATGCCGAAACGTTCACGAAGCGGCGTTGTTATCAAGCCTGAACGGGTTGTCGCGCCGACCAGAGTGAACTTCGGAAGATCAATACGGACAGAGCGCGCCGCAGGCCCCTCGCCGATGATCAGGTCGAGCTGGAAGTCCTCCATGGCAGGATAGAGGATTTCCTCGACGACAGGACTGAGCCTGTGAATTTCATCAATAAACAGCACGTCGTTCTGTTGCAGGTTGGTCAGGATCGCCGCCAGGTCTCCGGCCTTGGCGATAACCGGGCCGGATGTGGCGCGAAAGCCGACGCCCAGTTCCCGGGCGACGATTTGCGCCAGCGTCGTTTTGCCAAGGCCCGGCGGCCCGTGGAACAGAACATGGTCCAACGCCTCGCCCCGCTGGCGTGCGGCGGCCACGAAGACCGATAAATTCTCACGCACCTGACGCTGGCCGACAAAGTCACTTAAATGCTGCGGGCGCATCGCCGCGTCGGCGATTTCCTCGCCCGAGGATTGGCTGCTGACAAGCCTGTCTTCACTCATCAACTGATCCCCCGCTGCCGTGGGGCAAGCTCGCCAAGGCCGCCACGAATCAATTCTTCAAGGCTGGCATCTTCGCCCAGCTTTGTCGCCGCGTGGCTGACAGCGCTATAGGCATCGGAGGCCGAATAACCAAGATTAACCAAGGCCGAGACGGCTTCAGAAATCGCCCCGCTGGCACCGCTTTGGGGTGACGCCTCGCCATCAAGGACAGCAACAGGGCCCAGGGCCATGGTTGCCACCTTGTCTTTGAGTTCGCTCAACAACCGCACCGCCAGTTTTGGACCGACGCCGGGAGCGCGGGTAATCGTTGCCTTGTCGGCCGCCGCAATCGCCTGAAGCAACTCATCCCCACTTAACACCGACAGGATGCCCAAACCCACTTTCGCACCGACGCCCTGAACCGTGGTCAGCAACTTGAACCAGGCGCGTTCGGCCTCATCCAAAAAGCCATATAGATGGATGTGGTCTTCGCGGACGTGGGTTTCGATAACCAGTGAGGCCGCTTCGCCGGGCACCAGACGGCCCAGAGTGCGGGCCGAACAATAGACAAGATAACCAACGCCGGACACATCAATAACGGCCCAGTCGCTTCCGCACTGATCAATCAATCCGGTCAGCTTGGCGATCATCGGGCACCTCCCGCAGCCTTTAAAATCACTTCGGCACTGGCCCGGTGATGGGCATGACAGATTGCCACGGCGAGGGCATCGGCAGCATCGGCGCTTGCTATATCGATGCCCGGAAGCAGGATCTGGACCATCATCTGCACTTGTTCCTTGGCAGCGTGACCGGCCCCGACAACGGATTTCTTGATCAGGTTCGGGGTGTATTCACTGACCACCAGCCCGGCCCTGGCCGGCACCAGCATAACGATGCCGCGCGCCTGTCCCAGTTTCAGGGTTGATGTGGGGTTCTTGTTAACGAAAGTTTCCTCAACAGCAGCCTCATGCGGGGTGTAGCGCTGGACGATTTCGAGCAGGCCATCATGCAGTTCAACCAGTCGCACCGCCAGATCGGCGCTGGCTGTCGTCCTGACAGCGCCGTTGGCGACGTGGGTCAGGCGGTTGCCGTCGCTTTCAATGACGCCCCAACCTGTTTGTCTGAGGCCCGGATCGAGCCCGATCAGTCTCATACACAATGGCCCTTCATTTTACGCACTCAAACGTTCCATTACTTCGTCGGAAACTTCAAAGTTTGACGCCACCCGCTGCACGTCGTCGTTGTCTTCCAGAACGTCGAGCAACTTGAGTAACGTCATCGCCTTGTCTTCATCCAGTTCCGTTGTCGTCTGTGGTTTCCAGTCAAGGCGGGCGTCTTCGGGTGCACCGAATTTTACTTCCAGGGCGTCGCGGACAACACCAAGGTCTTCCACAGCGCAAAGGATTTCGTGGCCATCTTCAGTCGTCTCAACATCGCTGGCACCCGCTTCCAGGGCCGCTTCAAACATATCGTCGGCATTGGCAGCCGCTGGCAAATATTCGATAAAACCCAGCTGATCGAACATAAATCCAACGCTGCCCGTCTCGCCAAGATTGCCACCGTACTTGGTGAAGGCGGATCGCACTTCGGCAGCGGTGCGGTTGCGGTTATCGGTCAGGGTTTCGACAATGATGGCAACGCCGCCGGGGCCGTAGCCTTCGTAGCGAACCTCATCGAAGTTGGTGTCGTCACCGCCACCGGCGCCTTTCTTGATGGCGCGTTCCATATTGTCTTTGGGCATGTTGACCGCCTTGGCCGCGGCAATAGCGGTGCGCAGACGCGGATTCATATCCGGGTCAGGCATGCCGGTTTTGGCGGCGACGGTTAATTCGCGGATGTGCTTGGCGAAGACTTTGGCGCGCTTTGCGTCTTGCGCACCCTTGCGGTGCATGATGTTTTTGAACTTTGAATGGCCAGCCATGGTCTCTAATCAATTCCCTCATTTAAGCAAAATCAAGTGGATATAAACATGCGCTTATACCACATATAGCGATAAGACGTACAAAAACAGACGCAAAACAACACACAATCGCCGCCGCTTGAGTAACAGCCCAATATGGCAGCAATTGGGCGGGTGGGTAAAGGGAGGGCTGGCGGGGAAATTTAGCCCGGCATGGCCTCGGCCAGTCTTCCACCCAGCCGCAGCGGCTCGACGGATTTGGCCAGGCCCGTGGTGTCGTCTGTTTCGACCAGCACCGCGCACAGGGTTGCCTCCTCGTCGGCCGGTTCCAGCCGGCCGGCCGGCAATTTGGAGGTGAAACGGGCGACCGCCGGCTCCTTGATCATGCCAATGACCGAATTGTAATCCCCACACATGCCCATGTCGGTCTGATAGGCGGTGCCGCCGGGCAAAACCTGTGCGTCGGCGGTCGGAATATGGGAGTGGGAGCCAACGACGACCGAAGCCCGACCGTCGCAATGATGGCCCATGGCCATTTTCTCGCTGGTCGCCTCGGCGTGCATGTCGACGATAATGGCGTCTACGTCCTGACCAAGTGTGTGCTTTGCCAGAACATTGCCGACGGCCAGAAAAGGATCGTCCAGCGGGTCCATGAACAGGCGTCCCATGGGATGAATAACAAGCACCTTTTTGCCAGCTTGCGTCTCAAACACGCAGGAACCTGCACCCGGCGTGCGCGCCGGGTAATTGATCGGGCGCAGCAATTTGGGGTCGCTATCAATATAGTTCATGATTTCGCGCTGGTCCCAAACGTGATTTCCGGTGGTAATCACATCGACGCCGACCTGATAAAAACTGGCGCAGATTTTTTCGGAAATGCCAAAACCATGAGCCGCGTTCTCGCCGTTTACGAGAACGAAATCGAGAGCCAGACGCGATCTCAAATCTTCAATATTTTCAAGGATCGCCTGACGACCGCTTTTACCAACGACGTCGCCGCACATAAGAATTCGCATCACAAACCTTTATTTTTTAAACCGACACTTCGACTGCCAGACGCAGGGCCTTTATATCGACCGCCCCCTGCTCCGTGATTATATGGAAAGTCCCCGGCGGGAATTGAATGGGGAATATAATCGCCTGACGCGGTGGCTGGGCGTCACTGCTACCATGTTTTGGTAAATGTTCAGCCAGTGTTTTCTTTGAATGGGTGAAATACCACTCCAGCATTTCTTCAGAGCTGTAATCCAGACCACTGGTGGTTTCGGTGAAAAGCGCCGCCTTTTCCTTGTCAATCGCGTACAAATTCTCAGTCTCGCGTGGCAGTTTTATTTGATCGCTTTGATCGTGATAAAAATCGATATCCAGGCCGATATGACTGATCGTGTAGCCATCCATTTTAAATTTTTCCCTGCTCGGTGACGATAAAATCAAGCCGCTGGTCAAACCAGTCACGGGGAACAAGCTCCACACGCTGTGCGGCAAAGGCAACCCCGATGGAAAGAACGCTCAAGGTCGCCAGCGTGCGGTCATAAAACCCGCCGCCCTGGCCCAGACGGTAACCCTGTTCATCAAAAGCCAGCAGCGGCGTTATGATAACATCCGGAACCACCTGGGCACACTGCGCACCCGGCTGTACGGTTTTAAGCGGACCTTCAACCAATTCATCGCCAGGGGTCCAACTGCGAAAAATCAGTGGCGCGGCGTTTTCGACAACTACCGGCAAGGCGACGTGCCAGCCGAGACCAACCAGCGAGCCCATTAACGGACCAACATCAATTTCACTGCCGATGGCCCGGTAACCGGCAATAATGGTGGGAGGCTTGTCCTCAAGAAGAGCCAACACATGCGTTGCCAGACTCTGGGCGGCACCTTCTGCGTCCTGATTGTGGGCTTTTATCCGCCTTGCCCGCGCCGTCTCGCGCAGATTGCTCTTGTCTTGATCGGCAGACATTTAAAACCCTTGGCTTTTATAGAAATAAAACAGAACGGGGCCGCGGGGTCGTTGGCGATGCATCCACCGTGGCCTGCGGTTGCAGGTGGGCGCCATATACCGGACCCAAGAGTCCGGCAGGGACAGCTCCCTAAGGGTAGATATTGGCCCCAGGGATAACGTTGCCTGACGATATCCGCAGCACCCGTTCCTACTACATATCTATGCCTGTTCCAGGCCCGCGGCAATATTTTCGATGCGTTCGGCGATTTTTTCCACGGCCACGGCGAGTTCCTCCTCGCCTCTGGCAGTCGAGGTGCCGCCATCAGTCTTGCTTTTAAGGGATTCGTTTTCGCTATACAGGTCGGAAAGTTCATCAGCCAGCAAAAGGCTGACCATGACCAGCAAGCGCGAATCGCCGACTTGACCAACGGCGGCGACCAGCTCGTCCAGGCGCTTGTCGACATAATCACCCAGACGGGTCAGGTGCGCTTCCTGACCGTCATCGCAAGCGACCTGATATTTGCGGCCGTTTATGGTAATCGAGACTTGCGACATGGCTTTTTTCAGACCTCTTTAAGGACAGTTTTCAGACGCTTGATCGCGCCATCAAGACGCTCGCCAGCGGCTTTATTAATACCCGTGAGTTTTTCGATTTCACCTTTAAGGGTAGCGATTTCGGCCCCGTCATCATCGCTATTTTTGGCCGCCAGCGCCTTCTCCAAGCGCTCCATTGCCACGTCAAGACGCTCACTGGCGCTTTTCAAGCGCTTCGGTGTGCTCTCTTTCTTACCGCCGAGGGCCACTAAATCAATCCTTTTGAAAAACCGTTCAGGTCATTTCCTGGACATGCAAAAAAATACATGAAAACCGATGCTTAAAACAACAAATGCATGTTCTGACTGAGGAACAATATGCCCTCCCCCTTGAGCCCGTCAACCGGTACGCCAATGATAATTGTAAAATAGGGACAATATGACCATTGACGGGCCGGAAAATCCGATCAATCTTGCGCCCACCCGATGGGGTGAGCCCCTACCCCCCGGCATGGGTGTTAGCACACACTGGTGCCCGTGCTATCACAGGCGCAATGAATTTGGTTTTAAGTGATCTTGGATACAGGTTTTTTATTTACAGGCCGGACATCCGGCCATTGGGAGGATTAAGATGGCGATTCGCGTAGCAATTAATGGTTTTGGCCGTATCGGTCGGTTGACATTTCGGGCCCTGGTCGAATCCGGTCGTGACGATGTTGAAGTCGTCGGCATTAACGATCTGGGTTCAGCCGAAGCCAATGCACACCTGTTGAAATATGATTCCGTTCACGGCATCCTTCCCACCGATGTGACGGTTAGCGGTGACACCATGAACGCCGGACGCGGCGACATCAAAGTCACTTCCGAGCGTGACCCTTCTGCCCTGCCCTGGGGTGATCTTGGCGTTGACGTGGTTTACGAATGCACCGGCATTTTCACCTCCAAGGAAAAAGCCTCCGTTCACCTTGATGCAGGTTCCAAGAAGGTTCTGGTATCCGCCCCCGCTGCAGGTGCCGACCTGACCGTTGTTTACGGCGTCAATGACCACAAACTTGAAGCCGGTCACACAGTTGTTTCCAATGCCTCGTGCACGACAAACTGCCTGGCCCCTGTCGCCGACATCCTGAACAAGACTGTCGGTATCGAAAAGGGCTTTATGACCACGGTCCACTCGTTCACCGGTGACCAGCGCACGGTTGACACCCTGCATTCCGATCTTGGCCGTGCCCGTGCGGCGTCGCTGAACATCATTCCGGCGACCACCGGTGCTGCCAAGGCCGTCGGCCTGGTGTTGCCCGAACTGAACGGCAAGCTGGACGGTACTTCCATGCGCGTACCGACCCCGAATGTTTCCGTTGTTGATCTGTGCTTTAACGCCAAGAGCAAAACGTCGGTAGAAGAAATCAACGAAGCGATCAAGGCCGCCAGTGAATCTGATAGCCTAAAAGGTATTCTGGGTTACACAGAATTGCCGCTGGTCTCCAGCGACTACAACCACAGCTCCTACAGCTCGTTCTTCGCAGCCCCGGAAACCAAGGTCCTGGACGGCGACTTCGTCCGTATCCTGACCTGGTATGACAACGAATGGGGTTTCTCAAACCGTATGTCAGATACAGCTGTTGCGATGATGAAGGCTTCTTAAGTAAGTTCCCTCAAGCGCCGGGCGTGCTTGAAAAGAAAAGTTTAAATGGCGGCAGGATACTCTCCTGTCGCCATTTTTATTTTGACTTCCAGAGGACCAGCCAAGTGAACGGAGTGAGCGCCCGGCGCTTGAGGGGCCTGTACACTAAAAACGATTATCTAAATAATCGCGTGCCTTACCCTGGCTGAGACCCATTCGCTGATGATTACGGCGACGAAGATAATAATCAGGATCAACAACACCTGCGGCCACGCCAGCACGTTCAATGAGGCCGAAAGCTGCAGGCCAATACCGCCAGCCCCGACCAGTCCCAGCACCGTTGATTCGCGGATATTGATATCCCAGCGGAAGACGGTAATGCCAGCAAAGGCGGGCAGGATTTGCGGCACGATACCGTAAGCAATGACTTGGGCCTGCCCGGCCCCGGTGGCGCTGATTGCCTCGACCTGGTTGGTGTCGATTTCCTCAATCGCTTCATAAAGCAACTTGGCAATGAAACCGATTGAACGCAAGGCGATGGCAAGGGTTCCGGCAAACACTCCCGGCCCGATGATCGAAACCAATAGCAAAGCCCAAATCAGCGAATTGATAGAGCGCGATGAAACGATAATCAAAAGCGCTATCGGGCGGATAATGGTTTTGCTGGGCGTCGTATTGTTAGCGGCCAAAAAAGCCACGGGCACCGCCATGACGATTGCCACAAGCGTACCCAGAGTAGCAATATTGATGGTGTCCCAGATCGGCACCCACAATTCAGACATATAGGAAAACCGCGGCGGCCACATGCGCGAGGTGATGTCGCCAATGATGCGTGGTGCGTCAACGACAAAATACCAGGTCGTGGCGTCCGAAATATATTTCCAGCAGAACATAAACAGCGCGACCCCGCACAGCCAGCCGAACCAGATGGAAAGTTGCTTGTTGCGATCACGCCGCTGCCAGACCTTGATCCCCTGAACTTCACTGACAGCCATTACTGCAACCTCGTGCGAATCAGGCCTGATGTGTATTCGGCGATCATGACAAGGACAATAATGGTGATGATGATAGCCGCTGCGGTATCGAATTCGTAACGGTCGAACGATGTGTTCAGCGTCGCCCCGATACCACCGGCCCCAACCAGGCCCAACACTGTCGATTCGCGGAAATTAATATCCAGCCGGTACATGGAGAGCCCGATCAGGCGCGGCATGACCTGCGGCTGAATGCCATAATTCATCAATTGCGACCATGAAGCGCCGGTTGCCCGGATCGCTTCGAGCTGGTCTTTGGAACTGTCCTCGATGTCTTCAGCCAGCAGCTTTGCGAGGAAGCCAATGGTCGCGAAAGAAAGCGTGACAACACCGGCAAAGGGGCCAAACCCGAAAATCGCCACCATCAGGATGGCGACGATGATTTCCTGCAAGGCCCGCGACACGGCAATGATACCGCGACATAAAAGATAAACCGGACGCGGTGCAATATTGCGGGCAGCACCAAGGCCAATAGGGACGGAAAGCAGGATACCAATAGCCGTCGAGGTGACTGTCATCACCAGACTTTCGATAAGCCCGCTACGAATATCACTCCAGCGCCCGGCAAAATCAGGCGAGGTGAACGCAATAACAAAGGCCCAGCCACGATCCAGCCCTTCGTAGACCCGCGACCAGTTGACCTCCATGGAACCAATGGCGGTGGAAAGATAAAGCGCCACACCAATGCCCAAAAACCAGCGCATACGGGCGCTTTCGACCACCGGCTTTTTGCGCCATGTTCTGGTTGTGGTCAGGGTCGAATTCACGTCAGCCCCGCCATGTGTTCTTCCCTGGATTCGATAACTTCTTCGTCCTCGTCTTCAACTTTGCGGATCGTCGCCTCCCAATCCTCGGCACCATAAATTTCAGTCAGCACGTCAGATGTCAGACCGGTGGGCGGCCCATCATAAACCACCGCACCCAGTTGCAGACCGATGATCCGCTGGACAAACAGCTGGGCCAGGGCGACGTCGTGAATATTAATGATCGCGGCCAGTTGGCGTTCTTCACATAGCTCGCAAATCAGCCGCATGATCTGGCGCGAGGTCTTGGGATCAAGGCTCGCCGTCGGTTCGTCGACCAGCAGAATTTCCGGATCCTGTATAAGCGCCCGGGCGATACCGACGCGCTGACGCTGGCCGCCGGAAAGCTCGTCGGCGCGCTTGTCAACCATATCGCTCAAGCCGACACGGTCGAGCAGGCGGAAGGCTTCATCGATAGTATCCTTGGGGAATTTACGAAAATAACTGGACCAGAAGCCGACGTAACCCAAGCGACCGGAAAGCACATTTTCCATGACGCTCAAACGTTCAACAAGGGCATATTCCTGGAAGATCATGCCCATCTTGCGCCGGGCCCGGCGCAGCGCCCCCACACCCAGACTGGTCAGTTCCTCATCAACCAGATAAACCTTGCCTGATGTCGGCTCAACCAGCCTGTTGATACAGCGAATAAGGGTGCTTTTACCGGCCCCTGATGGACCGATCAAGGCCAGCACTTGGCCTTTGGGAACCTCAAGATCAACGTTTTTAAGCGCCAGGTCCCCGGTCTTGTATTGCTTGGTTAAGCCTTCCAGACGCAGCATTACCCACCCCACATGTTCACCGGTTACCCGGCCCGCCCCATGGGGACAGGCCGGTTCCGGATTTGTTATTTTTACTTACAAGCGTAGGAAACGCCGTTCGCCTTGTCGATTTTGCGAATGACATCCCAGTGCGACTTGTAGGTAATCGGCAGGAATTGCCCCTCAGGTGGCTTGGACTTGGAGAACTCAACCTTCAGGCTGGTCGGGCTTCCGTCCGGCTTGTCCCATTTAAAGCCGAAGAAGGCTTCCTTGATTTTCTCCTGCAACGCGGGTTTCAAGTTGTAGACCATGCCAAAACCGGTGGTCGGGAAGGTCTGCGAGGTGTAGATCACCTTGACCTGATCATCCTTGATGACGCCACGCGCCAACATCCGCTGTTTGACTGAGTTGGCGATGGAGGCCGCCGGATAATCCTTGTTGGCGACACCCAGGATCGAATTGTCATGCTTGCCAGAGAAAGCTGGCGTGAAGTCACGATCTTTTTCCATGCCGAAGTCGGCTTTCAGGATCGCAGAAGGCGCCTTGAAGCCGGAGTTTGACGTTGGTGAGGTGAAGGCCAGGGTCTTGCCCTTGATGTCTTCAACCTTTTCAATACCGCTGCCCGGAAAAGTGATGATTTCCATCTCGTAGCCGAAGGCACCGCTTTCCTGCGCCATGATGGTGAACGAGCGGAAACCGGCGCAGTTGACAGCCAGCGGGTTGGAACCGGTATTGAAACCGGCGACATGCAGGCGGCCCGAACGCATCGCTTCGATCTGGGCAGCATTGGACTGAACCGGGAAGAACAGCACTTTCTTGCCGGTCACTTTTTCCATGTTGGTCAGAAAATCAGACCAGGCGGTCTTATAGACGGCAGGGTCTTCGACCGGGGTATAGGCGAAGACCAGCGTATCAGGATCGATTTGCTGTGCCGGATCGCTCGGCGTGTCCGCCGTCAGGTCGCCATCGCGGTCACAAAAACGCGTGTCTAGGTCGCCGCGCGGGCATTCCTCGGCTGACGCAGGCGTCACCGTCATCAAGATAAATGCGGCCACAGCGCCGCAAGCCGCGCTGACGCCACGGCGTAGAATCATTGCTAACATCTGAAAAACTCCTCCCTGTATATTTTATAGTCTTGCTGGTTTTTGTTTTATGCGGGTTCCGCTGTCGTATCTTTGTACGCTTGCAACGACCGCCTGATAAAACTTGTATCATTAAAGGGGCCGCGTCAATTGTATCGACACCCTGCATATCCCCTTGGCTTTTGACTGGAACCATTCTATCTCTACGCCACCATGAGCAACGCCATCATTATTCACTCGCTGGAACATGCCCAGGCTGCCCTGCAGGCGGCCCAGGCGGTCGGTGTTCAGGTCACACTGGTAAGCCCGGCCGGGGCGGCGGCAACCCTTGGTGCGACAGTCTTTCGGGATATCGTCGCCCAGGCCGCAGAAGCTTACCCGGACGTCGATTTTCAGGCCGTGCTTGATTGTGGAGATGATCCGGGGCTGGCCCTTGGCGCGCTCAGACACGGCATCAAGGTGGTGCGTATTTCCAACGGCCCTGAATTATCTGAAAAACTGGCCGATATCGCTGGCCAGCGCGGAGCCACGGTCTACACCGAAACAGGTGATGAGCTTGATTTGTACGACATGACCAACCCCGCTGCCGCCTGTCGCGCCTGGCTCAAGGAACTGCCGCAATGACCGATTTCAACCGCACCCAGTTATACCTGATCACGCCGCCGAAGCTCGACCTGTCCAGCTTCCCCGACATTCTGGCCCGCACCCTTGACGCCGGACGTGTAGGCTGCCTGCAACTGCGCCTCAAAGACACACCAGAAGAAGACATCGTCCGCACCATCGATGCCTTAAAACCCATCGCCCAGGAACGCGGTGTCGCATTCTTGCTCAATGATGACCCGACCCTTGCCGCCAGGACCGGCTGCGACGGGGTTCATGTGGGCCAGCAGGACGCCAGCTACGAAGAAGCCCGTGAGGCCGTCGGGACGGGTGCCATAGTTGGTGTCACCTGCCATGATTCCAGACATCTGGCCATGGAAGCAGCTGAACAGGGTGCCGATTATGTTGCCTTCGGTGCCTTTTTCCCGACCGCAACGAAAACCCCGAAAGCCCACCCGGATCCGGAAATCCTTAACTGGTGGAGCAAGGACATGACCGTGCCGGTCGTTGCCATCGGCGGCATCAGTGTTGAAAACTGCCCGCCCCTGATCAGCGCCGGAGCAGATTTTCTGGCCGTCGTCGCCGGGGTCTGGGATTACGCGGAAGGCCCGGAACAAGCGGTCATCGCCTTCAACCGGCTGTTCAAAGAAACACCCGTCGATCCTTAAGGAACCTGTGCCATTGCTTCATACAGGGCAACCTGATAGCTTCCGCGCCTTACAGTCAAAAAATGGTTCAAAATTATGAAAATTAATGGAAATGCCGTTCGTCCCGGTATGGTGATTGAACATCAGGGACGCCTGTGGCGGGCCGTAAAAATCCAGCACACCCAGCCCGGCAAGGGCGGCGCTTACCTGCAAGTGGAATTGCGCGGTGTCCGCGATGGCACCAAGCTCAATGAACGATTCCGTTCCTCCGAAACCGTCGAACGGGCGCGCCTCGACCAGAAAGATTACCAATACCTGTTCGCCGATGGCGACATGTACACCTTCATGGACAATGAAACTTACGAGCAGATCACCTTAAGTGGCGAACTGATCGGTGAGGAGCAGATCCCTTTCCTGCAGGAAAGCATGATCGTCACAGTCGAAAGTCATGAAGACGACCCCATCGGCGTCCAGCTGCCCGACCATGTCACCCTTGAAGTGACAGAGGCCGACGCCGTCGTTAAAGGCCAGACCGCCTCATCATCCTACAAGCCTGCGGTTCTTGAAAACGGCGTCAAAACCCTGGTCCCACCCCATATCGGGACAGGCACCCGCATCGTCGTCAACACCGCCGATGCCTCTTATGTCGAGCGAGCGAAAGATTAACAACTGATGGCCCATCGTTCCGCTCTGATAAATGTGATGATCGCCGCAGCCCAGAAGGCGTCGCGCAAGCTTCTGCGAGATTTTGGTGAAGTTGAAAACCTGCAAGTGGCCCGCAAGGGGCCTGCAGATTTTGTCAGCTCGGCCGATAAAACCGCCGAAGATACCCTGCACTACGCCCTTAGAAAGGCGCGGCCCAACTATTCCTTCCTGATGGAAGAATCCGGCGAGATTGTCGGTTCCGACAGTTCCAACTGCTGGATCATCGACCCCCTGGACGGCACCACCAACTTCCTGCACGGATTGCCGCACTTCGCCATCTCGATCGGTTTGCAGCGCGATAACGAACCCTACGCCGGGGTCATTTACGAACCCGTCCATGATGAAATGTTCTGGGCCGAAAAAGGCCAGGGCGCGCACCTCAATGACCGGCGCATCCGGGTTTCGGGACGCAATGCCATGGATGAAGCCCTGTTTGCCACAGGCATTCCATTTATGGGTGCGCGTGATCATCCATTGTTCCTTAAACAACTTGAAGCGGTGATGGCAGTCTCCTGCGGGGTGCGTCGATTTGGATCGGCGGCGCTTGACCTGGCCTACGTTGCCGCCGGGCGCTATGAAGGGTTTTGGGAAACCGGCCTGAGCCCCTGGGACATGGCTGCGGGTATCGTCATTGTCCGCGAAGCCGGAGGATACGTTACCGAGATCGACGGCAATGGCAAGATGCTGGAAAGCGGTTCAATTCTGGCCGCCAACGACCAACTTCACGTCCCCTTGGGCAAATTGATTAAAAACGCAAAGTAAAAAAGAACCCGCAAGGCATTGAGCTTACGCGGTAAAATGGTTGTGCCATGCGCCACGCTTGGTTATCTTGACAGAATCTAATTTGGGCAAAGCCATCAACGGGTGGAATATCAGACGCATCATGGACTTATTTCAAAGCAATTCTCATTTTACCAACGCACGTCCCACCATCATGGGGGCGTTGGCGGCCATCTCACTGGTTCTGGCAAGTTCCGACAACGCCACCGCCCAACAAGATACCTATGTGGATTTCTCTCATCCGAATGTGACTATAGACCTGAGTGTTATCGACAATGGCGGCTACCAGCCAGCAACCGGTGCTGAGGCGACTGTCTTTGGTGGTCGATCGGGAATTAAACTGATTATGCCGGGCAGTCAGGCACCGACGTCCATGCTTCATGTTCCGACTGTCAGCGGCAAAACCCTGGTCTTGCCGAAAAAACAAAAACCCGTTCAAACCGCCGCCAAAAATCCAAAGCCAGCCCCGGTTGTTGAAAAAGCACCAGCACCTGCCCCTACGCCTGTCAAACTTGCCGCCACGGCGAAACCGACGATAACACCGGCAGCCGCCCCAGAGGTCAAAAAAGCCCCACCGGCAGCGCCTGTTGTCAATCCGGCTCCGAAAGTCGCCAAGGCCGAAGTGCCGAAAGCACCGCCCCCGCCGCCAGCCCCGAAGGCGGAAAAAACCGTTGCCACTGAGCAAGCGGCAATGCCTGCCGCATCGGCGGCAATAGGCCCCGGACAAGCCTTGCGTGTCACCTTTACAGGTGAGCAGACAAAACTTCCAGCAGCCGCAAAAGACGGTTTGACCGCTCTCGCCAATAAGATGAAGGGGCAGGAAACCGTACGCCTGCAATTGATGGCCTATGCTGGTGGCCCGTCGTTGTCATCGAGCCTGGCCCGCAGGATGTCTCTCTCCAGGGCTCTTGCCGTACGCTCTTTCCTGATTGAAAGCGGGGTCAGAAGCACCCGCATCGATGTTCGGGCGCTGGGCAACAAAACCACTGAAAAACCTATCAACCGTGTCGACCTGAACGTAACGGAACGATGAACGCCTTAAAATCGTCACGATTTTTATCTCCAAATATATCTGGTGCATAAGTTAAGGAGAGTTCTCCGGCCATGACCAACCCGCGGCGTTTTCTTCTTCGAATGGTTTTGTTCCTGATAGCCGTGCTGGCTGTCGCATTCTTTCTGTTCGAGCCACTGCAAGGCGCGTTTATGGCCAACGCGCCCTTGAACGGATTGATCATCGGGGTCCTTGTGCTAGGCGTGATTTACAATTTCCGACAGGTCATCATGCTCTATCCGGAAGTTTCGTGGATTGAAAACTTCCGTCAGAACGGCCAGGCCACTTCGCAAGGCAGCCAGCCGCGTCTGCTGGCCTCCATGGCGACAATGCTGGGAGAGCGTAACCGCGATCATTTAAGCCTGTCCGCGCTTTCCATGCGCTCCTTGCTGGATGGTATTTATTCCAGGCTTGATGAATCCCGCGATCTGTCGCGCTATACAATCGGGCTGCTGATTTTCCTGGGCCTGCTGGGCACTTTCTGGGGATTGCTTGGCACCGTTGCTTCCATCGGCAACGTTATTGCCAATCTGAGCATCAATGCTGAAACCGCGGCCGTCTTTGCGGATTTGAAAGATGGCCTGCAAGCGCCCATGACCGGCATGGGAACGGCATTTTCATCATCCCTATTCGGTTTGGCCGGATCACTGGTGCTGGGTTTTCTTGATCTTCAGGCCGGACAAGCCCTGAACCGCTTTTACAATGACCTTGAGGAATGGCTGTCCAGCCTGACCCGCCTGTCCAGCGGCGCGCTCTCCGCCAGCGGCGAGGGCGACCAATCCGTTCCGGCTTATGTTCAGGCGCTTCTCGAGCAGACGGCCGAAAGCCTTGAAAGCCTGCAGCGGACAATTGGCAAAGGTGAGGAAAGCCGGATTTCGGCGAACAACACCCTGATGGCTGTCGGCGAGAAAATGGGCACGCTGAGCGATCACATGCGCACGGAGCAGGCGCTGATGATGAAACTGGCCGAAAGCCAGCTTGAGATGAAACCGATCCTCGCCCGTTTGGCTGAAAACAGCGGCTCATTGGGTGGCTCAAGCGGCGGTCTGGATGAGGCGACCCGCAGTCATATCCGCAACCTGGATGTCTATATGGCGCGTCTGGTCGAAGAACTGGGCAGCGGCCGGGAGGACATCATCTCGCAGATTCGCAGCGAAATCAAACTGCTCGCCCGCACCATCGCCGCGACCAAGGACGGGTAACGGGTAGCGTGACATGACCACCCTCGCCCGCCGCGCCCAGCGAAGCACCAACATCTGGCCCGGTTTTGTCGATGCCCTGGCAACTTTGCTGATGGTCATCATCTTTCTGCTGATGGTCTTCGTGCTGGCCCAGTTTTTCCTGGGTGAAGCGTTATCAGGCCGTGACGCGGCCTTGCGCAAACTGCAAATCCAGATCACGGATATGAGTGATCTTCTGTCGCTGGAACGAAAGGCCAATGAAAACATGCGGCTGAATATCGCAACCATGACCGATGATCTGCAGGCATCGCTCATTAGCCGCGATAACCTTAAGTCATCCCTGTCGGCAATGACCCAGCACGCCGAAAGCCTGTCGGCAAAACTGACCGATTCCTTTGCCGTCATTGAGGCCGATAAGGAAACCATCGAAGCGAAGGTTCAGGAACTGGCCAAACTGACAAACGACATCGCCGCCCTGAAGGCCCTGCGCGAAGAAATGGAAACCAAAATTACAGACATGTCCACACAGTTAAAGGACAAGGACAATGATGTCGCAAAAGAGCGCAACATAGCCGAAAGTGCGCGCGCCCAGATCGCCCTGGCAAACCGTCAAATGGCGGCCCTGCGCGAACAATTGGCGCGGCTTTCCGAAGCCCTTGAAGTTGCCGAACAAAAGGCCGAGGACCGGGGCGTACAGATTTCATCTCTTGGCAAGCGACTGAATTCAGCCTTGGCCACCAAGGTTCAGGAATTGTCGCGCTATCGCTCCGAATTCTTTGGCCGGTTGCGTGAAGTTCTTGGCAACCAGCCCGGAATCAGGATCGTCGGTGACCGTTTTGTTTTCCAGTCAGAGGTTCTGTTCGCTTCCGCATCAGCCGAGCTTGGTGAGGAAGGACAAAACCAGCTACGCCAGCTGGCGACAACGTTACTCGATATCATGACTCGCATCCCAAGCGACATCGACTGGATATTGCGTATCGATGGACATACGGACAACGTGCCTATCTCGAACTGGAAATTCCCCTCTAACTGGGAGCTATCTGCGGCCCGCGCCATATCGGTGGTCAAATTCCTGATCGCCGAGGGTATTTCTGCCGACCGCCTGGCCGCCGCCGGTTTTGGCGAATTTCGCCCCCTTGACATGGCTACAGACGAAGTCGCCAATCGTCGCAACCGCCGCATCGAAATGAAAATGACGCAACGCTAAATCTGATCATTGACAACCTCTCTTCTATCCCTTCATTTAGCCCGCCGCTGAAGTTCTCAGGATTGCCTTATCCAAATGCTCACATTGTTCCTTATTGTCTTTATCGATCTCGTCGGCTTCGGAATCATCATTCCGTTGCTGCCGTTTTTTGGCGAGCATTTTAACGCCAGTCCGGCCATGATCGGCCTATTGATGGCATCCTATTCACTGGCCCAGTTTATTGCCGCCCCCTTTTGGGGCCGCACCAGTGATCGCATCGGTCGCCGCCCGGTCTTACTGATTACACTGGCCGGGACCTCGGCTTCCTATGTTCTGTTGGGATTTTCCAACTCCCTTTTGATGTTGTTTTTGGCGCGCGGACTGGGTGGCTTCATGGCTGGTAACATTTCAACCGCCTTCGCCTATGTCGCCGACATCACGACACCGGAAAACCGTACCAAGGGGATGGGCGTTATCGGCGCCGCCTTTGGTCTTGGCTTTATCGCAGGCCCTGCTATCGGCGGAATTCTTGCTGGTCCCGATCCATTAAATGCAGATTACCAGACACCCTCACTGGCCGCTGCGGGACTTTCCGCCATCGCCCTGACCATGGCCTTCTTTCTGCTTAAGGAATCCCTGTCTGACGATATCCGCAAAGAGATTGCCGAAATGCCTGCCAAAAACCGCCGCCAGCAATTTAAGAGCGCCCTTGGCAAACCCGGCGTCGGTCTGCTGATCGGCTTGTCCTTTCTGGCCACCTTTGTTTTTGCCGGCATGGAGACAACCTTCGCCATGTGGTCTGAACGGCGCATGGGTTGGGGACCGCAACAAAACGGTTACCTGTTCGCCTTCGTCGGCATTCTCTCCGCCCTTGTGCAGGGAGGCCTTGTCGGAAGACTGGCCCGGCGCTTCGGCGAGACCAATCTGGTGATCCAGGGCGCTACCGCTCTTGCCCTGGGCATGTTATTGATTCCGTTCACCAATTCCCTTGTCACGCTGCTTGGCGCCATGGTTATCGTGGCTTACGGTTTCAGCATCATCACGCCATCACTGAACAGCCTTATTTCACTGCAAGTTGGCTCCGGCGAGCAAGGCGGGGTGATGGGGGTTGGCCGTTCCGCAACGACCATGGCGCGCGTCATAGGACCAGCCTGGGCCGGCTTATTGTTCTCGCTGCTGGGTATGGACTGGCCCTATTTCGGGGGTGCGGCGGTGATGTCAGTGGTCGTCCTGCTTGGCCTTCGAGGCTTGAAATCGATCCACGTTCCTAAGAAAGCTTAAGCGAGAACGGTGTTCCCGACACCGATGTCATCTCGTTTGACAGCAAATCATAAAGCTTTTCACCTGTCCGGGTGTCGATCCAGCTGTCTTGCTGTTCATCGAAATAGAAATGCTTGGCTCCGCTAACAGGTGATGACAGCCAGATTTCCAAATTTGGTGCCTGTTTATTGATCACGTACTGGCTGCCATTTTCCAGCTCGATATTAACAATCCCGGCTTCAAAATCGACGTCCATGATATCACCCAGAGCGTCGTCAATTTGCTCAAATATGTCATGCAGGGTTTTTCCGGCTTTGGTTTCAAAGGTTTTACTATCGAGTGGCATATTTTAGACTCTTTTTATCAGGTTTAAATTTTATCACTGAATTATTTTGGAGAAGCGCGTTTCAACAACTTTTTTTTCTCTATAAGGTATTGTTCTCATTCATTTTCGGTTAATATTTCTCACGATATGATATCGCATTGATTCGCAGATTAAAGGTGCACATAATGAGCCGCGCACCATATTGCAATATGACCACTTGAACACACCAGGATGTCAGAGTATATAGGGCGGCTTATTTTCAGGAGCACAGACCGTGAAGAAAGATACGCATCCAGACTACCATGAAATCACCGTCCAGATGACTGACGGCAGCACCTACGCGACCCGCTCCACCTGGGGCAGTGCCGGTGACACCATCAAGCTGGACATCGACCCGAAAACACACCCTGCCTGGACTGGTGTTCATCGCCTGCTCGACAGTGGTGGACAGTTGGCCAAGTTCAATAAGAAGTTCAAAGATTTCGGATTGAAGCACGATTAATAAATTCTGGCTAAGGATTAGCCTGGATAAGTTCTCACGGGGGGGGTGGGAGTAACTGATGGCTCATCAGACGCATTACGAAGTTCACGTTAAGCAGAACGGTCGCTGGGAAATCCACGGGCGCCATTCGCAGGCGGAAAAAGAACAGGCCATCGAGGAAGCCAAGTCCCTGGACGGGCAAAAGCACATCCAGGCTGTCAAGGTGATCCAGGAAATTTACGATCCTGAAGAGGGATCGTCCAAGGAGTATAACGTCTATGCTCCTGGCCAGAAAAAATACCAGCCGCCCCGCAAAAAAACCAAGAAAGACATCGCCAGGGAAGAAGAAGAAGCAGCGAGCACGGCGGCCAGAAGTATCAGGAAACCCCAAAAAAGCGGTCGTTCCCTTGTCAGCATTCTGATGAGTATCGCCCTGATTTCAGCCTTCTCGACCATCGTTGGCGCGCTGTTTACATGGTTTACCGGAATGTTCCTGGCCGATTCAGGCGTCAGTGGCAACGCCCAGACAAATATCCTTTTTATCGTCTTCCTGTCGGTCTTCGTAATCGCCGCCATTCCCATGGCCATCGTCTTCCTTGGCAAAAACGACGACGATTAGAGTCACCCTTTCCAAGATTCCCATTCAGGATGTCAAAAACAACCCGCTTGACTTATAGTTTCCATAATTGTTTTCAAGGACAAGCAAAGTTCTGCTGTAGGAAACGCAATGGCTAAGCAGATTATTTTTGAGGTGCATGTCTTTCAGAACGGCCGATGGGAAATCCAGGGCCGCCATGAATCTTCTGAGATGAAGGCAGCCATTGCCGATGCCAAGGGGCTGGACCAACTCCCAAACATCGACATGGTCAAGGTCATCCTTGAAGAATATGACGATGAAACAGGCCACACCACAGAAAACATTGTCTACCGCTCGGCTGGCATGGCAGACAGCGAAGGTGGCCCAATCTCCATGGCTTCCAAGGTCAGAGCCGAAAAAAAATCCAACTCCTCATTTGGCGGGTCATCGGCATCTTCAGCGGGCTCGTCATTTTTTGATGACGACGATGATGATGATTTTGATGATGACTTTTCGTCAGCCCGGGCAAGGAAATCGGCACGGGCAAGGCGTCCTGGCGGGCCCAGAAAAACCACCTTCGTCGGTGTCCTCGTTAAAATTCTCCTGATTATCCTGTTCTCTGTAACCATCGCGGCCTTAATGGCGGGTGGCGCGATCATGTTCCTGCGCGATACCTCCCTTAGCAGCAACGTGCAGACAAATATCGTGTTTGTCATGTTTATTGTTATTTTCCTGCTCAGCGCCGTTGTCATGTCCATGAATTTCATGCGCAAGGATGAAATCAGCACCCCCAACATACATGCACCAAGTAGACGACAACGCCCCAAAAAGGCGCCCAAAAAAGCCCCAAGGCCTGAAAAAACGAAAAGCGAAAAAGAAGAGAGGCCAACCAAAAAGAAAATTGAAAAAGATGAAGATCTTGATCCAAGCGAAGAAGGCCTCGCTTCCAAGGCCGGGGAAGAATTGAAAGAGCAACTCAGTAAAGAAAAATCCAAGGAAGAAGAAAAAGAAGAGAAAAATGCGACCCCCGACCCTGAAGAAGAGCAGGAGGATGAGACACCCGAACCGGAACCCGAAGTACCCGCAAGCCTGTCTGCCCACGCCGAGAAGCAGCGCGTCTACCTGATGACGTTTTTAAGCGAGGGTCTGGAGAGATGTGAAGCCGACACAAAGAAACTCGACAGTTTCAACAAGTTCGGCCTCAACCTGTATTTGGCCGGGGCCAGTGAGATTATGGGACAGGCGCGCAACCTGGATCATTATTCCCTGACCAAGATTCTCGCTGAAACCGTCTCATTGATGGGCTTTAAAGATGCGGACGCCGCCAAGTTCGCGGAAAAGTACGAAGACTACCTGCTCGCCGATGCCAGGTACATGCAGATGTTCCAGGCCGGCCGCAACGCCATGAATTCCTACATGGAGAAAAACCCCGAGGCCATGAAATATCTGGGCCAGGCCCTGACCGACTGGAACAAGCCAACACAAAAGGAGGAAAGCACAGGCCCGGTCACTGTGCTGTTCACCGATATCGCCGGTTCCACGGCAATGACCCAGAACCTGGGCGACGCCGTTGCCCAACAAATCGTGCGCGCCCACAACCGTATTGTCCGCGAAGCGCTCACGCAATTTGCCGGCAAGGAAATCAAACACACCGGCGATGGCATCATGGCGTCGTTTTCGACCACCTCAAACGGAGTCGAAGGCTCTATCAAAATCCAGATTGATACGGCCAAACACAACGAAAACAACCCGGACCTTCCCCTGCACATCAAGATCGGTCTCAACGCCGGGGAACCCATATCCGAAGACAATGACCTGTTCGGTTCGACCGTGCAGATGGCGGCGCGCATTGTCGACAAGGCAAAGGCCGACGAGATTTTTGTTTCTGAAATCGTTCGCGGTATCTGTGCCGGCAAGGAAACCACCTTCAAAAACCGAGGTCCCTTCGCCATGAAGGGCTTCGATGAAGACCCAATCCTCTATGAAGTTGTGTGGAAAAAAGAAGAATAGCGCCCTCCCCTTGCGCCCAACATTTGACGACCATATATCCACGTTAACGACGGATGCCGACACGAAAGGGTCCGCCGTAAGACAACACCAGGGGTCCGACCATGATGGTGGGCACCGATTAACCAGTCTCGCTTGATAAAAGGAGAAAACGCTATGCGTACAATTGATTTCACCCCCCTTCACCGTTTTGCCGTCGGCTTTGATCGCATGCAACGCCAATTCGACCACGCCATGCAAGTGGATGACGCCCAGTCGTCCTATCCGCCCTACAACATCGAGGCATTAAGGGCCGAGGATGGTGCCGATAAATATCGCATCACCATGGCGGTCGCCGGTTTTGGCGAAGAAGACCTGGCTATTGAGCTTAAGGAAGACACCCTGTTCGTTTCAGGCAAGGCCGATAAACCAGAGCAGGAAGTTCAATACCTGCATCATGGTATTGCCGGTCGTGCGTTCGAACGCCGTTTTGAACTCGCCGATCACATCAAGGTTCTTTCCGCAAGCCTGGAAAACGGCATGTTACATATCGAACTGGCCCGCGAAGTGCCCGAAGAAAAGAAACCGCGCCGGATCAACATTGAACCCGCAAGCAAAGCCAAAGGGATTGAAAACAAGGCCGCCTGACTATCTCCAGAGGCTTGATCATCAGGGGTGCGCTTACGTCAATGTGGCGCACCCCTTTTGCTTTTACACACAATGATGCTAGGGTAATTTGATTATGATCGGCATTTAGGAGAGAACCGCGATGGAAAGGCTTGGCACGACTTTCATGTTCGTCATGAAACTGCTTCCGGCGGTCGTCATTTTCACGTTGTTTCTTTCATTTGAGGGCAACCTGCGCTGGCTCGCGCTCCTCGGCTTTATCCCCCTTGTCCTGGTCTTCTGCAAAGGCTGCACAGCCTGCATGAGAGAGCCCGATCAAAACCAGAAAGAAAGCGCCTGGCATCCGGGCACCGGTAACTGATTTTCACTTAGAGCATATCCGGGTTATTTTAAACCATTCTGACCATGTTATTTGCTTCGTGAATAGGAACGCGCCGCAACGCGATGCCATCGCATCGGGTAAGGTGGGTGACGACGTCACGAAGCAAAAGAACATGGCCTTCGGTGGGGCATATCGGCCTGTCGGGGTCGTTGCGACCCTTGCCCGATGCGATAGCATCGCGCGGCGGACCGCGCCTACCCGAGCAAACCGATCTGCCCCACCAGAATGGTTCAAAATAACCCGGACATGCTCTAGCTATAACGCTTGAACATTTCCCGAATAGAGTCCGGAATTGGCGCCGGGCGGTCGCTTTGCTTGTCGACAAACACGTGCACGAAATGGCCCAGGGCGGCCGGGCTTTCCGCGCCTTCGGTAAACAGGCCGATAGCGTAGGTAACGCTTGAGGTTCCCAGTTTCGCGACTCTTAAACCGGCCTCGACAATATCGGGATAGGAAAGTGGGCGGCGAAATTTGCATAAGGTTTCAACCGCCAGGGGCGCAACCTGATCGTCGGTCCAGTGCAGGCCGCCTTCTTTCATTAAAAAGCGCACGACGATGGCTTCGAAATAGCTGTAGTACATAACGTTATTAACGTGACCCAGCATGTCGTTGTCGTTCCAGCGGGTCGGCACGTCGAGCATATAGCGGCAGTCTTCGCGGCAGGTGATATCGGCAATTTCGCTCATTATTCATTTTCCATCAGGCGTTCAAGGGCTGTTCGGATGGCCGCCGGGATCGGGGTCGATTTGTTGGTCGCCCGGTTGACAAAGACATGCACGAAATGGCCACTGGCGACGGCAACCTCGCCAGCTAGACGGAACACCGCAAGCTCATAACGGACACTGGTCTGGCCCAGCTTGGCGACCTTAAGCCCCAGTTCAAGGGTTTCAGGGTAGGCCACGGATTCGCTAAACCGGCACATGGTTTCCACCGCAACACCAATTACGGGTGCGTTCACAATATCAAGCCCGCCGTGTTCGATCAGGTAATTATTCACCACCGTATCGAAATAGGCGTAGTAGGTGACGTTGTTGACGTGCCCGTAAATGTCGTTATCGGCCCAGCGTGTGGGGACGCTGACGATGTGGGGATAATCGGCACGGGCAAGGGATTGTTCAGTGGTCATCGGGGTATTGGTTACCGGATAAACAAAAGTTTAAAAAGCGAAGGGCCGCCGAAACCCGGCAGCCCTTTTAGCCTCAACCTGTCAAACTCGCCATTGATTTTTTTTATTGGCTGGCAGGGACTCTAGACAAGCTAGGGGGCACTGGTCAAGGGGGATTTTTTGACCTTCGGCGCTCTATTTTCTTGACACGGTTTTGCAATATCTCCGATTACAAAAAAAGAGCCGCCCCAAAAAAGGGGCGGCGAGTTTTACAGGGAGGCGTCAGGATGAATGTTTTAGGATAGGCCTGAAAAAGGCCCACATCCATCCGACGATAAAGCATAGCCAAATCATCCTTAACATCAGGTTAACTTAGCTTTTGAAAACGCTTTCGGCGCCACTTCTGGCCTCATTTTTTAGGGAAATAGCAGTCCGGGCGCGGGCAATTTCCGCCTCCAGTTCCGCGATATAACCGCCCAAGGCTTCAATCGACATGACCTCAAGGTTCTTTTGCTCGGCTTTTTTCTTTTCCGGTTCCAGATCATCCGTATCCATGGCCCATCCCTTCGTTTGTCTCTTGTCAGTTAGGTAACAACATATTACTGGATAGAGACCTTCCTTTCAAAGTCGGAGACGATCAATGAGCCAGCAATTGCCCGATACCATGACCTGTGTCGAGATCACCCCCGAAGGAGGCCTGAAAACCGCCAGTCGCGCCCTGCCGCAGCCGGCCACCGGGGAAGTGCTGGTCGAAGTCGCCGCCGCCGGTATCAATCGCCCCGACGTCCTGCAACGCCAGGGCGGCTATCCACCACCACCGGGGGCATCGGACATTCCGGGCCTGGAAATCGCTGGCATCATTGTCGCCCTTGGCGATGGGGTGACGGAGCGGGCCATCGGTGATGACGTTCTGGCGCTGGTCACAGGCGGCGGCTACGCCCAGTACTGCACAGCCCCCGCGCCGCAATGCCTTGATATCCCCGGAGACCTGGAAATGGACGCGGCAGCGGCCATACCGGAAACCTTTTTCACCGTCTGGTCGAACGTTTTTCAGCGCGCCGCCCTTAAACCCGGCGAAAGCTTGCTCGTTCACGGCGGTTCCAGCGGCATCGGCACCACCGCTATCCAGATCGCCTACGCTTTGGGTTCACCGGTTATCGCGACGGCCGGAAGCGAAGAGAAGTGCGGCGCCTGTGAAGTTCTCGGCGCTGACCTTGCGATCAACTATCGGGAGCAGGATTTCGTCGAGGCGGTCAAGGAATTCACCGATGGCCGCGGTGTTGATGTCATCCTCGACATGGTTGGCGGCGACTACGTGCAGCGCAACCTGAAGGCCCTGGCGACAGATGGACGGCTGGTCAATATCGCCTTCCTGAACGGCAGCAAGGTCGAGGTTGATCTGATGGCCATGATGTTAAAGCGCCTGACATTAAGCGGCTCGACCCTGCGCGCCCGTTCCGTCGAATTCAAGGCAGCCATTGCCGCCCAGTTAAAGGAACACGTCTGGCCGTTAATTGAAGACGGTAAGATCGAGCCCTTTATTCACGCCACATTTACCCTCGATGAAGCCGCCCAGGCCCACGCCTTGATGGAAAGCTCCGAACATATTGGCAAAATCGTGCTGCTAACATGAATTTGAAAGGTTTACGGGACCGGAAAAATACACTAAACGTTCTTCAAACACGTGCCTTACAGGCTCATTCCAGTCATCAACAATAGGAAAACAAGCGATGACGCATCCGCTGATGCCAAAAGCCACTGCCGTGTGGCTGGTTGAAAACACCGCTCTTTCATTTGAGCAGATTGCCGATTTTTGTGGCCTGCATTCCCTTGAGGTTCAGGCCATCGCCGACGACGAAGTCGCCATCGGTATGCAGGGCCTTGACCCGATCACCGCAGGCGAGCTGACGATGGAAGAAATCGAGCGCTGCCAGGCCGATCCGGGAACCCGCCTTAACCCCGCCGAAAACCGGACCCCGGTGGCCAAGAAAAAAGGTGCCCGCTATACCCCGGTGTCAAAACGCCAGGACCGCCCCGACGCCATCGCCTGGTTGATCAAGAATTACCCGGAAATGAGCGACGCTCAGATTTCAAAATTGATCGGCACGACCAAGCCGACAATCAATTCGATCCGCGAGCGCAGCCACTGGAATATCGCCAACATCAAGGCGCAAAACCCGGTCGCCCTCGGCCTGTGTTCGGCTGAAAATCTGGAAAAATCCGTGGCCATCTCCAGGGCCCGCGCCGGGACAACCCACGCCCCGAACAGGGGACCAAAGGAAGATGGCCCGGCCCCGTCCATTCCGACCACACCTGCGCCCAAACCCGAGCCCGTACCAACTGCGGAAACCGTATTCGTCGAACAGCTACCGGCCCCGCAAGAAGAGACTCTGGCGATCGAGCAAAACACGGACAGTGATCCCATCGCCATGCCAGCCCCGGAAGAAGTGAAAGAGTAAGTTTAGGATTCAAGGTTCACGCCCCTCATTCTAAATTGCCCCTCAAGCGCCGGGCGGGGTCTCCGACCCCTTGGCTCGCCGCATAAGCGGCGGCCCGCAGTCGCGGGCTTAAGAAGAAAGTGTTTGAACCAAGTTTCGCGACAATTGGATATCGCTCCCGTCACCATTTGAAACTTGACTTCCAGAGGCCCAGCCAAGCGAACGGAGTGAGCGCCCGGCGCTTGCGGGGCAATAACTTAAATGGGTTGCCGTCACTCTTCCACCGGCACCGTATAGCCCAGCGCCAGTCTGCCGCCATCGGCATAGATGGTTTGGCCTGTGATGTAGCTTGACTCGTCACTGGCCAGAAAGACCGCGACGGAGGCCATTTCTTCTGGCTCTCCGCACCGTCCCATGGGTGTGCGTGACAGGATCATCTTACGCGCCGCCTCGTCAGCCATCACCTTTTTGGCCATGTCTGTCAGGATCGTGCCCGGTCCGATAGCATTGACCCTGATCCCCTTGTCGGCCAGTGACAAAGCCATCACCTTGGTCAGCTGGTTCACGCCACCCTTACAAATAACGTATGGAGACGCCTTGGGGATGGCGGTAACGGCGTTGATTGAGGACATGTTGATCACGACACCGCCCTTGCCCATCGCCACCATATGACGCGCTGCCGCCTGACCGGTCAGGAAAAACCCCTTCAGATTGATCGATAACGTCATGTCCAGTTCGTCCTCGGTGATGTCGAGGAAATCTCCGGTAAACAGAACCGCCGCGTTGGACAACATGATATCAAGGCCGCCGAACGTCTCTACGGTGTCCGCAATCAGATTATCGACCTGGGTTTTGTCAGAAACATCGCAGTGCAGGTAATGAGCTTGTCCGCCTGTTTCCCTGATGCTTGCCGCAGCGGCTTCCCCCAGATCATCGTTGATATCCGAGATCATAACCCGCGCCCCTTCACGGGCGAAGGCCTGGGCACAGGCCAGGCCGATGCCCCCGGCTGAACCTGTGATGATCGCGGTTTTATTTTCGAGACGCATTTTTTAATTCCTTATTTTCTCGCTCTTGCCAGACCGATTCTTTCCAAAGCCGTTTCAATCTCATCCAGAATGGCCGGGTCATCAATGGTCGCAGGCATTTTGTAATCTTCGTTGTCGGCGATTTTCTGGATGGTGCCGCGCAGAATTTTACCGGAGCGGGTTTTCGGTAATCGCTGGATAACGGCGGCCAGTTTAAAAGCGGCGACCGGGCCGATTTTCTCACGCACCATGGCGACAACTTCTTTGACAATGTCGGCGTCATTGCGCTCAACACCCGATTTCAACACCAGAAAGCCTACCGGCAACTGGCCTTTTAGATCATCGGCAACGCCCAGCACGGCGCATTCGGCGACGTCCGGGTGGGACGCCAGCACTTCTTCCATGCCGCCTGTCGACAGCCTGTGACCGGCGACATTGATGATGTCGTCGGTACGGGCCATGATGTACAGGTAGCCTTCCTCATCGATATAACCTGCGTCAGCAGTTTTGTAGAAGCCGGGGTATTCCTCCAGGTACGCCTGCTTGTAGCGCTCATCGGCATTCCACAAGGTCGGCAAGGTGCCCGGCGGCAGTGGCAGTTTGCAACAAATCGCCCCAATATCACCGGTCGCAACCGGATTACAGTCATCATCAAGAACCTGCACGTCCCAGCCCGGCACGGCCTTGGTTGGCGAGCCCGGTTTGACCGGGAATTGCGTCAGCCCCATGCAGTTTGATGCAATGGCCCAGCCGGTTTCGGTTTGCCACCAGTGATCAATAACCGGCACGCCCAAATGATCCTCGGCCCAGTGCAGGGTATCGGGGTCTGTGCGCTCACCTGCCAGGAACAGGGTCTCGAAGGCCGACAGGTCGTATTTTTTAAGTAATTCGGCGTTTGGATCGTCACGCTTGATGGCGCGGAACGCCGTCGGCGCGGTGAACATGGCCCTGACCTTGTGCTCGGAAATGACTCGCCAGAAGGCTCCGGGATCGGGTGTGCCGACAGGTTTTCCCTCATACAAAATCGTCGTGCAACCATTAAGCAGTGGCGCGTAGACGATATAGGAATGACCAACGACCCAGCCAACGTCAGAGGCAGACCAGAAGACATCACCGGGCTCCATCCCGTAAACCGCCTTCATGGTCCAGTTCAGGGCGACCGCGTGACCGCCGTTGTCGCGGACCACGCCCTTGGGCTCACCGGTGGTGCCTGATGTATAGAGAATATACAATGGATCGGTGGCGGCGACGGGGACGCAGTCATGGGGGGTGGCGGTTTTCATCGCCTCGGCCCAGTCGATGTCGCGCCCTTCCTGCAAGCTCCCATCGGCCTCGGGCCGTTTCAAAATGATACAGGCATCCGGCTTGTGGCTGGCAAGGTCGATGGCTTCGTTGAGCAGCGGCAAGTATTCGATGACCCGGTTAATTTCGATACCACAGGTGGCGCTGACGATGGCAGTCGGTTTGGCATCATCAATTCGGACCGCCAATTCGTTAGCGGCAAAGCCACCGAAAACAACGGAATGAATAGCGCCCAGGCGGGCACAGGCAAGCATGGCGATGGCCGCTTCGGGGACCATCGGCATATAGATAATGACCCGGTCACCCTTGGCCACCCCGGCAGCAGCCAGGACACCAGCGAATGTCGCAACCTCGTCCAGCAGTTGGGAATAACTGTAGGTTTTGACTGTACCGCCACCGGTGACAGGACTGTCATAAATCAATGCCGCCTGATCGCCGCGGCCACCTTCCACATGACGGTCGAGCGCGTTGTAACAGGTATTAAGTTCACCGCCCGTAAACCAGCGGTAAAACGGCGCGCCGGAACTATCGAGAACCTTGTCCCATTTTTTGCTCCAGGAAATACCTTCGGCAACTTCGCCCCAAAATCCCTCGGGATCATTAAGTGAACGGCTATGAGTTTCTGAGTACAGGTCTGTCATATCACTCCCCTGATGGCTTGATCAGGGGAGATTGTGAGGCAATTCACGCCGATATGCACTAGAAATTCAGGGCACCGAGATCGAGTTTTCCACCCAGCACCGGCGGACACCAGAAATAGCTGCCGGAAATCGGTTTGCTAAACCGGAACAAGCCGTCAATGATCCGATCTTCCTGGCCGGTCATCCGGGCAAGTTGCGCCTCAAAGGCGGCAAAGGAGCTGCCGAAAGCGACAAACATCAATCCCTCTCCTGTGGCATCGGACCAGGGCATCGAACGACGAACAAGAAAAGCCTCTGGATCAAAGGTTTCCTGCGCCGTTCGTTTGACGTGGGCCGAAAGGGGTGCGTCATCAAGTTCTTCATTATCACTCAATCGGCGACCGATAATGTTGTCACAATCGTCCTGGGACAGGGTCTCGAAATAATCCAGATCATGGACCCATTGCTGGACCGCAACAAAACTGGAGCCATCGTTGATCGCCGCGTCCACGGCCGCCTCACCGACAGGATTTTCGGTGCCATCCTCATAACCACTGAGGTCGCGGCCGCTGTCATATTTAAACCCGTTTATCAGGCGAACGCGGTGAAAGGCGGAGGCAAGATGCCGGTTGAGGGAACGGCTCTGACGAACAATAGGGTCGCACTCGCTGCCCCTGATCCAACACCATAGATCAGCTTGCGTCGAAGGAACGTCACAGCCCTGCCCACTGACAGGAGGGAAAGGCCGAAGCGCTTCAAGCGAACCAGCCAGCGAAGGACCTATTCCGACAACGATATCAGCGTCAATCTCTACCCCGGCAAGCACATCAAGTGCAGCCGCAGGCTCGACATCGGCAAGCAGGTCGAATTCCAGATAACGAGAGAAATTCGGAACGGGTTCAAGAATTCCCGTCTGTGGTATGTTCATTGCAAAGCCTCCACCCTGTCCTGCAACGAATATCATAGTTTCGCAATGCAGGCTATGCAGCCCTTTTTGTCGAGTTTCCTGAACGACCGCGGTGACGGCGTCGCGGGCCAGAACTGTTCCTGCGCTGTTGGGGACGCTTGGCCGGCCTGGTGTCGTTGGCGATCTCGGCAGCGTGGAATGAATGATCCTCGAAAACCGGTACGCTCTGGCGAATGATTTTTTCGATATCACGCAGGTAGCCGCGTTCCTCGACATCACAAAACGAAATTGCAATACCCGACGCCCCGGCACGCGCTGTGCGGCCAATGCGATGGACGTAACTTTCAGGCTCGTTGGGAAGGTCGAAGTTGATAACATGGGTGACGCCGTCAACATCAATACCACGGGCCGCGATGTCGGTAGCCACCAGGGCCCGGATTTTACCCGAACGGAAGCTGTTAAGCGCCCGCTGGCGGGCGTTCTGGGTCTTGTTGCCGTGAATGGCGTCGGATTGAATACCGTTTTGATGCAGGTGCCTTGAGACACGGTCGGCACCGTGTTTGGTGCGGGTGAAAATAAGCACCCGGGAAATATCCCTGTCGTCCAGCAATTCGCCAAGCAAGGCGCGTTTATTGTCTTTTCGAACAAACAGTACCCGTTGCTCGATTTTCTCGACAGTGGTCGCCGCCGGGGCAACCTCAACCCTAATCGGGTCACGAAGCAGGCCATCGGCCAGCCCCTGAATCGTTCCCGGCATGGTCGCCGAGAACATCACTGTCTGACGTTTGTTCGGCAGGGCGGCGGTGATTTTCTTAACATCGGGGATAAAGCCCATGTCGAGCATACGATCAGCCTCATCAAGGATAAAGATTTCCACATCATCAAGATAAAGGTGTCGCTGGTTCATCAGATCGATTAGCCGACCCGGTGTCGCGACCAGGATATGGACGCCCTGGGCCAGAGTCTTGATTTGCGGACGAATGGAAGCACCGCCGTAAACCACGGTCGAGCGCAAATGCATATGACGTCCGTAAGCCCGGATGCTGTCATTGATCTGACCGGCAAGTTCGCGGGTCGGGGCCAATATCAAGGCACGCGGTTTGCGGCTTTGCGGACGGGTGCCATTTGATGCCAGACGATTTAGCAGCGGCAACGCGAAGGATGCCGTCTTGCCGGTACCGGTCTGGGCGACGCCCAACAGGTCGTGCCCTTCAAGCAGTGCCGGAATCGACTTTTGCTGGATCGGCGTCGGGGTGGAATAGCCTTCATCGGCAATAGCGCGAAGGATGGGTTGGGCTAAATCAAAGCCCGTAAAATCAGTCATAAAATTTTCTTTCTTAAATCAATAACAAGTAACCCGCCGCCTCCCTAAATCGGGACGGTGGGTGCGCAAGCATTATGCAAGCATGACGAACACGACGTGTTCAAAGCTGATGCAATGACAGAGGTCTGCCTAACGAAACGCCCACTTGAGATATCTAAAAGAAACTTGAGCCAACTTGTAATTTTAAAGTCGGCGAGGATCGAAATTCGATCTGGAAAGGAGTGTCGCTGGACCGGATATGCCTACCGGTGGCGACAAAGTCAAGACAATTCAGCCATTTAAAAGGGCTTCGACTTCCTCTTGAGACAGTTCAGCATCCTCGCCACCGCCTCCTTCGGCGGCTTTGCGACGCTCACCGCCCATATAGGCCGGGTTGTTGCGACGACGCCGATCAGGGCCAAAATAAACACCGGCACGAACAAACGGACGCGGACGTTCGATGATGGAGCGAATGCGGGAATAAAGCCCCTTGACGGAAATCGGTTTGGCCAGAAATTCATGGACACCGGCGTCGCGGGCTTCAACAACGCGGTTCATTTCGGTATGACCCGTCAGCATGATGATGGGAACAAAAGGATTGGGGCTGTCACTTGCGGTGCGCACCATTTTTGTAAAATCGATGCCGTCCAGCGGTTCCATGTTCCAGTCACAAATAATGATGTCGGCGTTATAGTGACGCAGTTCCTTGAACGCATCGGCGCCATCAGCCGCATCGACAACGTTTTTAACGCCAAGCGCATTCAGGATGCCCTTGACCAGCGCGCACATGTGGCTGTTGTCATCAACAACCAGGAAATTCAACCGCTCAAGATTATATTCGTCCATCTAGCAGATCCTGAGTTTTTCCATCTTCTTATTCTAACCGTCAGCGCCAAACTAAAGGACATTCAACTGCAAGACCAACACTGTTTCACCCCGCTAGACGCTTGCGGGGGGAAAACCTTTCATCCCGGTACCTATGGTGCCCTTTTGAGCATTGCCACGTCAATGCAGACGCGCACCGACGATGAATGCCTGAATGCTTTCATCACCGAGCGCCTTGTGCGCTTCCAGGCGGTGGATACCCTTGACGAGGACGTAGCGGCCCTTGCCCTGACGCACCTGAATGGGGTTTTCCTCGACCTCTTCCATGATCGTTTCGGCAACCTGATCAAGTTTTGACGCATCCAGTTCCTTGCGGCGCTCGGCGGGCACGTACACATCTTCGATTTTTATAGAAACAGCCTTAAGCAAAACGCCCCCTGGTACTTTTCAATGAATCAACCACAGTATACTTTTAATATCACCCTTAAGGAGCCTGTTTAAATGATTTATACCAAACACGGTCGAAGCGGCATGATATCCGCCCCGCACCATCTTGCGGCAGAAGCCGGGGCCAACATTTTACGGGCCGGCGGCAATGCGGTCGAGGCGATGGTCGCCGCCGCCGCAACCATTGCAGTGGTCTATCCGCACATGAATTCTATTGGCGGCGATGGCTTTTGGATCATTTCTGAACCCGGCCAAGAACCCATTGGCATTGATGCCTGTGGACCCGCCGCCGCCCTGGCCCACGCTGGTGGCCACATCGGAACAGGCGCGTGGAGGGGCGGAATGGAGAACTCGGGGGACTCCTTCGACGGAACAGAAACAGGAGGAGAAATGGGCGGAGGGGGGGCAGTCCAGGTGAATGGCAGAGTGGCGGGTG
>JACNJU010000036.1 GCA_014382375.1 Rhodospirillaceae bacterium
AAAAATTCTCTTGACTTCCAAGAGCCAATATCTTCATGTTTCCTTCTGCCTCGTTAAGTTCATATGCAAGCAATGTTAACCGCTTGTTTATATTGAATTTAAATACCCGCACCCCTGCCAGATCACCCGTCTTAACCTCACCCACAGACGGGTCAGCCGCTATCGCCCGCACCGCTTCGTCCAGTTCTTGCTTCTGTTGTTTATGAAGACGCCTTGCCGTCCGTTTGAAGGTCGGCGTTTGAAGAAGGCGCACCATCAATCGAAGACGTACTCATCGCTGGCATCTTCCGTCCGCGCGACCAGAATGTCCTTGATCATGGAGAACGGCAGGTCGGGATTTTCTTCGGCTATCTTGCCCATTTGCGACCAGTGTTCGATCTGCTTGGGCAGCGAACGATGATGAATGGAGCCATAGCGCCTGGCTTCGGCGACCAGTTGTTCGGATAGTTTGACGTTGACGGCCATAGCGGAGTCTCCAATTTGGGAAAGAACCTAAATAGACCATTAGGGACCAAATAGGAACCTTTTTGTTTACTCCGCCGCCACCCTGCGCCCACCTTCCACATCATGGTAGTAGCCATTGGAGAAAATCAGGCCCTCCGCCAACTCTTCCAACTCCTGACCCGGTGACTTGCCGTCGAGCACATCCCGGAAAGCCCCCGCGAGGCCGACCATATCAATGTCGTGTGGTGACAGGCGGAAACGGTTGATGCCCATCTGCTGCATTTCGGCAAGTTCTTCGATCAGGTTATTGCAGCTGTAAGACAACGTCTGGGTTCCATTGAGCGCGAGGAAGGCTTCGCCGTCCAGGGTGTCCAGGTCCATGCCGTCCGGGTCATCCGTGCAAACGTACTGGCAATTGTCTTTGCTCAAGGAATGAGCGCGGGCGTGGTAACAGCGGGCCGAGACAGCCAGCGGCAAACGCCCGAAGGCCAGTACTTCCAGTTCCAAACCTGCATTTTTTGACAGTACTGAAAGGGTTTTGCCCGACAGCTCGACGGGCAGGCAAACCCGGGTCGCACCCTTTTTGGCGAAGAAGGCCAGCGTCCCCTCGTTATAGATATTGATAAACGGACCAATGGTGTGCGGCCTTCCGGCCAGTAATGTGGCGGTGGAAACGTCGTTGGCTTCAACAAGCAAACCATTCATGGCGGTGATGTCGCGGACGATGTCCATCTCGCGCTTGCTCATAATCAATGCCAGGGTCGACAGCACGACTTCCTTGCCCGCCCCTTGCAGGCGTTCAATGACATTGGCCATGAGCGGTTCGAAAAACGGCAGCCGTTTGGAACACACAACCTCGCCCAAAGTAACACAATCAACCGCCGCTTCATCGGCGATACGGAAATAGAAATCCCGCCACTTTTCAGGCGGCCAGTTAAACAGCACCGGTCCCAGTGTCAATTTGGCTTTACTGGTCATCGCACCCCCTAACGCCATGTCTTTTCATAAACGCCGGTCGTTTCCTGCTGACCTTCGCTGAAGTTTTCCAAATTCATCAGCGGTGGCGTCTGTCCGGCGTGGACGGCATCAACAGCTTGGCGAAAAGCCTGAACTACTGCCGCCACGTAGGCGCGTCCACGTTGCCGGCCTTCAATCTTGAGGGCGGTAACCCCGGCTTCGGCCAGTTCGGGTAACATCGTGCCCAGACTCAGGCTGGTCGGTTCCTCAAACAGGTAGGACGTCTTGCCACCGGCCATAAAGCGGCCCTTGCATAGTGTCGGATAACCGGCAGGTTCATTTGTATCAAAGGCGTTAATGGTGAAGTCGCCCAATTTCGAGACCAACCGGTCACCTTCGTCTTCGTAATGAACGTGGCTGGCTGGCGAGCAGGCGCCATTCTTGTTTGGCGAGATGCCCGTCGCATAGGAGGACAGCGCACAGCGCCCTTCGGCCATGACACACAGGCCGCCGAACACGAAGACTTCCGTCTCGACCTTGATCTGTTTGTTCAGGGCGGCGATTTCGGCAACCGTCAAAACCCTGGGCAGGACGACCCGTTTAACATCGAAGTTTTCCACATAAAAGCGGATCGCTTCGGGGTTTGAGGCCGATGCCTGAACCGACAAATGGCGACGCAGGCCCGGATGTGTGGTTGTCGCGTAATCAAGCAAACCAATATCGGCCAGGATGACCGCGTCCGCTTCCAGGGCGGCAGCGGTATCGACGGCCCTGTACCACGGCCCCGGATTGCCTGCCTCAGGATAGGTGTTGATGGCGACCAGAACTTTTGCACCGCGCTGGTGGGCGTAATCCAGTCCTTCAGCCAGTTCCCTGTTGTTGAAATTAAGGCCCGGAAAATTGCGGGCGTTGGTTTCGTCGCGAAATCCCAGATAGACGCAATCGGCCCCGGCATCAACGGCTGAACGCAGTGCCGCCGGGGTTCCCGCCGGACAAACCAGTTCAAGGGACGGGCACGTCATGACTTTTCCGGACGCCGTTTGCGTGTGCGCTTGTCCATATCGCCTAGTTTGTCGGAAATTTTGCGCAGGCGCGCATCATGGGCGTCGTGGCGGGCCATGGACGGGGCCAACAAAGCATCTGCAAGGGTTTGCAGATCGCGGCTGGCAAGGCTGGCTACGTGATTGGCGGTTTTAACGGCAACCCGCGCCGGTCCTGCAAAAGGCCCGAACAGGGACAGAATATCGGCCGTTAAATCAATTTCAGCACCATCAACCGCATTACGAAGGGCAACCACCACTTCCGTGTCGCCCTCGATTTCCAATTTCCGCGAGAAAAACATGGCGTCACCATCAAGACGACCCTCAAGCATATCAAGCAATGACAGCAATGGCCCACGGATAACGGCGTCGGCTTCGTTTGTTGGATGGTTGCGGGCGGCAACCAGCTTTGGCGCGCGCCCGTCAGGCGTTAAGAGGAAAGCATAAGGCAGGTCGATGGGGTCAATCAGGATCACCGAACCGGTAAATTCGCCCATCCGTTCAAAAACATCCGGATGGCTACGGTGAATAATCAGCAGCGCCGCACTCAACGCCGGTTGCAGCATCGCGGCGGGAACCGGATACAGGGCCATACCAGCAAGCAGCACCGGCGAGAACGGCGGTGTCATATTCGATGTCGATGTCATGTTGCGATGACTTTACATCGCCAGTGGCCACGCCATGTTGATCTGGGTCAATCGCCTATTTTTTATTGCCCGCGATATTGTCCCATTCCTCATCGGTCAGGATATCGGCGAAATTGAATTGTCCGGCCCCGGCCAACCATTCCCCGCCATCAATGGTAATGGCGTCCCCGTTGATGTAGGCAGAGCCATCGCTGAGCAGATAAGCAGCCAGATTGGCCAGCTCCTTATGGTCACCGACCCGCCCCAGTGGATTGCGCTCGGCCCAGGCGGTGGCCAGCTTTTCATTGGGCACCAGTCTGTCCCAGGCACCATCTGTTGGGAACGGTCCCGGTGCGATGGCGTTCAGACGGATCCCCTTGGGCCCCCACTCGACAGCCAGCGAGCGGGTCATGGCCAGCACACCGGCCTTGGCAATGGCCGACGGCACGACGAAGGCGGAACCGGTCCAGGCGTAGGTGGTGATAATGGAAAGCACGTTGCCGGATATCCCGGCATCAATCCAGCGCTTGCCGCAGGCCAATGTCATATAGGTGCTGCCATGCAAAACGATATTGATCACCGCATCAACGGCCCGATGCGACAGGGTTTCAGTCCGGGCGAGAAAATTGCCCGCCGCATTATTGATCAGGGCGTCGATGGGGCCATCTTCCCAAATTGAGGAGACGACGCTTTCAACGGCTTCCGGGTCACGAATATCGAGCCTCCGCCATTCAATGCGACCACCAGTGTCAGCCGCCAGTTCAGCCGCCGTCTCTTCCAGCAATTCTTCACGGCGCGAGCAGATAATCGGGGTAGCCCCCAGTTCCATGCAGCGACGGGCCATGGTCTTGCCAAGGCCGCTGCCGCCGCCGGTTATGAGGATTCGCTTGTTTTTCAGTAAATCAGGAACGAACATGGTGGGGCTACTTTCTTGAGGTTATAGTTTAAGCGAGGGGCATGAATATAACGCAATGACATTTTTTTCGGGAACAAGAAATGCTGATCAGGTCCAATAACTACGATGAGGTTCGCGACGCCCTGACGTGGCAAATTCCCGAATACTTCAACATGGGCGTCGATGTGTGCGATAAACATGCCGAGCGCACCCCCGATAAAACGGCGCTGATCATTGAAGACGAAGACGGCGACGTCACCCAGTACAGCTTCCTGGCCCTAAAAAAACTGTCCAACAAACTGGCCAACCTGTATGTGGCCCGCGGCCTGAAACCCGGAGACAGGGTGGCGATCCTGCTGAGCCAGTCCGTCGAGACCGGCATCAGTCATATCGCCGCCTGGAAAGCCGGCCTGATTTCAATCCCCATGTTCACCCTGTTCGGTGAAGACGCCCTGGAATTCCGCCTCAGCGATTGCGGCGCAAAGGCGCTGGTCACCGATACGGAGAACTATCAAAAGATTGAGGCAATCAGGGATAAATTGCCGAACCTCGAGACAGTCATGTTAACCGGCGCTGGCGATTTTGCGGGTGACGGTGCAGGACCTTTATCCCTGTGGAGAGCCCTTGATGATGCGTCGGACGCTTTCACTTCCCTGAACACAAAATCAGAAGAACCCGGACTGATCATTTACACATCAGGCACCACCGGCAACCCGAAGGGTGCACTCCATGCCCACCGGACGCTGCTCGGCCATTTGCCCGGTGTTGAATTTCCCCATGAATTCTTCCCTCAAGCAGATGACCTGATGTGGACACCCGCCGACTGGGCCTGGATTGGCGGCCTGATGAACGTGTTGATGTCTTCCTGGCATCACGGTGTGCCGGTATTGGCGCAAAGAGCCCGCAAGTACGATCCGGAAAAGGCGCTGTCCTTGATGGCCCGTCACCGTGTCCGAAACACCTTTATGCCACCAACGGCCCTGCGATTAATGCGTCAGGTTGAACGCCCGGCTGAGCGTTTTGACATTGATCTTCGCACCGTCACTTGCGCTGGTGAACCGATGGGCGCGGAACTACTGGATTGGGGCAAACAGGCCCTCGGCATTACTTTTAACGAATACTACGGCCAGACAGAATGTAACCTGGTGGTCGCCAATTGCGCCGAATTGATGGAGGTAAAGCCCGGTTCCATGGGCCGCCCTGTACCCGGCCACGAGGTTGAGATCATCGATGACGACGGCCAAATTCTGCCACCGGAGACAACCGGCACCATCGCCGTACGAAGCCCGGATCCTGTGATGTTTCTTCAGTACTGGAACAACCTGCAAGCCACAAAAGAAAAGTTTAACGGCGACTGGTTGCTGACCGGCGATCTGGGCACAAAGGACGAAGACGGCTACCTGTGGTTCGTTGGTCGTGATGATGATGTAATCTCGTCAGCCGGTTACCGCATCGGCCCCGGCGAGATCGAAGATTGCATCTCCAAGCATCCGGCGGTCTCGCTGGTCGCTGTCGTTGGTGTGCCCGACCCCCTGCGAACCGAAGCGGTCAAGGCTTTCATTCTGTTACGGGAAGGAAATAACGGTGATCCTGACCTGGAAAACGATATTCGTAATTTCGTCAAAACCCGCCTGTCACCCCATGAATACCCACGCCACATAGAATTCGTCGATGACCTGCCAATGACAGCCACCGGCAAGATCAGGCGTAATGTTCTGCGTGATGGTGAAAAGGAAACTTGAAACACGCGCGCGTTAGGGCCCGTGACGTCGCTTCTATGATCTTGATCTTCCCCCGAAGAGTCAGCCCTTAAACGATAGCCGAAAATTCAGAATTCACTTTCCTCGACAAGTTCGATGACGAAACCGTCTTCGGATGGAAAGCGTTTGGAGATGATGGAGACAGCTTCGCCTTCATCGCGGGCGGTGACATTCCTGACGTGGATATCGGCCCATTGATCATCAAAGAAATGATGGTGCTGGTTTTCCTTAACCATGGCCCGCACTTCTTTATTATAGATGGACACCTCGTAGACGTTGTGTCCGTTAATCGGCATTTGTAACATCGTTTCAGAACCTTTCCGGTGAAGTTGCCTTCCGGTGTTTTCGTCCGGGGCCATGCCGTACCGCTGAAAAACGGATTAAGAATGACCGTCTGTGTGCTTGCTCTCTTAACTTACAGTTTGATTGTTAAGAAACTCTTTCGTCCTGTCAATTGTAGTAATAACTGACAAGCTATTGATAAAATGCGGCAAAATTTTGTCAGGGTTCCCGTCACTTTTCGGGATTGTTTTACCTTTTGCGGATTTTCTGATTTTTTCGGGACAAGCCCCCGGCGAGGAAAAAAACAACGAATCCTGTTGATTCAAAATATCCGGAAAGCTTTAAAAGGAGATTTTCCGGGCATGGTCAACGACCGGTGTTCCACCTTCCTTCAGCAACCCAAGCGTCCGCATGAAATCGCCCAGAATGTAGGCCAGGGCGTGATGCCGGAGCCGCTCCAAATGGATCGGTCAATAGGGAAATGGGGATTAAAAGTTATTAGTCAGGCATGGCCAGGGTGATGTGGTCGATCACGAAGCCCCGGCTGGATGGATACTTTTGTGAAATTCTGGCCCGCGCGGTCACTTCATCAGGAGCATTTGTCTCGACATAACTGTTGTCAGCCCAGGAATCTTCATAGAGCTCGTGACTTTCACCCTGCTTAACACAGGCGCGAACGTCTTTGTTATAAACCGCAGCTTCATATTTAGGCATGTTCCGGGCCCCTTGCTTTAATAATCATCTTAAAAGTATGACCCAATAGTTCCCACAGGGCCAGATTTTCCGCAGCAAAAGAACCGGGCTCGATTGCGCATATTTAAAAACCCCTGCCGAAACGGGCAAGGGTTTTTAAATGGTAGGCGCTACAGGATTCGAACCTGTGACCGTTCGATTAAAAGTCGAATGCTCTACCAACTGAGCTAAGCGCCCACAAGTGTGATTCAACAAAGGTGGCCTACTTATCCCGAAATTTCATAAAAGGAATTTCCGGGGCAGGACACCCAGTGGGAAGCCCGGAAAATAGGGATCAGGGGCGGGTCGGTCAACACCTTAAATTTGTCTTTTTATTAGGACCTTCAGGCTTTCTGTTCCGCCAAGCGAGCAATCAGCTTTTGCTTGACGCCAGCGGGCACAAAATGGCCGATATCACCGTCCAGCCGCCCTATTTCCTTAACGAAACGCGAGGCGATAAACTGGTGCCTGTCGGAGGCCATCAGGAATACCGTTTCTATTTCAGCGTTCAGGCGGGCGTTCATACCGGCCATCTGAAATTCGTATTCAAA
Organism: Rhodospirillaceae bacterium; assembly: GCA_014382375.1. Lineage (GTDB taxonomy): Bacteria > Pseudomonadota > Alphaproteobacteria > Rhodospirillales > JABHCV01 > JACNJU01. The sequence goes on from JACNJU010000036.1 coordinate 7,288, forward strand.
GTCAGAAACAGCCCGAAGGCCGCGAATAATCACCGAGGCATTGACGTTTTCGGCGAATTTCATGAGCAGGGAATTGAATGAACAGACCTCGACTTCCGATTTAACCGCCTTGCCAATTGCGGCAATTTCCTCACCAACCATGTCCAGACGTTCATCCAGGCTAAACAGCGTGTCCTTGCCTGTATGTTCGGCGACACCGACAATCAGCTTGTCGACAACCTTGGTGGCCCGACTGATGATGTCCATATGGCCATTGGTCAGCGGATCAAAGGTTCCGGGATAAATGCCGATACGCGGTTCAGCCATGGGATGGTCCTTCCCTTAAGAGGGTTCCGAGTCTGGCGCGGGATCATGTGTTAAGGGCGCTGGCACATCTTCGAGCACCTCTTCGCCTGTTCCCTCGCCAGTTTCTTCGTCGCTGTCATCTTCATCGTCGTTCAAACGGCTGACCGATACAACCCGTTCTTCGTCAGCGACATTAAAGATGGTGACCCCGCGCGAAGATCTGCCGACAACGCTGATACCGGCAACCGGGCACCTGATCAACTGGCCACCATCGGAAACCATGACCAACTGGTCATTGATTTCAACGGGGAAAGAACCGACGACGCTGGTCGTCTGGCCTTTTGGTCGTTTCAGATCGATGCTGGCGATCCCTTTGCCACCGCGTTTGGAAATCCGGTATTCATAGGCCGAAGTGCGCTTGCCAATGCCATCATCGGCGAGGGTCAGGATGAATTCTTCATTTTCACCCATTTCAGCAAACAGCGGTTCGTTCAGGCGCTCGGCGCGGGCCTCGTCCTGGATTTTGTCATCGGGTCTTTCCGAATAATCTCCGCCAGCCAACCTTCGAGAGGCGCTGATCGATTGCAGATACTCATCACGCTCTGAAACTTCTGCCTTGACGTGGCTGAGAACCGACATGGAAATCACCTTGTCATCACCATCGAGCCTGATGCCGCGCACCCCGGTCGAGGAGCGGGAGGAAAAGACGCGGACATCGGTGACCGGGAAACGAATACATTTGCCGTCTTTTGAAGAAAGCAGGATGTCATCGGATTCGGAACACACCTGAACACCGATCAACTGGTCATCATCGTCCAGCTTCATGGCGATTTTGCCGTTGGCCTTGACGTTGGTGAAGTCTGACAGGGAATTACGCCGCGCCCCGCCCGATGCGGTGGCGAACATCACCGAAAGCTCGCCCCAGCTTTCCTCGTCTTCGGGCAGCGGCATCAGGGTGGTGATGCTTTCGCCTTCATCCAGAGGAAGCAAATTGATCATCGCCTTGCCAAGCGAGGTCGGCGAGCCCAAGGGCAATTTGTAGACCTTGAGCTTGTAGACGATGCCGGTTGATGAGAAAAACAGCACCGGTGTATGGGTGTTGACGACGAACACCTGAGAGACAAAATCCTCGTCCCGGGTGCTCATGCCGCTGCGGCCCTTGCCGCCGCGTTTCTGCGCCCTGTATGTGGAAAGCGGTACCCGCTTCATGTAACCGGTATTGGAGACGGTGACGACCATGTCCTCGCGCTGGATCAGATCCTCAATATCGTGCTCGAACTCGTTATCATCGATCGTCGTGCGCCTGGGGGTGGCGAACTGTTCGCGCATTTCCAGTAACTCTTCGCGCAACAACTTAAGCAACAGTTCGCGCGAGGCCAGTAAAGCAAGATGTTCCGCAATTTCGGCGCCCAATTCGGCCAGGTCGGCGGCGATCTTGTCCCGTTCCAGCCCGGTAAGGCGATGCAGGCGTAGTTCAAGAATCGCCTTGGCCTGCTCCTCGGACAGCTTGTATTTGCCATCGACGACAGCCCTGCCCGGCTCATCAAGCAATTTGATCATTGGTTCGATATCCTGGGCTGGCCAGGCGCGTTCCATCAACTGCTGGCGGGCCGTGCCTGAATCCTTGGCGGCCCGGATCAGTTTGATAACCTCGTCGATGTTGGCAACGGCGACGGCAAGACCGGCCAGGATATGAGCCTTTTCACGCGCCTTGCCGAGCAGGAAAATAACCCGGCGACGGATAACCACTTCCCGGAAATCGACAAACGCCTGAATGATTTCCAGCAGATTCATCAATTTTGGCATGCCGCCATCAAGGGCCAACATGTTGACGCCGAAACTGGTTTGCAGGGGGGTGAAGCGATAAAGCTGGTTCAAGACGACTTCGGCGATGGCGTCGCGCTTGATCTCGACGACGACGCGGACGCCGTCCCGGTCTGATTCATCGCGCAGATCCGATATGCCTTCGATCTTTTTGTCGCGGACGCATTCGGCCATCTGTTCGACCATGCGCGCCTTGTTGACCTGAAAAGGTACCTCGGTAATGACAATGGCCTGGCGATCTTTACGGATTTCCTCGATTGTCGCCCGCCCGCGCATGACCACAGAGCCACGGCCAGTGCGGAAGGCCGAATGGATGCCCTGACGGCCCAGAATGGACGCCCCGGTGGGGAAATCAGGCCCATGGACATGGTTCTGGATGATTTCATCTATAGTGATCGCCGGATTGTCGATCAGGGCGCAACAGGCATCAATCACCTCGCCCAGATTGTGCGGCGGAATATTTGTCGCCATGCCGACGGCGATACCGCCGGCCCCGTTGACCAGTAAATTTGGGAACTGGGCCGGCAGAACCGTCGGTTCGCTTTCCGATTCGTCATAGTTGGGCCTAAAATCGACGGTGTCCTTGTCGATGTCTTCAATCAGCGAGTGGGCCGAACGGGCCAGACGGGCTTCCGTATAGCGCATGGCAGCGGCCCGGTCGCCGTCCATGGAGCCGAAATTGCCCTGGCTGTCGATCAGCGGCAAACGCATGGAAAAATCCTGGGCCATTCGGACCATGGCGTCATAAATAGACTGGTCACCATGGGGGTGATATTTACCCATCACATCACCGACGATGCGGGCCGATTTGCGGAACGGTTTATTGTATTCATAACCGTTTTCCTTCATCGAATAGAGGATCCGCCGATGCACCGGTTTCAAGCCGTCGCGAACGTCCGGCAAGGCGCGACTGACGATCACACTCATGGCGTAATCAAGGTAAGAGCCGCGCATTTCTTCTTCGATTGAAACGGGGGAAACGCCCAATTCCTCAGGGGCTTCGGGCGGGGGTGTGTCGGAAGGCGTCGTCACAAATAATAATCCAATGAATTCAATGAGTTAAAAAAGATTTAGAGCCCCCCTTAAAGTGGCGACTCTAGGTCCCAAAATCTAGCATGTTAGCGGGGCTGGTACAACCGCGTGGAGGGTCATAAAAGGCTTGAAAATTGAGCCATTTCAAGGGTCAAAATCGCATGCTACCTTTACCCAGCGCGCAACATTTAAATGGTCAGTGAAAACAACATGCCAGACAACGCCGAAAATGAAATTTTCAGCAAAACCATCGGCGTTGCCGGTTGTGGCGCCATGGGCTTGCCGATGGCCAACGCTCTCGCCGGGGCTGGCTTCACTGTGCATGGATATGATGTCAGGCCGACAGAAGAATTTGGCGACTTCGCCAACCACATGATCGCCTCGGCAAATGCGTTTTGCGAGCGCGTCGATGTGTTGATTTCCGTTGTCAGGGACCGCCAACAAACCCTTGATCTATATTTCGGGGAACAGGCTATTTTCAAACACCCGGCTTACCCGAAACTCTGCCTGCTGGCCTCGACGGTTTCACCGCGTTTTATCGGGGAAGTGCGTGCCCTGCTTCCTGACGATGTCGCGTTCTTTGATATCCCCATGTCGGGGGCACCCATTGCGGCGATGGAAAAACGGTTGTCGTTTATGATCGGTGCCGACGAGAAAACCGCCGCACCTGTAAGGCCCTTGCTTGAGGTCATGGGACGCGACCTTCATTTCCTCGGTGGATTGGGCAAGGGCATGGCCAGCAAGGTCCTCAACAACTTCGTCGCCGCCGCTTCCGTAACCGCCGTAAGGCAAGTGCTGAGCGAAGCCGAAAGACTGCACGTATCGCCCGACCAATTGCTGCAAGTGATGAAAAGCAGCTCTGGCGGCACCTGGTTTGGCGATAATTTCGAC
>JACNJU010000007.1 GCA_014382375.1 Rhodospirillaceae bacterium
CGTTGGACCGAAGCCTGGGTCGATTGGAACCTGGTGCTCGACGAAACAGGCGGCCACACTGGCAAAGGAATGGCGAAGATCATGCAAGCGCACGTCCTCCAACTTGGCCTTTTTCCGGACACGTCTCCAAGGCTTTTGAAGGTTCACCAAGTGCGCACCTTCCCTATCTCCGCAGATGACAAATGGATTATTCTCCATGCGGGGGAGGTTCGCCAGCACGTCTAGTGCTGGGGCAGAGAGGAACACGGCTTTTTGTCCAGTCTTGCTGTCCGGCAGTAGGAGCATAGCCCGCTGCATATCGACTTGCTCCCATTTGAGGTTAAGGATTTCGCCAAGTCTCGCCCCAGTAAATATCAATAGGCGTATTGCGGCGACGGAATATAGGTTCTCGCCTTCCGCCTTGTTAAGTTCACCAGCTAATACCGACAGTTCCTTATCTGACAGAAATCGCTCACGCCGGTTTTCCGGGTAACGGTCAACGTGACGGCAAGGGTTGGAACCATCGGGCCGCCAACCCCAGCGTTCGGCCAGATTAAACATCTTGGAAAGCAAAGCGATGCAACGGTTGGCAACGCCTTTGCCCCCGGTAACTTTTGGGCCTCCTTGTTGTTCCTTTTTGCGGTTACGGGCGGTCTTGCCGTCTTTCACGGCCCTCTTGAATCGGTCTATGTCGGCGAGGGTTACGCTGGCGACAAACTCTCGGCCCAGAAGGGGTATGACATGATTGTCGATGTTCTTTTGATCCGAGTTCAAGCTAGAGGGCTTTTTATGCTCCTTGGCATAATCTTCCAAGTAGCGTTCACAAAGCGTGGCGACGGTGGGCTTGTCCTTGTTAGCATCACGGTCCTTTGCAGGGGCTTTTCCGTCAGCAATATCACCGATGATGCTTTTAGCCTTTGTGCGAGCCTTCTCAACTGTCCAAGGGGAACCGTGCTTACCGATGGTAAACCAGCGTGGACGCCCGCTGATGGCGGTCTTGACAATGTACACCTTGGCCTTTCTCTGGCATCGAACCCCAAACCCGGAGACTTCACCGTCCCAAGCGATGTTTCCCGGCTTTAATGAATCGACGATCCGCTTGGTAATCTTGGCCATAACATTCCCTCCGAACAAATTGCTAGCAACAGAATAGCAACTGTAGCAACAAGTATCAATGGCGGAGCATGTCTGAAGGCGTTTCTTATAAGTCTTTGATTATCATGTATATGACGGCTTATATGGGATGCTGCCTTTATAGGAAATGGGAATCATAATCCGCGTGTCGGGGGTTCGAGTCCCTCCTCCGCTACCAATAAAATCAATGCCTTAGCTGTTTTCAGCTAGGGCATTGTTTGTATCTAGCAACCAATTAGCAACCACCAGAGTGAATTTCAGCCTGTTTTGGGGTATGGGCGTGAACACTGACAAAGGGGCCACTGAGGGCATAAAAATGGCTTATGGAGGCTGTTCTGACGAGGATATATGCATCAAAAAGGGGGGGGTACCCCCGGCTGGCCGCGACCACGGGCGGGTGCTGTAGCACTGCATGGACACTTTTTGCAAATTCTTGGCGAATAACTAACTGATACTGCCTCAACCCCGTAGAAACCAAGGTCGTTACTAACACATAGAGGAAGGGGGGGGCTTGTACGTCACACCTGAATTTTTTTTGGAAAATGGGGTACCCTAATACCTTTAACATATTGAGGCAGAAAGGATATTTGGCTTTAAAAGGCACCCCTAACTAACACACCTGAGAAATTGCCGATCTTGTAGCGTGTTATGCGTTCAGGCTTGGGTGGTGTGTCGGGGGCGGGTGTTCAGGGTTTGATGTGGAAGCGGTTGATGCGACGAGGGAGTTTAAAGTTTTATTTTCCTTCACGGCTTTTGATCAAGGCGCGTACTGCGTCTTCCAAATAGGTTGCCCCCCTCATATTTGAAAGCTTTCTCAATATCTTCGGGTTGTCTCTACACCATGAAGCTACCCATCTTCTCGTATCATTCTCAGACAGATCAGTAACGTCACCGTGACCCGTTTTCATCCCCACATTTCTGTTTACAGCAGTAACATAGCCATTAATCCATCCAAACGCCTCCCAAGCTTCATAAGGTCCCTTATACGCATTTTCACCAATCAATTTTGTTCTGGAATATGCGTCAAGATAGTCTCTACATGAGGGGTTTTCGATATCCCTTGTGAAATAAAACTCAGGTTTCTCTGCATACGCGGCTACAGAGCAGGATATCAAAACAAGCGCGGCGATGATGAGACGGCTCATACGTTGAACTCCGTTAATTAGGGTGTTTTACATTTTGTTTTGGACGGCGACACATTGCTCACGGACATAAATTGTCCTTTCAATTAGCTGTTTAATTTCCACAGCCGTAAAACCTGAGAAATTAAGGTCCCTCGCTCCTGTTACAATTTTCACATACGATCTAAACGTTAAATATGCTGGTAGTTCGTCACCAAGACAACGACAGAGACCTTCGTCCCCCGTCACTTTCATGCAGCTAACATCTCTTTCTAAGCTGGAAGCCATAACCCCTCCCCAAATTGTATCTGGATTAAAAGAGGCATTTAATTTTTTATACACTTTAGAAAGCTGATCTATTGTGGGTGGGCGTTTGCTATTCTTAGCGACCTCTCTAAACATTTCCCATTGGTATTCACCGGCTGGCATAGCGTTCTCTTGTATGAAAGTATCCACTTCTGACGACCATCCATAGCTGTGGGTAGCCACGCTTATCAACGCTATCAACAATATCCGTTTCATGTTCGCCCCCCTGAGTTGAATCCCCATCAATGAATATTAGCGTGGCTATGTTGTGATTGGTAGACGCCAGTGTGACCCCGCAACTATTTGAAAACAGCATTTTTGCCGGTTATCATCATCGCATGAGCAAAAACACGGCCCTTTTTACTATTGAGAAACGCGATGACGGTTGGGCTGTCATTGATGTGCGCAGCGGTGTTGCAGCGGTGGAAGAAGGCACACCTCTCGTTGGAATGTCGATGGAAGATGCCGATGACTTGGCAGATTTACTCACCACCCGCGAATGGCAGTCCGCAACGGCTCACTAATGGAGTGAGATAACACGCTGCGGTAAATTACTCGGTCAATGCAAAAGCACCGCAGCAGCGACAAACGGGACGGTGACGATAACGGACTCACCAACCTCTTCCATGTCCATTGTTGAGCAGCCCTGCAAGAGCAACGCAATAAGAATTATCTTCTTCATTGTCCAACTCCTACTCAGTAAGGACGCCAGCAGATATCAACTCAGGTCGTAAAGGATACCACACATTGTCAAGACCAACCTGAACCGTTTTTATAGCAAATTCAGCAGTTACGCCTCTTGAAAGGGCGTATTCCAAATCTTCTGAGATTTGCCTTACTGCCACTTCATCAATCCATTTTGCGAACAAAAACTTATCATTGTTCCATTCCTCCGGCGCTTCTTCGTAGTTTTTCTTTAAGTGTTCATATTCCCAAAATGTTTGATGGTAACCAATTCTCGACCCGCGCCCCATTGTCCTCTTAATTCCTGCAAGCTGGAAATAGTGCGCACAAGAACTTAGACATTCCCCTTCGACATGGGTGTCTAATTCAAAATCAATTATCATGCTTGCTATTCGGGTTGAAGGATGAACCCTTCCCCCCTCACTATCCAAGACAACCATTTTAATGCCTTCGTTTTGCTTTAATACAGAGAGGAAATCCTTTTCATCGTCCATATTGACGAATCCTGAAAAATACAAAGTATCTCCCTTGGCTGAGAAATCAGCAGAGATCGCTGTTACTGGGAGTGCAAACGGCAGAAAAACAAAAAGAAGGGCAATAATGCGGGTCATGGTGTGAACTCCATTATTTGGAGCATGGGAAGGCCTCTCTAATGGCGCTTAGCACAATCAACGTAGCTATATTGTGTCGCTCTTCTGGATGATCGACGAGGTACTTTTTAACTATGTCTATTAGTTGGCCCAACTCAATTTCTGCTATCGACCAACAACCTATTTCAAAGTCGTTTATAAAAGCGCCTGCGAACTTCGCATCTGATAACACGTCGACAGCGCCTGTGATGTACCCTAAGCATACACCTGTATAAAACTCGCTTTCTTGTTGGCTACAGTGCCTGTGTATGTCATTTCCTTCTTTGTAGCCGGCTTCGGCTGTGGAAATTTCAAACAGCCCAATAACCAAGGCGATAACAATGCGGCTCATTCGTTGAACTCCGTTACTTGGGGCAGGGCCAAGCGAGGGTTAAAGCTGTAATGACAAGCCCGGCAGCACTGAGATGCCGATGTTCAGGGTTTTCGTTGAGCCACTTTGTAACAATGTCTGTTGCTTGACGAAGTGAACTATCTTTCGGAACGCAAAATGCAATATCGGCCTTTGTCCATGCAGTAGCATCCACAATTCCCATGATATAGCCACTGCACACATCTTCATTAGAACTTGATTGGCAAACTTTATGAAGGTCGTTGCCTTTGAAATAACTTGCCCATGCCGGTGAAGCCAAGCCTACCAGCAATGCTATCAATAATATCCGTTTCATAATCGCCGTCCCTTCCTCAAAACTACCCTTCAACGATACTAGCGCGGCAAGGTTGTGATGGGTAGAGTGTGTTTAGGAAGGAATTTCCATGAAGCAGATAACTATCATTATAACCATATTGATGTGTACGGTAGCCTACACAGGGAGTGAATTGTCTGCTCAAGACCCTGTGAAAAAGGCACTAGAACCCATAAGGAAAGCAGAACAAGACTTTTTCAACAATCTAGAAGAGATCAGGCGTTCTGACCCTAATAGTGAGCAAAACAATAACCCGTATCGTTGCGCTCAGAAGCGTTGCCCTGTTCACATACTTAAAAAATGCTTGCTATTGCAGCACTGCAAACCACTCATCAAACAAGGTAATTTATACACAGATACGGAAATCATGGAGTTAGTTGCGGAAACTGAGAATGAGCAACAAACTCAAAGCCTGATTGATGCTGGTATAATTGGTGTAATCATTGGAGGGGTACTAGCGACTTTTGTTGCAGTTCCCAAGGTGTGGCGAAACCGACATCGTTTCAAGCCATCAAAAGTATCTAAAGGACTAATCTCATTTACTGTTGTTTGGGTTCTTGGTGTTCATGCCTACCAGCTAGTTATTGGGGACTTGTACAGGTTTTGGCATAAGTTTCTCCAACCAGAGAACTTTGGATTGATGATATTCCCTCCAGCACTTGTTGCAATTGGCGTCAGCATGTGGATTTGGTCGAAACGCGCCTAACTCAAAATGTAACCGACATGTAACCGAACGGGTCCAAATCAGCCCGTATCAGGCCGGATGAACTTCAAATAAAATTGGTAAAAAATGACTGTTTTCAGCCATAAATACGCACTATAGCGGACCAGCCAGAATGGGCTTTATCGGATTTCAAGACCAGTGCCTTATCTGATATATACTTCGGTGATGATAAGACTTCTTCTCATTCTGATCTTCATAGCTTCACCAGCCCACGCCGACGACCTCAAAGGCAAGCCCCGCATCGTCGATGGAGATACCATTTGGATCGGCGGCACGAAGATCAGGCTCCACGGCATTGACGCACCTGAGAGCAAACAGACTTGCAAGATAGCCGATGGCAGTGAATACCGCTGCGGTGAAATGGCTACCTTCGCCTTGGCAGAAATTATTGAGACCCATTGGATCACCTGTAAGGGGGAGACTACGGACCGCTACAAGCGCCGCATCGCTGTCTGCTACGCTGGGCCGCATGACATCAATGCTGAAATGGTCAGGCGCGGTTGGGCGCTTGCCTACCGTCGGTATTCAATGGACTATGTTGATGAGGAAGAAGATGCCCGTGGCCGGGGAGTAGGTATGTGGCAGGGTGAGTTTAAGAAGCCGTGGGAGTGGCGGCGGAAGTAGGGGCATATTCAAGAATGAACGCTGATACAGCCATTAGAAAATCACCTTCGTGGTCGGCGTTATTCCAACGGCTTACAATGATGACGCCGAAGGAAAAGGGCGACGTGTTTGAGCGTGTCGTCCAGTTATATCTGGAGACCCATTCTGAGTATGAAAGCAAACTTGCCAATGTCTGGATGCTGGATGATGTCCCCAAGAGGGTCCGTACCAAACTGAATTTACCAAACGCCGACGAGGGCATTGATCTCATAGCCGAGACAACAGATAAGAAGTATTGGGCGATTCAAGCAAAGTTCCGTAGCAATCCCGAAAAGCGCCTAACCAACAAGGGTGATCTCGCCACGTTTACGGCTCTTGCTTTCCATACTTGCAAAAATATCGACTACGGATTGATCTGCGCGACGACAAGCCAATCGCTCAGGAAAGTGGAACTTACGGGGGACAAGACAGGCTTTCGTCTATTCTCTGATTTTGCCGAACTTGACGACAATAATCTTGCTGGCTGGAAGCGCCTCAAGTCCGCATTAAGCAAAGCACCAACCCGGCCCAAGAAGCTGCGCCCGATGTGGCATCAGAAGAAGGCGATCAAGAACGCCGATAAGCACTTCATTTATGAGAAGCAGAACAGGGGCAAGATGATCATGCCCTGCGGCACAGGTAAGAGCCTGACAGGCTTCTGGATTGCTCAGAAGTTCGATGCAAAGCTGATTGTCGTCGCCGTTCCCAGCCTCGCGCTGGTCAAGCAGACCCTCAATGTATGGACCCGCGAATATCTTACTCATAACGTCATGCCCAACTGGATATGCGTTTGCAGCGACACTGGCTCTGGCAGCGTTGATGCCGACGAGTTCACAGCGCATACGTATGATCTTGGCGTTCCCTGCACAACGAAAGTAGATGAAATTGCTGCGTTCCTGAGGAAAAGAACGGCTACGCCACGCATTATCTTCACCACGTATCAGAGTGGCAAGGTTTTGGCTAAAGCATCAAAGAAAGCGAACAGGTCATTTGATTTAGGAATCATGGACGAAGCCCATAAGACAGTCGGACGCAAGGACAAGATGTTTTCTCATCTGCTCTACGAGAAGAACGTAAAGATCAAGAAGCGGCTCTTTATGACGGCAACAGAACGGCAGTTCATTGGATCGTCAGATGAAATTGCTTCAATGGATGATCCAGATATATACGGTGAGACTTTTGAGTTATTGACCTTCAAAGAGGCGATTGAAGCGAAGCAGCCTATCATCTGCGATTACCGTTTCGTGACTATCGGCATTTCAGAACAGGAAATCCGTGACCTGTGGAACGACAACAAGTATCTGCGGTTTAGCGGCGAGGAACTGGATGAGGTCGCCACCCGCTCATTGGCCGCTGGGCTGGCGCTCAGGAAGGCGTACACCAAGTTTAAGGTCAAACGGGCAATTTCGTTCCACGGCAGCATCCGCAAGGCTGAAAACTTCATGCGGCAACAGGAGGCCATCACAGAAGTATTCCCGGAGTTGGCCAAGGTCGAGTGCCACCATGTTTCAAGCAAAGTCCCGACAAGCAAACGGGCTACCATCCTTCGCGATTTCGCAGCCAGTAAACGTGGACTGATAACGAACGCCCGTTGCTTGACAGAAGGCGTCGATATCCCATCGGTGGACTGTGTCCTGTTTGCTGATCCCAGACGAAGCACCGTTGACATTGTTCAGGCCGCTGGCCGGGCGATGAGGAAGGCAGACGGCAAAAAGTTCGGCTACATCATCGTTCCGATGATCGTACCAGACGATGTTGACTTAGATGAGTTTGCTGACGGCACGGAGTTTAAGGATGTTGTACGGACTATAAGGCCGTTAGCTGTCAATGATGACCGCATTGTCGAATATTTTCGGGCGGTGTCGGAAGGCAAGAAGCCGAAAGGTGGGGGGCCAATAGTCATTGATGGTGCGGTTAAGCTGCCGCAGACAATCGATGAGGCGGCTTTCGTTAAATCCATTGAACTTCGGATTTGGGATAAGGTAGCGAAGATCAGTTGGAGGCCGTTTAAAGAGGCGCGGGGTTTTGTCAGAAAAAAGAATATATCGAGTATTTCAGAATGGAAAAAATTAGTTACATATCGCTCTAACAGTGACGATGCCAACATCATACCGAGCGACATACCCGCCCATCCTGAAGTCGCCTACAAGGAATTTGGTTGGATAGATTGGCCTGATTGGTTTGGGAACGATTACACACCTAACCAAAATCGAACCTACTGGCCATATCTGAAAGCTATGAAGTATGTACGCAGTCTAAATATTCAAAGTTCAGTGGAATGGCGTAAATATTGTAAGGGCGAAATTCGAGAACTCCGGTCAAAACCTGACAAAATTCCAGCAGCCCCAAATCAGATATACGAAGAAAATGGATGGGTGGATTGGCACGACTGGCTTGGCGCAGGGAGACAACCGGGGAACTGGATTTCATATACTGATTGCCAAAACTTGGCGCGGTCATTGGGGGTCACTAGTAGATCAGATTGGCAAAAGAAGCATAAACAAGGGATTTTGACCGCCGAGGTAAAAGGCAACGTACCTATGTGGGTAAATCAGATTTATGAAGGAAAAGGATGGACCAATTGGGCTGATTTCTTAGGTCACAAAAGGCGGATTGGTGGCTGGAAGAATTTTGTGGAAGCACGAAAGTTTGCCCACTCCCTTGACCTAAAAACCAAGAATGATTGGGTAAACTATATAAAATTCGGAATAGACGGAAAGCAGGAGCGACCTGACAATATCCCAGCCAAGCCTGATGCATTATACAAAGATAAAGGCTGGATAAGTTGGCCCGACTGGCTTGGCACAGTCAAATCCACCTAACAGCATCACCGGAGAACAAAATGCCCAACTTCTACCAACCCGACCTGTCCGCTAACCATGACGATCCCTTCGCAAGGGACGCTGACAATAAGCTGGTGCGGCGCGGCTTCTGGTTAGACATGGGCGATCAATCGCTGGTGCTGGCGATGACGCAGGGCGTTGGCTCTCGTTTAACTGGTCAGGAGAAGCGGCTGCATTTGATTGATATAGGTCGGGAACATCTCATTGATGAAGTTTGCCAAGAAGTGCTGCCGCCAGAGAATTAAGGACATAGCGTCCCAGTTTATTGCTTCCCGATATTGTCAGGAAGATTTGTGGCCTTGATCTCTTGAAGCACCCGTTGGCAAAGAGCAAGGTGTGCAATCAATTGTGCCAATTCAGGCTTGTCCGTTTTACGAATTGCTGTAGCCGTCAACTTCTGGGCCTCATCGAGTTTGCTCTGCAATTGCTCAATCATAGCCTATCTCCCACACAGGAACACGCCCCGGTGATTGCTCATCTGCACGGCGAAATATCCTCTGTCGTGCGCCAGATGCCGTCTGGATCGTCACTGTGTCAGCACTAACGGCAATGACCTCATGGCCGCCGATGCACAGGACAAGGCCCTTCAAATCAATACGAGCATCCGGCTTATCGTAATTAACGCCAAATACTTCCCCGACGGACCAGCCCATAGAAGCCACCTGCACGGCCCACTGGTCCATAAACCGTCCGGCATCATCTATAAGGGTCTGCCAGTCCTCTTCGGTAAAGTCGGGATGGCGTGGCATAACATATAGCCGCGCAAAACCCTCTGCCCATTCGCGGGGAATACCGGCGTCGTATTGGACAATGGCGGCTCGTTCTTCAAACCGCTCGGTATCGTCGGTGGGCGTAGTTTTATCCCCTGCGATTTCTGCGATTTCCGCTACTTCGTTGCTTCCAGCCATATTTTTCAATGACTTAGAAGTAGCAACTCCACTGCTACCTGTTGCTACTTTATGCATCGCTTCATCAGAAGTAGCAGTAGGTAGCAAGTGGCTTGCTACCTGAAACAGCGCAGATTTCTGCGGTTTATCGACTGAAGTAGCGGAAGTAGCAGAAGTAGCAGCCCCATCACTTTCAATAGGAAGTAACCATTTTTCTAAGGCGCTCATTCTGCCGCCTCCTTCATCACTTTCGGGTTTACACGCACACTGGTCCTGCCGCTAATTTTCATCTCGGCAACCCAATTTGATGTTACCAGCAGCTTCAAGGCGTCACTACGACGGGTTTTGGATTTTCTAAGCTGGTTAGGGCCTAAACGCCCAATTGCTGTAAGGTCACATCCTCCGCCTTGGCGTATCAACCACTCCACAAGCAGCATTGCATCGCTAATCTCCTGAGGGGTATCAAATGCGCCCAGTGCGCGACGGGCTTCCCACAAATGCCACGCCGCCAGTTTCGCACCAGCATGAATTTCTTTGTCAGAAATATGTCCGCTCGGACCATGCTCAAAAACATGAAATATCGCAGCAATTCTGACGGCGTTCTCGGCTGTCTTTGCGGCGAAATCCTTGACATCCTGAAACTCTCCAAGACCGCCAAGGGACTGTTCCACCTCATCATGGAAATTGATCCATACCGTCATTGCTTCCGTTGACAGGTGTAGTGGTTGCGGTTCCAGAGCCATGTTATCGCCAACCGTGGGAAGGTCATGTCCAAGAATTTCACGAATACGGCTATCAAACGCCAAAAGCGAGGTCGATGCCATGTCACCGGACCGATATGGGCGTTTCCCCATAGTCGAAGCGGGCCAAGCGATAAGAAAGCGGGCCATAAAACCAATGCCACGGGAAACGCCGCCAGCCGCTCCGAGAAGCCGTGCCATAACGGTTTCCTGCATCATCAGGGAGCAGGTGAGGCGGCGACCCTCAATAATAAAACTCTTTGCCGTTGTGCGTTTGCGTTCAAATGAATGGCCGTCCCACATCCTGTTGAGCAAGGCAAAGTACCGCATGGCTGAATCGTCGCCCATGCCGTGTGAACCTACAATAAGTCCGCCCTCGTCAGACCAAAGCGATGATGACGGCCAGCCGCTGGCAAGGTGTTGCGAAAGACCTTCGGGCGTCACGTCTTCATTAAAAAGAGATACATTAGGCAATACACTGGGCCGATTGAGATCGACGTTCTGCAAATCAGCTTTCAGACCATCCAGTTTTTCTTTCGGCTTGTCGGCATTGCTTTTAATCTTTGACAGAAGCCCGTCGCGTTCTGCTTCCCAAGCTGCGTAGGTCGCACCATTCGCTTTAATATCAGGTGCGCGGGCTTCGCGTTCTTCATTTTCCCATTCGCGGATTGCCTTCGACAGGCGATGATCTGCACTGGTTTTGCGCTCACCCGATTGGGCAATGACCAAGATGTTCAGGGATACCGGGCCGATAAGATGGTCGTCACGGGCCACATTCACTAACCCCTGTACT
>JACNJU010000006.1 GCA_014382375.1 Rhodospirillaceae bacterium
CCGGTCGTCGAGCGTTACCGGGAACGGAACCTGCGTCGCTATTTCCGAGGGGACGCCGCCTTCGCCTCGCCGGACATCTATGAATTTCTGGAAGCCGAGGATTTCAAGTATGCCATCCGCCTCAAAGCCAACAAGATTCTTCAAGAATGCATTGCCCACCTGCTGACCCGCCCCGTCGGTCGCCCACCGAACCATGTGCGGCGCTATTACGCCAGCTTCAGCTATCAGGCCGGATCGTGGAGCAAGAAACGGCGGGTTGTTGCCAAGGTGGAATGGCATCCCGGCGAGTTGTACCCCCGTGTCGGCTTTATCGTCACTAACCTGAGCCGCCCAGCCGAACGGGTGGTAGCGTTTTATAATCACCGTGGGACAGCGGAGCAGTACATCAAGGAAGGCAAGTACGCCATCAAATGGACGCGGCTGTCCTGCAGCAAGTTCCGCAATAACGAGGTGCGGCTCCAGCTTCACGCCCTGGCCTACAATCTGGGCAACTTCATGCGGACGCTTGCGTTGCCGAAGGAGGTCGAACACTGGTCGCTGACCACGCTACGGGAGAAGCTGGTCAAGATCGGAGCCAAGGTTGTCAGTCATGGCCGTTATGTCACGTTCCAATTAGCCGAGGTCGCTGTGTCGAAAATCTTGTTCCAGAAAATCCTGGCCTTGATTGATGATCTACGACCAAGACCCGTCCCGGTGTAGACCGGGGGAAAACAACGGCAATATGAAATTGACGGGAGAAGTGCGTCTGGATAACGGGAATTATCGAAAAATGGCATTCGAAACGCCGTTAAGCCGTCAAAACCGGAGGTGTCGGATGGTTGGAGAAAATAGTTCTTCAGAAAACGGTGAAATTTTGTATGATCGTGCCAGTTGTTACGAGCACATGGGAAATGTCGGGTTATAGTTTCGGCAAATCGATATTGGCTTGGTTACCAAATCGAATAAATAAAACTTAACCTAACCAATCAGGAAGGTTTATCTAAATGGTTCAGAATTATATGTCAGTGAGCAAGGTTTTATCGGGAGTGATTTTCGGTACCGCTTTACTTGCTTCCGTGGCTACGACGGGCACAGCTCACGCTGCAGTGTGTCCAACAGTGGCCGATCCACAGGGTGTGAAAACATCATACCCCCAGCAACTTGACTTGGGGGATTTCCAAAAACAAACCGGCCAAAAGCTCGCTCTCTCCGGTAATCCTTTGTTCGCCGATCAAGTCAAATCTGGTAAATTGCCAAAGGTTGATATGCGCGTTCCAGAAGAGGCGCTTGTTTCATTACCGTATACAGAGTGCGGTAAATATGGCGGCATGCTTCGTGGCATGTCAAAGGCGCTTGAATCCGGTACATCTGAAATTCTGAGTTGGCGTCAAGTCAACCTTGTTCGTATCAGTGATGATCTGCAAACTTTGGTTCCAAACGTTGCCAAGTCCTGGAAATGGAACGATGATTTCACCTCACTCACGATGTCATTACGTAAGGGGCACAAATGGTCCGACGGACACCCTTTCACCGCCGATGATATTGTTTTCTATATTAATGACATCATCAAGAATAAAGACCTTCATAAAGTTGTGCCGTCCGTCTGGATGGTCGGAGGCAAGTCCGTTGATGTAACAAAGATTGATACCGAAACGGTCAGATTTGATTTTGCGGCTCCTTATCCTGGGCTTCTGCATTTTCTGGCGACGGGAGGCTCATACTTTGCGGCATACGCACCCAAGCATCACTATATGCCTTATCTCCTCAAATATAATCCCAAGGCTGAGGAAGAAGCAAAAGCGGCTGGTGCCGAAGGATGGGTACAGCGCTTTGGTCTGATCTGGCACAAGTGGAAAGATGCAGAAAACATTACGGCACATGCGTTGAGCCGTCCGACACTTGAAAGCCATCTTATCGAATTTGAAACCAATACGCAGCGACGTCAATATGTCGCCAACCCGTATTACTTCAAAGTGGATAGCTCAGGTCAGCAACTGCCGTACATCGACCGCCAGCACGAGCGTTTCCTCGATCAGGAATTGTTCGTTCTTTCAATTTTGAATGGTGAAGTAGATGTCAAGACCCAGACGATGGCTCTTAACAACTTCCCCGTCCTTAAAGAAGGCGAAGGAAAGGGTGATTATACAGTAAATCGTCCGTCCGGCGCATACGGCCCGTATCTTGTTTTCAACCAAACGATCAAGGACCCGAGCTTACGCGCTGTTTACAGCGATGTTCGCTTTAGAAAAGCGATGTCTTTGGCGATCAACCGTGCCGAACTAAACGAAGTTCTTTGGTTTGGCCTAGGCAAGCCAGAGCAAGCTGTGCCGATCGGCGTGCCATTTGTAACTGATGCGGATCGCAATTATCTGATTGCTCACGACCCGGCTGCTGCAGGTGCCCTGCTTGACGAAATGGGTATGAAAATGGGTTCTGACGGTGTTCGAACAGGACCTGATGGCAAGCCCTTCACCCTGCTTTGGGAGTATACAGCGCAACACAGCTCCTCAGAGTTTGGTACGCTTGTTTCCAGCTATTGGAAAAAGGTTGGCATTAACGTCACCGTCAAGGAAGTCACAACCCAGTTGATGCGGGAAAAAGCGGCTGCAAGTACCAGCGACATCAATATGGAATGGGATGTTCCTTACGAGCCGACGATGATTAGTCAAATCGACGTATACATCCCACCCTACAGTGACATCGGCCCGTTGGTCGGGGTTCCTTGGCGGGACTGGGTTGGCTCAAAAGGGGCTTCTGGAGAAGAACCACCAGCCTGGGCCAAACGTCTGTTTGAGCTTTCGGAAGTATGGAAAACAGTTCTTCCGGGAAGCAAACGCTACATGGAGATCGGATCCGAAATGGTGAAGATCAATCTTGAGAACCTGGTGATTATTGGAACGATGGGCAGCCTTCCACGGCCGCTCGTGGTGTCAAACAAACTCACCAATATTCCCAAGGGTTGGAACGTCAGTCATTTCAATTACGGATATGACTATCCATACCGTGCTGATCAATGGTCCTTTAAATAGGCCGTATCAAATAGAGTCGGGGGCAGGCTGGTCCTGCCCCCGACGCCTTTTAAAATGATACAACACGACTCTAACGATCCATGTTGAGCCTTATTAAGACTAGAGTTTCTCTGGTCGAGATGAAGAAGGCTTACAAAATAACGACTTTGGAAATTTCATGATAAGATTCGTTTTTAGCCGCTTTGTGTACATGGTTTTGACGATGGCCGCCGTTTCGGTCATTGCCTTCATCCTAATACAGCTCCCTCCCGGCGATTTTGCTGATTCATACGCGAATAAACGCCAACAGGCCGGAGCACCCATCACCACTGAAGAACTGGACAATATGCGTCACCAGTTGGGCCTTGATCAGCCTTGGCACATTCAATATGGCTCTTGGGTATCCAACATGGTCCTCAGAGGCGATATGGGATATTCTTGGGAGTGGCGACGTCCTGTTGCTGATGTGATTGGCGACCGCCTCCCGCTCACGTTGGCCTTGGCATTTTCAACTCTATTCTTGATGTACTTGATTGCCATACCGATAGGCATCTATTCAGCGGTCAGGCAATACTCGGCCACTGACCATTTATTTTCTACCGCCGGGTATGTGGGGCTCGCGACCCCGAATTTCTTACTCGCACTCATTCTCATGTACCTCGGCCAAAAATGGTTCGGCCAAAGCGTTGGCGGGCTATTTTCACCTGAGTACCAGGATGCGCCCTGGAGTTGGGGCAGAGTGGGTAATCTCATTGAGCATCTCTGGGTGCCGGTCATTGTTCTTGGAACTGCTGGAACAGCCTACCTGATACGCACGGTGCGGGCCTCGACCCTTGATGAGCTTGATAAAATGTATGTCATGGCAGCGCGAGCGGGCGGGTTGTCACCTATGCGCCTCCTGCTGAAATACCCGGTCAGGATGGCATTGAACCCGATTGTCGCGACTCTTGGATGGCGGCTGACCTACGTTATTTCGGGGGCTCCCATTGTTGGGGTAGTAATGTCTCTTCCTGACACAGGCCCCCTCTTTCTCCATTCCCTCCTGAATCAGGATATGTATCTGGCGGGAGGTATGGTCCTCATTTACTGCGCTTTCACTATCATCGGAACTTTTATTTCTGATCTCTTGCTGATCCTCATCGATCCGCGTATTCGAATGCAAGGGAATTAATGAAATGACAAGTCCTGTGCTCGCTATACCAAAACTTAAAAAAAGTAATCGCCGTCCCGAAATGGCCACCCAGTGGCAACTGATGTGGTGGAAATTCAAAAAACACCACATGGCCCTCGTTGGTATGATCATGCTTTCGCTACTGGTTTTTTCTGCAGTATTTGCGGAAATCCTCAGCCCGGAAATTCCGACGGAGCGCAATAACAAATACCTGGCGAGTGGCCCAATGGGCATCCACTTTTTTGATTCCGAATGGAATTTTCATCTCCGTCCGTTTGTTTACTCCCGATCCACAAAACGTGACCCGGTAACCCTGAGAAAGATTGCCGTTGTCGATGAAACCAAGCTTTGGCCAATCGAATTTTTTGTAACGGGAAGCCCTTATAAATTTTGGGGATTGGTTGAAACCGATATCCATTTCTTTGGGGCGAAGGGTGGGTTCGTACACCTTTTTGGAACGGACTCCCTTGGGCGGGACGTTTTTTCCCGCTCTCTGTATGCAACAAGAATTTCTTTGTCCGTTGGCCTTGTCGGGGTTACGTTTGCCTTTATTCTAGGGGCGATCATCGGTGGTATCGCAGGGTACTTTGGTGGAATCATTGATAACCTGATCATGCGTCTGATCGAATTCATCCGCTCAATACCCACCTTGCCTTTGTGGCTCGCTTTAAGTGCTGCTCTGCCAAGAGAATGGAGTTCATTGCAGGTTTATCTCGCAATCACGGTGATTCTTGCCATGATTGGATGGACCCACCTCGCGCGGACCGTCCGAAGTAAACTTCTCGCCTTGCGTGAGGAAGACTTTACGGTCGCAGCACGGCTCTCGGGTTGCACGGACATGAGAATAATTCTGCGTCACCTGTTACCGGCATTTATGAGTTATATGATCGTCGATGTTACCATCGCCTTTCCGGAAATCCTGCTTGCCGAAACGTCGCTAAGTTTCCTTGGTCTGGGTCTTCGAGAACCGGCAGAGAGTTGGGGGGTTCTTCTCTTTGCAGCACAAAATGTGCGCTCAATTTCACACATGCCCTGGCTGTTAATTCCCGGGCTGTTCATCATCGTTGCGGTCCTCGCCTTTAATTTCGTCGGTGATGGCATGCGTGATGCCGCTGACCCCTACTCAAAATAAGGTCGCGTTATGAAAAAAGGCGTATTACTTGAAATCCGTGACCTCCATATCACTCTCGATTTTGACGGAGATGACATTCCCATTGTCCAAGGCATTGATTTAGAATTACCCGCCGGAAAGGTTCTGGCTTTGGTTGGAGAGTCTGGATGCGGGAAAAGCATAACTTCCCAGGCTTTGCTCCGTCTGTTGCCAAGGGAAGTAAGGATTAGCTCGGGAGAAATCAACTTTCGGCCAACGGAAGACCAGTCTCCAATTGATATTGCACCTCTAAACAAGGATGGGAAGGAAATTCGTTCTATCCGCGGCAATCAAATGTCAATGATCTTTCAGGAACCGATGAGTTCCTTTTCCCCGATCCATAAAATCGGCGATCAGATCGGGGAAGTCATCCAGCTTCATCTTAAGGTGACAAAGGCAGAAGCGCGCAGGCGCGTGATTGATCTGCTTGATAAGGTTGGAATTCCCGACCCGGAACAGGCAGTAGACCAATACCCGCACTCATTTTCTGGCGGGATGCGTCAACGAGCGATGATTGCAAAATCTCTCGCCTGCAACCCTTCTATCCTCATCGCCGATGAACCGACTACGGCACTCGATGTCACGATTCAGGCCCAGATACTTGAGATTATGCGCAATCTCAAAGATGAACTTCGTATGTCGATGATTTTCATTACCCATGATCTTGGGGTCGTTGCCCAGATTGCCGATGAAGTGGCCATCATGTATATGGGGAGAATCGTCGAGAAGGGACCAGTCTCAGAGATTTTCAACAACCCACAACACCCCTACACGGTGAGCCTGTTAAGTGCTATTCCTCGACTTGGCGATTTGAGCGACAGGCGAAAGCTGACTTCAATTCGAGGCTCGGTTCCAAGCCTGTTTGAGCGTCCACCAGGATGTGCTTTTCACCCGCGTTGTGATTCCTTTATTCCAGGGCGGTGTGACACTCAATTTCCGCCCACCAGTCAATTATCACCCATCCATGAAGTTCATTGCTTCATTCATGAAAATACGGAAAAGGAGATTTCATCATGAGTCGCCTTCTTCGGGTCACTGACATAAAAGTACATTTTCCTGTTGGTAAAACAGGGATTCTGGGACGACCGGCTAATTACCTCAAGGCCGTTGATGGAGTAAGCTTTGATATCCAGCGGGGTGAGACACTTGGGCTTGTTGGGGAAAGCGGGTCAGGTAAAACAACTCTTGGCCGAGCTATCCTGCGGGCGCTTGAACCCACCAGCGGCGAGATCGTCTATGAGCAAGACGGCAACAGCATTGATATCATGGGCCTCAACAGAAACGGTCTCAGAAAAATTTGGCGCAACATGCAAATGATCTTCCAGGATCCTTACGCCTCGCTTAATCCCCGGATGACCGTACAGGATATAATTAGCGAGCCATTGCTCGCGAATAAACTGGCGAAAGGCAAAGACCTGAATGACCAGGTTGTTGATATGGCCCAACGTTGTGGCCTCAACACAGGCCACCTAAGCCGTTTCCCCCACGCTTTCAGTGGTGGACAAAGGCAGCGAATTGCCATTGCCCGCGCCTTGATCCTGCATCCTGAATTCATTGTCTGTGATGAGGCGGTCTCCGCACTTGATGTGTCCATTCAAGCCCAAATTCTGAACCTGCTTAAAGACCTGCAGGTGGAGCTTAATCTGACTTACTTATTTATCGCCCACGACCTTGCGGCAGTCGCCTATGCCTGTGACCGGGTCGCCGTGATGTATTTGGGACAGATCGTTGAGATTGCCTCGACAGAGAAGTTATACTACTCCCCCCGGCATCCATACACCGAAGCCTTAATGTCTGCGATTCCTGAAGCAAACCCTGAACAGGTCATGCAGCCGGTCTTTTTAACAGGCGAACGTCCAAGCCCGACAAACCCGCCGGCTGGTTGTCGCTTCCATACCCGCTGCAAATATGCAACAGATGAGTGCCGCACGCAGGTACCTGCTCTTCGGGAGATTACGGAAGGGCACTTCGTCGCATGTCTTCATAGTGAAGGGTTGTCACTAAAAGGTGCCTTGGAGCATGGCAAAGGGTAAAGTAAACATAACAAATCACCGTCATGAATAATTTGATGCCGTATTGTGATGAAAACTAGAAGGGTATTTTTTTGAACATTCTATTCATTACGGCTGATCAGTGGCAGGGGAATTGTTTATCTGCATTGGGGCACTCGCACGTTAAATGAGGTGGTCCCACTTCGTTGGACAGTTTGGCAGCGCAGTTAAGGTGTATTCCGATTGCTAATCATGCTGCTAAAATCCTGTTTATCACATCTTGTTGCTGTTGTGGAGCCTGTGGGGATGTGGGTAAGCCGTCAGGCTTATCCATCATATCCATAGGCCTAGTTGCGCCGTAGGCTTCCGCCGGTGTTTTTCCGTCGAAGGCCGAATGGGGCCGTTCAGTGTTGTAGAAGTCCATCCACTCGCCGATAACCTGTTCGGCCTTGAAGCCGTCGGTCAATTCATGCAGGTAGATGGCTTCATATTTGAGCGAGCGCCACAGACGTTCGATGAAGATGTTGTCCATGCACCGGCCCCGCCCATCCATGGAGATCGTGATCTCGGCGGCTTTAAGAACGCCGGTGAAGTCAAAGCTGGTGAACTGGCTTCCCTGATCAGTGTTGAAGCCCTCCGGTTTGCCGTATCGATCCAACGCCTCATTCAGGGCATCGACGCAGAAGGAGGCATCCATGGTATTCGACAACCGCCATGCGAGGACATGGCGGGTCGCCCAGTCCATGATCGCGACCAGATAAAGGAACCCGCGTTGAACCGGAATGTAGGTGATGTCGGTTTAATGAGGATTTTACGATATTACGAGCCGCGTTGATTCCACATGCGCTGGTGATGGAAAATGCTAGGTACGTTGAGGCCACGAACAGTTGGCGTTTTTTGCTGAGAGACAACGTCTGGAACTGGCCGGGCGTGGAGGATGTTTCCGCCAAATTGCGAACCGCTGCTACCCAGTGAACTCGAATCCCTCCCGCTGCTTTTCCCATTCCAGTGGGCTGGATTCAGAACATGGAGAAAGCATGCCATCAAAACCATTGAAAACCCGCCCTTTGATGAGGCTGCTTTGGTTTGAGAGCAAATTCGGTTAGGATTGGTTTCGTAGACGAATACCCACCGGAAAGAGTTAATGCGGGGCACCCGAGAATTGAGCAATGCAGTCGATCTTAGAAAAGCGACAGGGAACGAACCGGGTGCAGACAGCCGGGAAGTTATTAGCAGTAATCGCTCAAAAGAAATATTTTTTGGGGTAGTTGGCCCTGTAGGGGCGGGAGGCTCCCGGGTAATTACGTCTCTAGAGAGGGCATGTGAATCGTCGGGCTATATCTGTGAGAAGATCAAAGCCAGTGATTTGATACGGCAGTGGGCAACTGAAAATGGCCATGAAATTCCTGATTCGGGCAACAAGACACTTGAAATTGTGAAACAACTTCAAGATCTCGGTGATTTAATGCGCGAGTCAGATACTGCTGAAGTTGCCCGGGCGGCGCTTCGGGATATCGCTCAACGTCGCGCTACGGCTACAAAACAAACCTACACAGAAGGCCAAGCCGTTCAACCAGATGCCGAAAAACGGGCATACCTTATCGAGTCGATCCGTCACCCCGCTGAAATCAGTCTGTTACGGCGTACGTATGCAAATTCTTTCGCCCTGATTGGTGTTGTGTGTGAAGAAGAAGAGCGAAGAAAGAGGATTCTTGGAAAATATTTTACAACCCCACAACAACTTGATGATGAGGTTAAGGAACGTGTGAAAGCCTTTATGGTGCGCGATTCAGATGACCCGGAGAAAAAGCATGGCCAACATGTGACTGAGGCATTTTACGAGGCGGATTTTTTTGTTGATAACACGGACCACGACTCGACTGATCAAAGTCGGTTTTTAGATGAGCCTTTGGGACGCCTAATCAGCCTGGTGTCACATGACCGTGTCATCCGCCCATCGATCGAAGAGACTGCAATGCACCACGCCCACTCGGCCTGTGTTCGTAGTGCTTGCTTGTCGCGCCAAGTAGGGGCCGCGCTTGTTGACGGGGATGGAACTATCATTGCGACCGGCGTCAACGAGGTTCCCCGTGCTGGTGGGGGAGTTTACGGCGAGAGTTTTTCATCCGATGGCACTGTTGAAGACCACCGTTGTGCTTTTCGGGGATCATCGCCTTACTGTAGTAGCAATCGTGAACAGAATAAAATTATAGACGAACTAATCACCGCGATTCCGCCGCTGGGGGAGATTGCCGAGGAGGATGCGCTTTCGGCGAAAATTCTTGAGACACGGATGGGAAAGCGAATTGAGAACGATAGCGAGCAGAATGAGATTGTGAGGGAGTTGATTGGCGCAATTCCTGCTTTAGGGGAAGTTGCGAACAAAGCCGAGCTTTCAAAAAAAATTAGAAAAACCCGATTGGGACAGCTAATCGAGTTCAGTCGTGCCGTTCATGCGGAAATGGACGCTCTGCTTTCCGCTGGTCGCATGGGAGTTTCGACTGTTGGAACGCGTCTATTCGTGACGACTTATCCATGCCATTATTGCGCGCGGCATATTGTCAGTTCTGGTGTCTACGAAGTGCAATTTATTGAGCCATACCCCAAGAGCCTTGCGGTTCATCTGCATGATGACGCTATTGAGGTTGATCCGGCGAAATGGACCCCGCCTGAGGTTAAGTCCGTTGCACAGGGGGGGAATTCGGAGTCAAACGCGACTGGAAAGAAGGAGGCAGGGAAGGTACTGTTTCATCCCTTTGTCGGAGTAGCACCCCGACTTTATGTACGCGCTTTCGAGAAAACTTGGCGTTTGAAAAACAAAACTACTGGCGACTTTGAGATGGAGGCACCAGAATGGGGTGATGAATGGGCACCATTCACGGTGGCCTATCCAGAATTGGAAGCCGCCCTTGCGAGGCGATCATGAAACATCATCACCTAAAAGTGGTAGACTCGGGAAAATCTTCCGACGGCGATACTGGACGCAAGTCTAGGCCGCGCTCTGTCGAGACGATGGCTCCGCTCGGTTATCAAATGCCATTACCTCTTGAAAACGAATCTGACTCGAAGAAGATTGTCGTAGTGGCAATGGATGATGTGCATGGGACTCAATTTTGTAGCTTGGTTATTAATCTGAAGCCGCGCACAGTTGTCGATGTGCGCCACCTTATTAGGTTTGATTTGCCGGGCACAAGCCGGAAAGAAGTGTTTTCTTGTTTTGGCGCAGTGCACGCTCTTTATGTTAACGCTTCCTTGCCATGGCATGAATTACAACCCAGAGATTTCATATCTGAAGATGGAACTCTATCCCAGCGGTTGAGTCATGAAGTGATCGAGCGGGAGGATAGCCCCATCTTGCTTTTGGCATCAAAAGAACCAAACGCAAGATTTTTGGCCTCCTACCTTCATCGGGTTCTTTCGTCTCAGGCAACATGTCCCTGGAAAATTGAGCAGGCTGTTTAAGAGCGCACCATTGGAAAGCGCAGCACGACCTCATTGGTCAACATTCTATTTCTAACGAAACTCAAATCGTTCGCGCTGCTCTTCCCATTCCACTGTAAACGGTTCCATGAAGTCGGCCAAGGCCAAGCCCTTTGGCTGTCGTCCGTCGAGGATCGCTGCGACGATGTGCGGTGCCAGTAAGGACAGGCGCAGGATGCGGGG
>JACNJU010000089.1 GCA_014382375.1 Rhodospirillaceae bacterium
CCCACGGAGGTTGTTTGGCGGTTCGGGAAGGTACAGCCGGGTTCTGGCTGAAAACAAGGATGGCTTTTAAATCGGGGGGACCCATCTCCGGTGTTTTCTTTTCCGGAAAATTTTGAAAATGGTTTTTTAATCCTCACTTTTCCTTACTATGTAGAGACTCTATGACTCAAGATAGCCGATACGACAACAGACACTGGACACGCCTGAATGGCCGAACCCTACCTTGCCAACGTAAAATTCCTCGTCGTCGAGGATAATAAATTCATGCAGACCGTTATCCGGCGGGTGCTCAATTCGCTTGGCACCAAGGAAGTGCGCGAATGCACCGATGGTGCTGATGCTTTAAAGGTTCTTAAAACCTTCCCCGCCGATATCGTCATAACCGATTGGGCGATGGAGCCGCTGGACGGTATCGAGTTAACCCGAATGATCCGCACCGCCTCGGACAGCAATAATCCGTATGTGCCGATCATCATGCTCACGGCCTATTCGGAAATGATCCGGATCGTCGAGGCGCGCGACGCCGGTGTCAACGAATTTGTGGTCAAACCGATTTCCGTCAACACCCTGTTCAGCCGCATTCAGGCAGTGATCGAAAAACCACGGACATTCATCCGCATCAAGAATTTCTTCGGCCCTGACCGCCGTCGCAAGGACATGCCCTTTAACGAACCTGACAGGCGCAAGGGAAGGACCACCCTGCCCGATAATCTGGGCTCAGACGGTCCGGATCTCGACCAGGATGAAATCAACACGCTGATGAACCCTGGCAAGGGCGAAGGCGAAGCGAGTTAAAGCCCTTTTACAGGTGGTTTTTGATCAGCTCTTCGGCGATCTGAACCGTGTTCAGGGCCGCACCCTTTCGCAGATTATCGGCGACAACCCAGATGTTGAGGCCATTATCGATGGTTGGATCGCTGCGAATGCGGCTGACATAAACCGCGTCTTCACCAGCACTTTCAACCGGTGTCACATAACCTTCAGCGGCCCTGTGATCGACAACGATAACGCCCGGTGCCGCTTGCAGGGCTTTACGCGCCTGATCGTCTGAAACCGGTTTTGCGAACTGGATATTGATCGCTTCGGCATGGCCGATAAACACCGGCAGACGAACGCACGTCGCGGTGACCTTGATCTTGGGATCAAGAATCTTTTTCGTCTCGACCACCATTTTCCATTCCTCCTTGGTCTGCCCGTCGTCCATGAAGGTGTCGATGTGGGGAATGCAGTTAAAGGCGATCTGCTTGGGGAAAACCTTCTGGTTGGAAGTTACCGGATCGTTGACGAAAATACCGCGGGTCTGGTTGAACAGTTCGTCCATGGCTTCCTTGCCACCGCCCGATACGGACTGGTAGGTAGAAACGACGACGCGTTCAATCCTCGCCAGCTCGTGCAGCGGCTTCAGGGCGACAACCATCTGGATGGTCGAACAGTTGGGATTGGCGATGATGTTCTTCTTGGTATAACCGGCGACCGCCTCAGGGTTAACTTCCGGCACCACCAGCGGCACGTCAGGGTCCATGCGAAAGTGCGAAGTGTTGTCTATAACGACGGCCCCTGCGGCCGCAGCCTTCGGCGAAAATTCAGCCGAAACCTTGGCCCCCGGACTGGACAGCACAATATCGACGCCACTGAAATCAAAAGTCGCCAGATTCTGTACTTTCAGGATATCGTCCTCGCCAAAGGATATTTCCTTACCGACGGACCGCTCAGATGCCAGTGCGATCACTTCGTCGACGGGGAATTTCCGCTCCGACAAAATGGTCAGCAGTTCATGACCAACGTTCCCCGTGGCCCCGACGACTGCAACTGTGTAACCCATTTTCTTACTCCATAATCTCTATCGGTCTTAAGTTCCATTTCTAAAAAGGCATCCGCCAGATAAGCGAAAGGCCCGTCGGATGGAACCGCGGGCCTTTTGTTCGCGCACAAAGAAAGACCCCGGCTAGCCGCCAGTGGTGGTTTTCCTGGTTGTTTTGGTCATCTTGAAACGCATCGTGCTTGTCCCTTTAAATAACGGCCACACTCATACCCCGAAGGAGGCACAAAAACAAGAGCTTTGCATTAGCCCGTCAGTTTTTCCATCTCTGCAACAATCGCCTCGCCCATGGCTGTGGTCGAGATTGCCGTCATCCCGTCTGAAACAATGTCGGCGGTACGCAGGCCTGCGCCCAGCACATTCTGCACGGCCTGTTCAATCAGGTCGGCGTCATCGCTCATATCGAAGGAATAACGCAGGCACATGGCGAAACTTAAAATGGTGGCGATGGGATTGGCCAGGTCTTGCCCGGCAATATCAGGGGCCGAGCCATGGACAGGTTCGTACATGGCGCGACGGCGACCGCTTTCGTCCGCTTCACCAAGGCTTGCCGAGGGCAACATACCCAGCGAGCCTGTCAGCATCGCCGCACAGTCGCTTAAAATATCGCCGAACAGGTTGTCGGTGACGATCACATCAAACTGCTTGGGATTGCGAACCAACTGCATGGCGCAATTGTCTGCGTACATGTGGTTCAGTTCCACGTCTGGATAATCACCTGCAATACCGGAGACGATCTCGCGCCAGAAGACACCGGATTCCATGACGTTGGCTTTTTCCACCGACATCAGGCGCCCGGTACGCTTGCCGGCCATCTCGAAGCCGAGACGGGCGATCCGCTCGATTTCCTTATCCGTATAGACTTGCGTGTCAAAACCACGGCGGCTGCCGTCAGGCAATGTTTCGATGCCGCGCGGCTCACCAAAGTAGACGCCCGCGGTTAGTTCACGCAGGATCAGAATATCCAGCCCCTGAACGATTTCAGGCTTCAGGGTCGAAGCTTCGACAAGCGCGTCAAAAACAATGGCCGGGCGCAGGTTGGCGTACAGGTCCATTTCCTTGCGCAGACGAAGAAGACCGGCTTCCGGGCGATGCTCGCGGGCCACATTATCCCACTTGGGACCGCCGACGGCACCCAGCATAACCGCATCGACACTCATCGCGTCGGCCATGGTTTCATCGGTCAGGGCACTGCCGTGGGCGTCATAACAAGCGCCGCCAACAAGACCTTCGGTAACGTCAAAACTGACCGTGCGTTTTTTTGCCATCCAGTCGGTAACACGCCCGACCTGTGTCATCACTTCCGGGCCGATGCCATCACCGGCCAGAATCAGGAGTTTCTTGTTGGCTGACATAATATGAAGGCTCTCTCTTGTTTGTTGATTACAGCCAGGGCTGGCTGGCTTTGTTTTTTTCTTCAAAAGCAGTGATCTTGTCCGCTTTTTCCATGGTCAGGGCAATATCGTCCAGACCACCCATCAGGCAATGCTTGCGAAACGGGTCCATATCGAAGGAAATCTCGCCGCCATCGGGACCATTAATCGTCTGGTTTTCCAGATCAATGGTCAGGGTGGCGTTGGCACCGCGCCCCGCGTCATCCATCAGTTTATCGACATCTTCCTGCGGCAATTTGATCGCCAGAATGCCGTTCTTGAAACAGTTGTTGTAAAAGATATCGGCAAAGTCCGTGGAGATGACGCAGCGGATACCAAAATCCAGAATTGCCCACGGCGCATGTTCGCGCGATGAGCCACAGCCGAAGTTGTCTCCGGCAACAAGAATTTCTGCCTTACGGTAAGCAGGCTGATTGAGGACAAAGTCTTCGACCTCGTTACCCGCATCGTCATAGCGCATTTCAAAAAACAGGCTCTTGCCAAGACCGGTGCGCTTGATGGTTTTCAGGAACTGTTTGGGAATGATCATGTCGGTGTCGATGTTGATCATCGGCAAGGGTGCGGCGACACCGGTCAGCTTGGTGAACTTTTCCATTAGTTGTCTCCCATCTTGCGAACGTCGGTCAGCTTGCCGGTGATGGCGGCGGCGGCGGCCATTTCGGGACCAACCAGGTGGGTCCGCCCACCCCTGCCCTGACGGCCTTCGAAGTTACGGTTCGATGTTGAGGCGCAGCGCTCGCCAGGTTCCAGTTTGTCGGCATTCATGGCCAGACACATGGAACAACCCGCGTCACGCCATTCAAACCCGGCGTCCGTAAAGATGACGTCCAGGCCTTCCTGTTCGGCCTGTTCCTTGACCAACCCTGAACCGGGCACAACCATGGCCCCGACCCCGGCGGCTACCGTGCGGCCCTTGGCAACGGCGGCGGCGGCGCGCAGATCTTCAATCCGACCGTTGGTGCACGAACCGATAAAGACCCGGTCGACAGCGATGTCTTCGAGAAGCGTTCCCGCTTCAAGTCCCATGTATTCCAGCGAGCGAATGATGGCTTTGCGTTTGCCTTCGTCGGCCTCGTCGGCGGGATCGGGAACGGAGCCTGAAATCGGCAACACGTCCTCAGGCGATGTGCCCCAGGTGACTTGCGGAATCAGGCTGCTGGCATCAAGGGTGATTTCGGCATCGTAAGTTGCCCCGTCGTCGGTCACCAATGACTTCCAATACGTGATGGCGGCTTCCCAGTTGCCGCCCTTGGGTGCCATCGGGCGGCCCATAAGATAGTCAAAAGTGATCTCGTCAGGGGCAATCAGCCCGGCCCGGGCCCCGGCCTCGATGGTCATATTGCAGACCGTCATGCGACCTTCCATGGATAGGGCGCGGATGGCCTCGCCTGTATATTCGATCACGTAGCCGGTGCCGCCAGCGGTACCGATCTTGCCGATCATGGCGAGGATCAGGTCCTTCGCCGAAACACCGGCAGGCAAAGTGCCGGTAACATTAAAGCGCATGTTTTTGGCAGGCTTTTGCAGCAATGTCTGGGTCGCCAGCACATGTTCGACTTCCGATGTGCCAATACCGAAAGCCAGCGCCCCGAAAGCACCGTGGGTCGCGGTGTGGCTGTCGCCGCAAACAATGGTGGTACCGGGCAGGGTGAAGCCCTGTTCGGGACCAATAATGTGGACGACACCCTGACGGATATCATCCATGGACAGGTACGGCACATTGAATTTGGCGCAATTGGCTTCCAGGGTTTCAACCTGAATGCGTGACTGTTCTTCGGTAATGCCTTTATCACGGTCAATTGTCGGCACGTTATGATCAGCGACGGCCAGGGTGGCTTGCGTGTTACGGACGCTGCGACCGGCGTTGGCAAGTCCTTCAAAGGCCTGCGGGCTGGTTACTTCATGAACCAAATGACGGTCAATGTAGATGAGACTGGTTCCGTCGTCCTGAACATCAATGACGTGGTTTTTCCAGATTTTATCGAACAGAGTATCAGCCATCGTGATCAAGGCTTCCCTTTTCGTGTTTGAAAATCACCGGCAAGGCGGGCATCGGGAATCCCGGCACCCGCCTTGAACTGGCTATTATTCTTCCGTAGCGGCTTCGTCGGCCTTTACGGCAGGAGCCGCGGCGACCTTCTTCTTGCCCTTCTTGGATTTGGACGTACCGTCGGCGCGGGACCTCGCCTTCGTGGCAGCGGCCGCTGCCTTTTCGGAAGTCGTCAGCTTACCTGAATAGCCATCGACCTTTTCGGCGATACGAGCAGACTTACCGGTGCGTCCACGCAGGTAATACAGCTTGGCGCGGCGGACATCACCACGGCGAACCACATCAATACTGGCAATATTCGGCGAGTAAAGCGGGAACACCCGTTCAACACCTTCACCCGAAGAAATCTTGCGAACGGTGAAAGCCGAATTAAGGCCATCGTTCTTGCGACCGATGCAAACACCTTCATAAGCCTGAATACGCTCGCGGGTCCCTTCAACAACCTTGACGTTGACCCGAATGGTATCGCCAGCAGCGAATTCCGGCATGTCACGATCTGCGGTCAGCTTGCCAACCTGTTCTTTTTCAATCTCTTCAATAACGTTCATTGTTCTCTTCCTTACGTCCTTGAGGGTCTCATTTATTTCGACACCTCGTTAGATCCTCTAATTCTTTTTCTCGAAGGCGGCCCACAAGTCGGGTCGCCGCGTTCTGGTCATTTCCTCGGCCTGGGATTTTCGCCAGGCCTCAATCTTTTCATGGTGACCGGAAAGTAAAACTTCCGGCACCGTCATACCCCGCCACTGCTGGGGCCGTGTGTAGTGGGGATATTCCAGCAATCCCCGCTCGAAACTTTCTTCCTCGCCCGACATATCCGACCCCATGATGCCCGGCAGTAACCTGACACATGCGTCGATCATAGCCATCGCCGCGGGCTCTCCGCCCGAAAGCACGAAATCGCCGAGGCTGACCTCTTCAATTTCGTGGGCCTTAAGGACCCGCTCATCAACGCCTTCGTAGCGTCCACAAAGCAAGACCAAACCCGCACCAGCCGCCAATTCCCGAACCCGTTCCTGGTTCAGTGGGCGGCCCCGCGGCGAGAGATATATCAGCGGTCTTTCGCCGCTTTCGGCCTTGACCTTCTCTATCGCCGCATCAACCACATCGGCCCGCATGACCATTCCAGGGCCACCGCCGAAGGGGGTATCATCCACGGAGCGGTGTTTATCGCTTGCAAAGCCGCGAATGTCCACCGTTTCCAACGACCAAATGCCGTCTTTTAGACCCTGCCCCGCCAATGACTGACCCAGGGGGCCTGGAAACATCTCCTCGAACAGGGTCAGAACCGTTGCCTTCCAGGGCGCTTCCGGCGTATCAGACGGAGGCATTTCGGACCCTGTCCCTGTCATTTTCCTACTCCATCGCCTCTGGCTCGGCTGGCTCCAACAGTCCCGGCGGAGGGTCAATGACGACCCGGCCACCCTTCGTATCAACCGTGGGCACCACGGCGCGGGTAAAAGGCACCATCACCACCCCCAAGTCACCGCCTGTAACCTCAAGGATCGCACCGGCACCAAAATCGTGCACTTCCTTGACAAAACCCAGCTTTCCACCATCGACCAGATCAGCCTTCAAACCAACCAGGTCTGAAAAGTAGAACTCGTCATCCGCAGGTTCCGGCAACGCCGCCTTGGGCACATACAGGCGGGTCCCTTTCAGGGCCTCCGCTGCCGTTCGATCTTCGACGCCGCCAAGACGGGCGAACACTTGCCCCTTGGACTGGCCGACAACCTGGATCGAATAGCTTGTCGCGCCGTTTTCCTCGAAAACGTCCCCGTAGCCGGAGATCCCTTTCGGGTCGGCGGTAAAGCTTTTGATCCGGACTTCGCCTTTCAGGCCCCGGGCACCAGTAATCGCACCGACGAAAATCAGTTCCGGGGAGGTTTCCGACATTGCTCTACCGGCTGACCGGATCAACCGGCCGCCTTGTCCTTTTCGGCTTCATCAGCAGCAGCTTCCTCGACCGGAACTTCCTCAGCAGCAGCTTCCTCGACCGGAGCTTCCTCAGCGGCAGCTTCCTCGACCGGAGCTTCCTCAGCAGCAGCTTCCTCGACCGGAGCTTCCTCAGCAGCAGCTTCCTCGACCGGAGCTTCCGCAGCCGGGGCATTGGCCGCTTCTTCTGCTTCTTTCAGGCGTTCCTGAGCTTTCGCCTTCGGCAAATGTTGTTTGGTCTGCTCATTGATCACAGGCTTCTTTCCCATACCGGCGTCAGCCAGGAAGCGGGCGACACGGTCGGTTGGCAGAGCGCCAACGCCCATCCAGTACTTGATGCGTTCATCCTTGAGCACCAGCCGTTCGGGATGGTCCTTGGCGACCATCGGGTTGTAGGTGCCAACCTGTTCGATAAAGCGGCCATCGCGGGGGCTGCGGGAATCGGCGATAACGAGGTGATAGAAGGGGCGTTTTTTAGCGCCACCCCGGGATAATCTGATTTTCAAAGCCATAGTGAATACTTGTCCTTTTGGTTTAAGTGAAACGTGTTATTAAAAAAATCTCGAATAAGTCATCAGCGCATGCCGGGAGGCATCATGCCCGGAGGCATTCCGCCGCCCATTCCGCCAAGCAGACCTTTTTTGCCCATCTTGCCCATTTTTTTCATCATCGTGCCCATTTGCTTAAACTGCTTGAGCAACCTGTTGACCTCCTGAACGGAGGTTCCCGAACCGGCGGCAATGCGACGCCGCCTTGATCCGTTCAAAACTTTCGGTTTTTCTCTCTCGCCCGCTGTCATCGAGGAAATAATCGCCTGCTGACGAACAATCATCTTGTCATCAATGTTGGTTTCAGCCATTTGCTTTTTCATCTTCGAGATGCCCGGGATCATCCCCATCAGGCCACCGACATCGCCCATCTTGCGAATTTGAGCCAACTGGTCGGCCATGTCATTAAGCGAGAACTGGCCCTTCATCATTTTCTTGGCCAGCTTTTCGGCGTCTTCCTTATTGATGGTCTCGGCAGCTTTTTCGACCAGACCGACGACATCGCCCTGGCCCATAATGCGACCGGCGACGCGTGCCGCCTGGAAGCTTTCCAGTTCATCAAGCTTTTCACCGACACCCATCAACTTGATCGGTTTGCCAGTAACGGCGCGCATGGAAAGGGCCGCACCACCGCGGGCATCACCATCAACCCTGGTCAGGACGATTCCGGTAATGCCAACCTTTTCGTTGAATTCCCTGGCCATGGTGACGGCGTCCTGGCCGGTCATGGCGTCGGCAACAAGCAGGGTTTCTATTGGATTTGTGGCGGCGCTGACCTTTGCCACCTCATCCATCAGTTCCTGATCAATATGCAAGCGACCAGCGGTATCAAGGATGACCACGTCGCAGCCTTCACGGCGCGCACTATCCATGGCCCGCTTGGCAATCGCCAGCGGCTGTTCACCCATGACCATGGGCAGGGTCACCACCTCGGCCTGCTCACCCAGCACGGCCAGCTGTTGCTGGGCCGCCGGGCGGTAGACGTCAAGGGACGCCATCATGACTTTTTTCTTTTCGCGTTTCTGAATTCGTAAAGCCAGCTTGGCGCTGGTCGTGGTTTTACCAGAGCCCTGCAAACCAACCATCATTATGGCGACGGGGGGAGGTCCGGCCAGGTTAACCCCTGTTTCATCAAGGCCAGGCGCGTCGCCAGCGGACCCATCACCGCCCAGCATCTCAACCATGTTATCATGGACAATCTTGATGACCATCTGGCCCGGCGTGACACTGCGCAGGACTTCTTCACCGACGGCCCGCTGCCTAACCGCTTCGATGAAGTCCTTGACCACATCGAGGGCGACATCGGCTTCAAGCAGGGCGAGGCGAATTTCGCGCAACGCCGCATCGACATCACCTTCCGAAAGCGCGCCGCGCTTGGTCAGGCCGTCAAAAATATCACCCAGTTTGCTTGTCAGGCTATCAAACATCTTGCTCTTACAGGCCTTTTACGGTTCGTCCAAAAATTCCAAACACAAATGCGCCAGTGCGCGAAACTCGCGGACTGACGGCGCCCCATGAGGCGAAATAAATCATGGGCGTCGGTGTAAGGCGCGCACTCTATGGAGAGAGGCCCGGCAAGTCAAGCCCCGCTTGGGCAGGCGATGCGGGTGATCCGGCAACCAACGCTTTCGGCTTGGAATAGAAACCACTCCATGATATTCCTAAAGTAGTGATATTTTAAAATACACACTCATAAGTATTTATTTTAACCGCCCTCCTAGCGTCCTTTTTTAAAGAAGATGAACAGCGCCAATACCGATGAAAAACAAACCACAAAAAAACAACCAGAAAGTGATCGAGCAACACATAGGCATACGCTTGCGTCATCAACGACTGACGTGCGGTTTGACACCTGAAGCCGTCGACAAATTGATCGGTGGCAGACCCGGAAAAACTAAAGCCTTTGAGAAAGGAGCATGTTTTGTTGGGCCGGGCGACCTTGTCGCTTTAAGTTCGGCCCTTGGTGTTGACGTTTCATTTTTCTTTAAAGGAGCCGAAAAAGACATCACAAAACCAGCCCCCCTGATGGACGCGCCCGCTGTTGTCGAAGACGCGAAACAAATGGTCCAGGCCTATTACGCCATTGAAGACCCGGGATTAAGACGTAGTGTTGTTGATCTGCTCAAGGATATTGCAGAAGACGAAAGCTTCTGAACTCCCTTGACGGGCCGCATTTTCTGGACAATGTAGGTGATTATGGAGATCACCCCGGACCCTATTGATGAAGCCCTGAAACCCACTGGACTGCTAAGGCTGGGCAGTTTTCAGCCGAAAGAATCTGACGGCGTTCCCGGTTATCAGGAGAAATGCAGCCTTGTCCTTGTCGGTAACGCCGGACCGGAAATGTGGCGGGTTTTTTCATCTTCAAGCTTAGATCAGAACGATCAAAATCCCCTTGATAATTGGTCACGGCAGGTGCTCGGCGATCTTTCGCAAGTTCTCGCGCAGCGTTTAGGTGTTAGCGTTCAGGCGCTTTTTCCTTTCGATGGACCACCTTACATGCCGTTCCAGGGCTGGGCGTTGCGATCAGGCACCGTTCACCCCTCGCCCATTGGGCCCATGATTCATGAGATCTATGGTTTGTGGCATGCTTACCGCGGCGCTTTGCTGATCGCGGCAGAGATAAAAGGCGATGCCCCCGAACAAATCACCAGCCCGTGCTTGCCTTGCGCTGAAAAACCGTGCCTGACCACCTGTCCGGTCGATGCTTTTTCGCAAGCCGGCTATGATCTTCCCGCCTGTCTGGATTTGTTGGAAGAACACCCGAACGGCGACTGTCTTTCAGCCAGTTGTCTGGCTCGCAGGGCCTGTCCTGTGGGGCGCGCTTTTATCTACGAGCCGGCCCACGCCCGCTTTCATATGGAAAAATTTCTTAAAAGCCACCGCCCGTAAATCCTAAAACAGTGGACTTCCGGTGCCGTAGCGACATATTAAGCCCATTATGGATGCAATAAACTTTCTGAAGATGCACGGTATCGGCAATGATTTTGTCGTCATTGATGCGCGTTTACGACGGATCGATTTGAGCCGCCAACAGGCACGCGCTATCGCCAACCGTCATACCGGTATCGGTTGCGACCAGTTGCTCGTCATCGAAACTGCCAACGACGAACATGCAGATGCCTTCATGCGCATCTACAATACGGACGGTAGTGAATCCGAGGCTTGCGGTAATGGTACACGCTGTGTCGCCTCGTTGATTTTAGCCCAGAACAACAGCCGCCATTGCATTATCGAAACCCTCGCCGGTTTACTTGATTGCGAGGCGGTCGAAGATGGTCAGGTTTCTGTCGACATGGGCCCGGCAAATCTTGATTGGCGCGATATTCCCTTAAGCGAGGCTATCGACACCCTGCATTTAAATGCTGGTTCGGGCCCCTTGCAGGACCCTGTCGCGGTTAACATGGGAAATCCTCACGCAGTTTTCTTTGTTGACGATGCAGAGGCCGTCGACCTCGCCATTCACGGCCCAATTATTGAGAACCACAAACTTTTCCCTGCACGTGTCAATGTCGAGGTTGCCCAGGTTATATCACCGGCTCACATGCGCCTGCGCGTTTGGGAGCGTGGTGTTGGCGAGACCCTGGCCTGTGGATCAGGCGCTTGCGCCACCATTGTCGCAGCCTCCCTACGGGGCTTGACCGAACGACAGGCCAGCATCGACTTGAATGGCGGAACCCTGCACCTGCAATGGATGCCCGACAATCACGTCATGATGACCGGTCCCGTAGCGACCAGTTTTTCCGGGATTATTAACCCGGCCCTGTTGGTATAAATCAGATGTCAGCCCCACAAGTCGTCACCCTTGGTTGTCGCCTGAACACCCTGGAATCGGAAATCATGCGATCCCAGGCGACCAAAGCAGGCCTTGACGACACCATTATCATCAACACCTGCGCGGTCACGGCTGAGGCCGAACGTCAGGCCCGTCAGACGATCCGCCGCCTGGCCCGAGACAATCCGGCAAAGCGCATTATCGTCACCGGCTGTGCTGCCCAGCTAAAACCTGAAAAATTCGCCGCCATGGAGGAAGTCGACCGGGTTGTCGGTAATTCCGAAAAGATGGATGAAGCTTTGCTGGATGGCCCCGGCAGTGAAACCATAGCGGTTTCAGACATTATGAAACATGCCCGGGAATTTGAGGTGCCGATGATTTCCGGCTTTGCCGAGCGGACCCGCGCCTTTGTCCAGATTCAGCAAGGCTGCGATCACCGCTGCACATTCTGTATCATTCCCTTCGCCCGCGGCCCCAACCGCAGTGCCCGACCGGACCGTATTATCGAACAGGTGCGGACACTGACCGCAAACGGCCACTTTGAGGTGGTGCTGACGGGTGTCGATGTTTCATCTTACGGGCAAGACGACGCGGGTCTGCCGACCCTGGGGGCTTTGGCCCGGGACATTCTTGATCAGGTCAGCGATTTAAAACGCCTGCGCATCACATCCCTTGATCCGGCCTTTATCGACGATGACATACCGGCATTGCTGGCGGAAGAAGAACGCTTTATGCCGCACCTGCATCTGAGCCTGCAAGCTGCAGATGACATGGTCCTCAAACGAATGAAACGTCGCCACAGCCGCAAGCAAGCCATTGATCTGGTTGCCCAAATACGCCGGGCGAGGCCTGACGTTGTCTTTGGCGCCGACCTGATTGCCGGCTTCCCGACAGAAACCGAGGCAATGTTTGAAAACACCTTAAACACGGTCACCGAAATGGGCCTGACTTACCTGCATGTCTTCCCCTATTCGAACCGACCTGGCACCGCGGCCAGCAAGATGCCAGCCCTGAACGGCACCCTTATCAAACAACGGGCCGCGCGCTTGCGCGAGACCGGTCAGCGGGCCCTTTTGAACTATTTACATTCCTGTACAGGTGAGACCCATGAGCTTCTGGTCGAACAGGGCAGGAGCGGTCATTCCCGTCACTTCGCCCCGACTGAGCTAACCTCGGACGCCACTGTCGGTACCATCATCAAAGCCCGGGTGATCGCCGTTGATACAGAAAAGGGACGGCTTGTTGCTGATGTGGTCACATGAATGAGGAACCCAAGGGCGGCTGGCTTAGCCGCTTAAAGCAGGGCCTGAGCCGCTCCGCCGCAAAACTCGCCGATCCGATTACCGCCGCTTTTACCAAGCGCCGCCTTGATGCAGCCGCCATTGAGGAACTGGAAGAACTTCTCATTGGTGCCGATCTGGGTGTTGCCACGGCAAGCAAGATTACCGGCAATTTCGCCCGTACCCGCTTTGATAAGGAAGTCGACAGCGATGAAGTTCGCACGGCCCTTGCCGAAGAAATAGAGAAAATTCTCGAGCCGGTAGCCAAACCTTTCACCGTCGATACCGACCTGAGACCCCATGTGGTGCTGGTCTGCGGCGTCAACGGCAGCGGCAAGACGACCTCCATTGGCAAGCTGGCCTGGCAACTGAAAGCTCAAGGACTGACGGTGATGATGGCCGCCGCCGATACCTTCCGCGCCGCCGCCATTGAGCAATTGCAAATTTGGGGTGAGCGAACAGACTCTGTCGTTATCGCGGGCAAGCCGGGTGCCGACGCTGCCGGTCTTGCCTATGACGCCTTTGCCCAGGCAAAAAGACAGGGCGTCGATGTGTTGCTAATCGACACCGCCGGACGACTGCAAAACAAGGCTGACCTGATGGCGGAGTTAGAGAAAATCATCCGCGTTATCCGCAAAATTGATGAAAGCGCCCCCCACGACTGCCTGCTGGTTCTCGATGCCACCGTCGGTCAGAACGCCCATTCCCAGGTCGAGGTATTCAAGGATCTGGTCGATGTCAGCGGCCTGATGCTGACAAAGCTGGATGGCACGGCGCGTGGCGGCGTTGTCGTTGCCCTGGCCGAAAAATTCGCCCTTCCCGTCAACGCCATCGGTGTTGGTGAGGGCGTAGACGATATGCGGCCGTTCGAAGCCCGCGCCTTCGCCCGCTCGCTTATGGGACTTTCCTGATTATTTTTTGATCGTTATTGAAGAATCGAGCAACTTATCTGCGTTTAATTAAACGCAGGTTGCTCTAGATCAGCACTCCGGTTTACGACGGGCGAACCCCCAACCGAAGACATCATCGCGGCCAGGAAGGCCGAGATCTTTGATATTTTTCTTTAACAGCGTGTCCAGGGCAGAGACCGTCTTGGCGTTGCCTTTGGCGATTTCCAGACCCATCAGGGCGGTGATAAACGGTGTTGCGAACGAGGTGCCGCTTTGCAGGCGACCGCCGCCACCGGGAGCCGCCGTATAAACCTTAACGCCGGGGGCGGCAAAATCGATGTATTTTCCGGTATTGGCCTTGGAATAGATCAGGCCCTGATCGCTGATCGCGGTCACCGCTACAACACCTTCGTAGGCGGCCGGATAGGCCGGCTTGTCCGCACGGCCCCAGTTGCCACCGGCTGCCACCAACACCAGCTTCTGCTGAAGGGCTTTTTCGAAAATCCGCCGCAAGACCTTGTTGTCGGCACCAGCGACGCTCAGATTGATAATGTGAACCTTCTCGTCAATCAGCCAGTTTGCCGCTTTCAACAGACCGATGGCATTGCCGACTTTTCGACCTTCTTCGTTGTATTCAAACATATTGGCGGCGCGCAGTTCGGCTCCCGGTAAAAGTCCACCCCATTCGGGTGTGCCGACCATGATGGCGGCAACTGCCGTACCGTGATCTTTTGGCCCTTCCTTACGGCCCGCCTTATGGAACGACCTGTAGACGACTTTTTGCCCTTTGAGGGCCGGATGCGTCACATCAACCCCGGCGTCAATCATGCCAATCTTGACCCCTTGGCCACAGGTGGCCGGGGCCCCTGTCCATCGGATCAGGGCGCGTGCGATCTTATTTGGAAACTCGACGCCGGCAGAAGGATCAAACTGATGGTTGGCATCAATTTCAACACCGGGAAAACGACCACGCAGTTGTTTTATTGCCTTGGGAACGCTGACCCCGGGGGGCACGCGCAGGCGCTGGACAACCATTTTCAATCCGGAAATCCTGACCGTTTCAATAACCTGATAACCCATGGAACGAATGCCCGAGGAAAAACTCCTTGGCGGATTGATGACAATCAGCTCGCCTTTTTCAAAACTGGTGTCTGGATTAAAGGTCTCGGCGTCGCCCGAAGCCGAGCCGTCGCTTTCACTCTCTGCCTTATTTTCGACGTCGCTTTCTTGATAGCCGATGACCCGGCCCTGAGCGTCGTATTTCAGAATTTTGGTTTTTGTTTCCTGTGCTGACAATGTTGCGGCAGACAACGCTATAAAAAGCCCTGCCGCCAGCAAGCAAACGAAGTTTTTTAATTTCATTCTCTAACACCTTCCCCAGCCAAAATCCTGACACGCTAGCGCCAGCAAACACGCTTTATCCCAGATGCATATCAGTTTAGCAGGAAAAAGAAATAAATAAAATCAACGCAATGAAAGAACGTCAGACCTTGATGTCCAGGTAATATCCGCGCGGGACATCAGCCCGTGGCGGATTGACGTTTGCCAGCACCTTATCAAGGCGACCCAGAGCTCGGCGTTCATGAGGCGTCTCATTAGGATTGCTAACGGCTGCACGATTGCGGACCTGTTCAGCGGCGGTATAGCCCTTCGGCCGCTGACTGGTCAGCGCAATGGCGCGGGCGGGAATGCTCGATATCTGGCTCATGGTCTCTACCATGACCGTAAATGGTTAACGGAATCTGTAACCCGGTAAAGATTCTTTTTTAACCGAAAATTCAGGCACGACCAAAGGCCCGAAGCCGGTGTCGGGTCTCTAAAAAGCAGCCCCCCACTGGGACCGCAAAACCCTTAGCCATCCCTTCACCCGACTCTAAAGCAGGCAACACGGCGCGGCCAAAGAACCTGCGGTCCCTCAAGGGATCAAGCGATTAAATTCTTTCTCACTCCTAGAGGATGAGAAAAATTCTAGGCGTCAGTGTTGATATGCTGACCCAGATTCGAATCCGAACCCACGCCAGAAACATCAACGTTCTGTCCCGCTTGAACCGGGGGTGCTTGTGCTTGGGATAAGACTGCTGCCGCTACCTTGTCCTGTCGGAGTGTCCTTTTCAGGGTCTCGACGGCAAGATTAAAGTTAACCGGCGGCGCAGCCGGTATGATTGTCATTCTGACCTCCTTTTTCCACTTCTATGTCATTGCCCAACATTCAGTTGAGCCCGTAGCGTTCTGCCACGAGCGAGCAGTATGGCATAAATAACTACAAAAGGGAATCGGATTGTCAATTCCGCCACAAAATCGACTGCACAGCCAAACGAGTCTTTAATTTTGACGCCAACTCACTGATTCTGTTATATAATAATCCCTTAGGCAAAAACCTTAAGGCAAACTGGGAGCACACTATGGCTATTGAGCCATTTTCAAGCGATCAAACGCAAGGCCAATCCGGGCCCGAATCTACCGACTTTCAGGATCGCACTTTTATGGGCGGTATTGGCCTGTCAACGCGCTCTTCTCTGTTTGCTATGCTCGGTATCGCTGTGCTGATCTGTGGCGGTTTTGGACTTTATTATGCCGACAAGGAACTGGCAAAAGCCGATGCGATGCTTAGCCGAGCAACCGACC
The DNA here is from genome assembly GCA_014382375.1 of Rhodospirillaceae bacterium. Lineage (GTDB taxonomy): Bacteria > Pseudomonadota > Alphaproteobacteria > Rhodospirillales > JABHCV01 > JACNJU01. The sequence continues at coordinate 16,314 of JACNJU010000089.1, forward strand.
TCAACACTTTTGCCGCCGCCATCGAACGGGATGTCTGGCGCATCCGGGCCGAACAGGGAGAGTTGTCGAAAAAATCCTCCGACGCCGCCCGCGCCACCACCCAGGAGCATCTCGCACTGGCCGCTGCTCTTGGCCAAAAACTCGATGAACTTTATCAGCGCCCCGGGGCCGCCCCGATGGGCGAACACGTTTCAACGCTGCGCGAGGCGGTTGCCCAATACGGCGAGCAGTATGAAAAGTCCATGCAACAGGCGGCAACCCCTGGGCCTGATTTAACCAGCCTGGAAGCTGATATACGCAGGGCCATCCGCAACATCGGCAAAACCCTGACCACGCTCAATTCTCTCAGCATCAATGAGACGATGATGGCGATCAGGGCGGCAACCACGGAATTTGTCGAAGGCGGACTTAGCCGTGACCTGATTGTCATTGAAGGCCACCAAAAGGAATTCTACCGATTGCTGATTTCGATTCCCATGCCCGAAGAAACCAAGAGCGCCTTACAGCTTGGAATTAATGACTATAACAACGCCCTCACCGCATACGCCAAGGTCAAGCTGGTTGCCAATAATACGCGTGATCGTCTTGACGAAATCATTTCCTACATGACCCCCAGCGTTGATGCCATCACCGGCTATGCCGGAGGTAATTTTGTCGAAGCCAAAGCCGGGCGTGCCGCGCTTCGTCAACAGTATCGCACCTTGATTGCCGCTGGCGGCGCGGGCGCGGTCATGCTGATGCTGTTATTCGGCCTGGCCATGTTGCGATCCATATCCGGGCCCGTTTCCGCCGCCGCCAAGGCGGCGAAAAGTCTCAGGCGCGGTGATACGGATATTGCCGTCTGGGGATTGGCTAACGAGGATGAGACCGGCGACATCGCCCGCGCCTTCTGGGCTTTAAAAGGAAGCCTGATCGAAGCCAAAAAACTTGGCGAGGAAATGGATAAAATCAGGAGCGATGCCGAACGTGGTCGTGCCGCCAGCGCCGAAACAGAATGGTTGCGCCGTGACCTGGAGTCCATGAAGGCCGAGGCCGACAAGGGCAAGGAGGCGCTTGCCGAGGTCGCCCTGCTGCGCAAGGTCATCGACGCCACTGCCGACACCATCAGCGAGAAACAGATCGCCAAAGACAACGAAGCACCACCTGCCCCTGCCCCAGAAGCGGCGAGCGATATGTCGCTGGACAGTATTTCTTCGATCAGCAGACAGGTTGCACGTTCATCCGAAAATGTCACCGCCGCTGCCGACGAGGCCGAACGGACCGGCACCCTGATTAGAAACCTGTCGGACGCATCGGGTAAAGTTGATGCTATCGAAAGCCTGATCGCCTTGATTGGCGAGCAATCGGATATGCTGGTGATCAACGCCCCGCCACAAAGTCCCGATACCAATCTTATTATCCTGAACGGCGACGCTCGCACCAACGGCGCCGAAAATTTTGATGCCATCGCTCAGCGTTTCGACGCCATTCGCGCCGCCGCCAGTAAAGCCAACTGGGCGGTTCGTGATATTGGCAACCTGATTAAGGACTCGCGAGATGTCGCCCTCGACATCGCCCGCCTGTCATCAAGCGAAGCGCTCGAAGTGACAACTGACCTTTTGCAACAATCTGAATACCTGCGGGGAATGCTCGATAATCTGGTCAATAAAATGCAAGACCAGATCACAGATGTCCCGGAGCAAAAGACCAGCGACGAAGATTTACTTTCTTAACACCTCGACCCCGGGAAGTTTCTTGCCTTCCATCCATTCCAGAAAAGCGCCACCGGCTGTTGAAATGTAAGAGAAATCATCACTGACACCGGCGTGAGCCAGTGCCGCGACCGTATCGCCACCACCGGCGACACTGACCATTTGGCCCGCAGTTGTCATCCGCGCCGCGGCTTGGGCGACGGCGTTGGTGCCAGCATCAAAGGGCGGAATCTCAAAAGCGCCGAAGGGACCATTCCAGACCAGGGTCTTGCATTGCTCCAGCTTAGCCGTGACATCGGCAACCGAAGCCGGGCCCACATCAAGCATCATCGCATCGGACGGTATGGCATCCAGGGCGACGGTTTGGCTGTCCGCCCCGGCTTTAAATTCACGGGCAACGACGGCGTCGACGGGAAGCACAATATCACAACCGGCTTTTTCGGCAGCGCTGAGGATGCCACGAGCCGCATCTGCCATATCTTTTTCGCACAAGGAATTTCCAACATCGATACCCTTGGCAAACAGGAAGGTATTGGCCATGCCACCGCCGATGATCAGGACATCAACTTTTTGAGAAAGATTGCCCAGCACTTCCATTTTTGTTGACACCTTGGCCCCACCGACGACGGCGGCGACTGGCGATTGCGGGTTTTCCAGTGCCCGCGCCAGGGATTCAACTTCGACCTGCATCAGCCGACCGGCAGCCGATGGCAGCAAGTGGGCCAGCCCTTCGGTCGAGGCATGTGCCCGGTGCGAGCACGAAAACGCGTCGCTGACATAAAGATCGCCCAGGTTCGACAACTTCACCGCAAAGGCCTTGTCATTGGCTTCTTCATCGGCGTGGAAGCGCAGATTTTCCAGCATCACAATATCGCCTTCGGCCATCGCATCAATTGTCATCCGGGCGCTCTCGCCGACCGTGTCGGTAGCAAAGGCGACGGGATGGCCGCATGACTGGGACAAGGCCTTGGCAACCGGGGCCAGCGACATTTCGGGAACGACCTGTCCTTTGGGGCGTCCGAAATGAGAGATCACGATGACTTTGGCACCCTTGTCGGACAATTCCGTCAAGGTCGGCACGGTGCGGTCAATGCGGGTGGTGTCAGTGACCTGACCGTCCTTCATGGGTACGTTCAGATCGGCACGCACGAGAACCCGCTTACCCGCGACATCAAGGTCGTCAATGGTCTTGAATTGTGACATGGCTAAAAGTCTCTCTTTTAAGGGAAAAGCAAAGCTGATGAGTTATCCTCATTGCAGCCCTGAAGCGCAACACCCCTTGGGGTGGGGAGCTGGCGCTTAACCTGCCGGCAGTTTCAACCTTGCCGCCAGCCCGCCCAGAGTTGAATGGGACAGGTCAAGCTTTCCTTCGTAGAGTTCGGCGACATCACGGACGATGGATAACCCCAGGCCACTACCCGGAGTCGTCTCGTCCAGCCTGCGGCCCCTGTCGATGACATCCGAAAGCGCCGTTTCGGGGATGCCCGGGCCATCATCTTCGATACTGAGCAACAACCACTGGCCTTCCTGCCTGCCGTCAACACGGACCTGTGAGGTCGCCCATTTGCAGGCATTGTCCATCAGATTACCAAGCATTTCCTCAAGATCCTGTCGCTCGCCCTGGAATGACAGCCCCTCGACACCATGAACTGTGATTTCGATATTTTTCTTATCATGAATACGCATCAGGGTGCGCTGCAGGGCGAGAGTGGTTTCCCCCAGATCGGCGCGAACACCGAGGACACCACGGGAGCCTGCGGCCCGGGCTTTTGACAGATGGCGATTGATCTGGTCGTTCATCATCGCCGCTTCATGGCGAATGCTGTCGGCGACCTCGCCTTTAACGTGATTGGCCTCATTCAACAAGACAGCCAACGGTGTTTTCAGGGCGTGAGCCAGATTGCCAGCCTGGGTGCGGGCACGCTCAAGGATTTCCGTATTATGATCAAGAAGCCCATTGAGTTCATCGGCAAGGGGTTCAATTTCAGCCGCGAACGGGCCGATCATGCGGGTCGCCCGACCGGCCCGAACCTGGGCCAGTTCTTCACGCATTTGAATAAGCGGCCTGATACCGAAACGAACCTGAAGAAAAGCCGCCGCCATTAACCCGATCCCCAACAGGGAAAGCGCGATAGCCAGAATTCCGGCAAAATCGCGGGTCGCCCTTTCGATATCGTCTGCGGGGCCCGCAACCAGAATGGTAACCGGCGCTCTTGCGTCAGGCAGGGTATAGGTCCGGGCCATGGCGCGCAGGGATTGATTTCTTGGTCCTGTAATGTAGAACGCGGTTTCGCTTTCCCTTGAAAGCTGGGCCGGGGTGGTTATTTTCTGATCCCAGAGAGAACGGGATTTATCGACCGGTTCACCGAGTGTCAGGATTTCCCAATACCAGCCCGAAAGAGGCCTGTTATAGCGCGGTTCGGCCGGATGCCGGGTGAGGACAGCATTGCCGGTCTCGTTGACCCCAGCCAGGGCCAGCAATTCTTCAAGCTGGTCGTGCATTTCCTTATCAAAATTGATTTCCACATGATTACGAAACAAACCCGTCAACACAAAACCGGTCACCACCAATGCTATGGCAATCCACAAAGTGGCGCCGAGCATCAAGCGACGATTGAGGGAAGGTCCGGTCATGGCCCCTCTTCAGGTTTCTTTTTCTGACGGCGACAGTGAATAACCACGGCCGCGATGAGTCTTGATGGCCCCGAACCCGAGTTTTTTGCGCAAGCGACCAATGAACACCTCAATGGTATTGGAATCCCGGTCAAAATCCTGGTCATAAATGTGTTCAGTCAGTTCCGTGCGAGAGACAACCCTGTCCAGATGATGCATCAGGTAGGAAAGAACTTTCAGCTCGTTGGCGGTCAGCGTGACCGGCATCCCATCAAGCGTAACCTTGCCGCTGCGTGTGTCGAACTGTATCGGCCCGCAATCGATAAGCGGCTTTGCCAGTCCTGCAGAGCGACGAATCAGGGCACGCAGACGGGCCAACAGTTCTTCCATGTTGAACGGCTTGGTGACGTAATCATCTGCCCCTTTATCAAAACCCGAGACCTTCTCGCTCCAGGTTTCCCGCGCCGTCAGGATCAGCACCGGCATGGTTTTTCCCTGAGTGCGCCAGCGCTCAAGAACTGTCAGGCCATCAACCTTGGGTAACCCCAGATCGAGCACCACTGCGTCATAGGGTTCGGTCGTACCGAGAAATTCACCTTCCTCACCATCGTTTGCGATGTCGATGGTGTATCCGGCTTCCTGCAACGCCTTGCCAATCTGCTTGGCCAGTTCAATCTCGTCTTCAACAATCAGAACCCTCATGGTTCTTGCTCCCTTTCCGGTATCTGGATGTTTTTTCGCGCCTTCTCTTCACCGTGACCCCTGACCTCGATGAGTTCGGCAGTCCGGGCATCCAGTTTAAGTTTCAGAAGATTGCCCTGCGGCGTCAACAATTTGATTTCATAGATAAATCCACTCATGAAATGATTGCTGTCCGCGTCCGTACCGCTTTCATTTTCAAAGCCTTCATCACCTTCATCTTCCAGCTCGACCTCGATGATTGATCCCTCGTAAATGGATTCAACTTTCTCAAGAATGAAAGCCAAGGCAACAATATCACCCTTTTCGACAGCAGCGCGGGCGCGTTCGTGGTCGGATACGTCATCGGCCTGGGCAGGCCCGGAAAACAGGGTAATGGCGGCTATCAGGACCAGAAGATATCTCACGGCAGCAAACGCCATATAGCGGCAATGGAAAGGGCGACTGCCAGGGCAACGCGCCACCAGCCAACATTTGCGATACTGGAAATGTTTTCCCCGGCGGGGACTGATTTGTTCCCGTTCCACATAGCGCGGAGTAAATTTTCGCCCGACATCAGGCCATGACCAATAACGCCCAGCACATGAAAACCAATCAGGAAGCCAAGCAGACCGGCAATCCCTTCATGCAGTTCGCCCAGGACGTTCGACATCCATGGCGATACAGTTTCAACCAGCGGTCCGGAATAACCATCATCGGATATGAACAGGCCACTGAAAGACGCCACCGTCAAGGTGACCAGAAGGGCGATGATCATCCAGCCGCCAACAGGATTGTGACCCACGTAATAAGGTGCCTGAAACATGATCAGGTTTTTAGCGTATTCGCGGACCTTGGTCCAACCCTTGACGAAATCTGTAAACAGAGCGTGGCGGGAGCCGATAACACCCCAGATGATACGAAAAACAATCATCGCCAGAATGACGATCCCGGAAACGATATGGATGTTGAACAACGCCCCGTCGGCTTCCGACGAAATCCAGACGATGGCGACAAGAATCAACAGCGACCAGTGGAACACCCTTGTCGGCAGATCCCAGACACGGACGCTCTTGTGCTCTGAAATATTTTCAGGCGGTGCCTCTACGCTCATTGATTTGTCCATTATGAAGCAGCTCTCCAGAGACGATACACGAGAGGCCCAAAGTACCCTTACCGAGCCCTCTGTTGACTGTAGGTGTTCTAAGATGAACGACACCTGAACCGGGACATCAGGCGTCGTTCAGCTTATAATGTGTAGCTTGTCGACCATCGATAAAGAAGGACCCCACCGCCGTGCCCGACACTGAAATTAAAGATCACAAAGTCAAAGTATGGGACTTGCCGACAAGGATATTCCACTGGTCGCTTGTCGCCCTGGTCATGATCGGTTTGATTACCGGTTTTCTGTCGCCCGAATGGTGGATGGGCGTTCATTTGTGGGCAGGTTACGGAACCGTGTTGCTGGTTATCTTCCGTCTTGTCTGGGGTATTTTTGGTTCTGAATATTCCAGGCTGGAAACCTTCACCTTTACGCCCAGGGAAGTTATCGCCCATATCCGGGAAGTGTTTTTCCTGCGCCCGACGCATTACATTGGCCATAACCCGGCTGGCGCCTTGATGATCTTCGCGCTTATTTTCATTCTCGTCGGGATCACCTTAAGCGGTCTTCTGGTGCTTGGCGGTGAGGAAAATCAGGGGCCGCTTGCCGGGGCCGCCAATTATCAGGTCGGCGACCTGGCCGCGGGCATTCACAGCACCCTGACCGTTATTCTGATGGCCCTGATTGTCTTTCATGTTTTCGGCGTCTTTACGGAGATTCGCCTGAGCGGGGAAAACCTCATCAAATCCATGATCGACGGGTACAAACGTGTCCCCGACAGCATCAAGCCACCCACCCACCGTGATGCCCGACCGCTTGCTGCAATAACGGCAATGACCGGTTTCGCGATGATTTCCGGTTCCCTGCTGTGGGCATTTTCGACCATGCCGCCCTCTGGGTTGCTGAAGATGACCGAGAACGAGGATTTTCAAACCGAGTGTGGCGATTGCCATGAGGTCTATCACCCAAGTCTGCTGCCGCGTGCCTCATGGACCAGCATGATGGCCAGTCTGGATGATCATTTTGGCGAAGATGCCAGCCTTCCCCCGAAAACCGCGATTGCCATAACCGCCTATCTGTCCGCCCACGCCGCCGAAGAATGGGACACAGAAGCCGCCAACCGCTTCCGCAATGTTTCCCCCGAAGCACCAATCCAGATTTCTGCAACCCCATACTGGGTTCGCAAACACAACGAAGTAGACGCTGACATCTTCAAGCGAAAAGGTGTCGGTGGAAAATCCCATTGTAAATCCTGTCATCAGGACGCCGCCAGCGGACGTTTTGACGACCAGAACATCAAAATCCCGAAAGAATAGGAGTGACCCCAATGAAAATGTTAAGCCTTGCTATTGCTCTGAGTACTGTTTTGTCTGCCACCCTTGGCGCCAATACCGCCCAGGCGAACCCGGCCCGTGACGCCATTGTCGCCGCCTTCGCCGCCCAGGCAAAAGCCGAAAACCCTTCCTTTGCAGGTTTTTCTGCGGCTGCTGGCAATACCCTGTTCAACTCGACACATTCAGGCGGCAAACCTGATACACCTTCTTGTACTTCCTGCCACGGGACCACACCGTTTGCCACCGGCGAGACACGCGCCGGAAAAGTGATCGAACCCATGGCCGTATCGAAAAACCCTGGTCGTTACACGGACACCGAAAAAGTCGATAAGTGGTTTTTCCGAAATTGCAGAAGCGTCCTTGGCCGCGAATGCACGGCCCAGGAAAAGGGTGATTATCTGACTTACATGATCTCCCAATAGGATGATCCGTTTCCTCACCCTTTGTGGATTGCTTGCCGTCCTCGCCTCACCAGCGATGGCCGGTGGGCCTTTTCCACCGATTACCAGTGAGGCGGTGAAAACCGAATGCGCTGAATGTCATCTTTTATACCGTCCGCAAATGCTGCCGGCGAAATCCTGGGCTGCCATGATGGCTGACCTTGCCAATCATTTTGGCGAAGATGCCAGCCTGGCACCTGGAACATTGAAGGAAGTGACTGACTATCATCTGGCTCACGCCTCGGATGTCGACCAACCCCGTCGGGCGAAGAAATTTCTCGCCGGGGTAGACCTCAGCAACCCGCCAATGAAAATTTCCGACACACCGCGATTTATCCGCAAACACGACGACGTCCCGGTCGCCGCTTTCACCAGCAAGGCTGTCGGCTCAAAATCACGCTGCCAAAAATGCCATACCAAGGCGGCGGAAGGGAATTTTGAAGATGATTTCGTTGTCATTCCGGGCTACATCAATGTCTTCGGGGTTCTGGTCAAAAAAGTATGGGAATAGATTTGGACGCGACTTTATGAGCAGTGATGACCCAGAAGCATTCCTTCGCCAAGTTTACGGGGCGACAGACGGCGAGGAACTGGCGTCCATATACGATGACTGGGCGACCCGTTATGACAGCGACCTGACGGGGTTCGGGTACCGAAACCCGGCCGTCGCAGCAGGCTTGATTGGTCGGCATGTTGACACGGCTAGCGGCACCCTGCTGGATGCCGGTTGTGGCACCGGCTTACTGGGGGAGATCCTGTCTCACATGGGCTATCATGATCTTTCCGGGATTGATCTTTCCCAAGGTATGCTGGACCAGGCGGCGGCAAAGTCTGTCTATGCGAACCTCCAACAAATGGCGCTGGGCACAGACCTGGCGTTTGAGGATGGGCGCTTCTCTGCCGTTGTTTCATTCGGAGTTCTGACCGCCGGACACGCACCGCCCCAGTCCCTTGACGAAATGATCCGGATCACCAAACCCGGTGGATACCTGATTTTTTCCTTAAGCAATCTGGTTTATGAACCGCTTGGATTTAAGGACAAGCTCGCCAGTCTCAATGCCGAAGGGCGTTGGCACGAAATTGAACGCACAGCGTTTTTTCCGGTCCTGCCCGGCTCCGTTTCAGAAGCCACCGTTGAAAGTTGTATCTTCGTATTTCAAACCAGCCCGGCAAAAGCAACCCCCAACCCGTAAGAGATCAATAAGCAAAGATGGTCACGACAGAACACATCTATTTTGGTGGCTATGCTATTGTGATTGGGGGGTCACTTATCACCGTTCTCATCGCCAGAAGAGCGGCCAGGGTTAACGACCTGGAAGAGGCAAAAAAGAAACTGGAGGCAAATCGCCACCCTGAACCCGACCCTGCGGGAGAAAATGAAACCTTGCAGGATACCCAAGATTTACCAGAAGGAAATAAAGAAGATGAATGAGGATCTTCTCAATATCGTCAAGATTATCCGGGCAAAAATGAACATGATCATTTTAGCGCTCTTTGTCTCAACCTCAATGATCGCTGGCTGGTCCGTCGTTCAGTTGTTCATTGAACAACCCTATCTTGAGAAAACCGATGAAATGTTGGAGCGCGTCGCCCGTGACGATTTGAAGTTGCTGGGAATCGTCCATGACATTCGCTACGACGTCATTCAGGTTCAACAATACCTGACTGATATTTCTGCAACCCGCGGCCTTGATGGCCTGGATGACGGTTTTAAACAGGCCGCGTTATACGCCGAGGATTTTAGAAAAGCGATTGCCGAAGCGCATGAAATTGCAGATTCGGTCAATCTGTCTGAAGTAACAGGCTCTCTCAATAATATTACAGAAGAATTCGACCTCTTTTATGATCATGGTGTAAAAATGGCGGCCCGATATATCGCTGAAGGGCCGGCGGGCGGAAACAAGATGATGCCAGATTTTGATTCCAGGGCAAAAACGCTTTCCGGGAGTGTCCTGGATTTGTTCACCATGATCGGGGACAACGCAAGCGCCGACCTTTTGGAAACAGAAGAGTCCATCGATACCCTGAAAGATAATAACGAGACGATGATTCTTCTCGCCATTTTCCCGGCCCTGCTCGGCGTTCTCGCCGCCGTCTTCGGGATCGTCGCGGTCAGGAGAATTTGCAAGGTGCTGGAATCCGATTCCAGTCGTTAACAAGCTAAAGGTTTTTATGGTAGCAGGGCAGCGCGGACAGCTGCTTCGTCGGCCTTGTCGACCTCGCCCAGAACCCGGTAGGCACGCTCCAGGCGCAACCAACCGTCCTTGTTCTTGGGATCATCCTTCATTTTGCTGGCCAGCCGTTCAACCATGGAGCGGATCATCTGGTTACGATCCCCTTCCGCCATTCCCATCGCTTCCTTGACATCCGCTGTGGTCGGTCCCGGCGCGGGTGCCTGGATATTTTGTTGAAGCTCTTTTGCCAGCGCCAATGCTTCGGCGCTGGGCGTTATTGTCGCCGGGTCAATGCCTGAATCACGGGCGGCACGGTCGATCTGCTGGTTTAGGACGCTCAGCCACGGGGCATCCGGCGGCGACAACGTCGCCAGATCAATCCACATCTGCATGGCGCCACGGACGTCGTCCTGCTGGGCCTTGTACATGCCCAGATAATAGCGCGCCTTGGGATCAGTATTATCGGCGGCGAGGGCTTTTTCAAACAGGCTGCGCGCCTTCCCGGAAATTTCGGAATCGGCGGCCAGTGTCAGAGCTTCGCCATAATCAACGGCAAGTTCGGCACTTTCCTCGCTTACCCGGTAAGCCTCGGCGTAAGCCATGGCGGAGTCCGGATAACGACCCAGCGACAAATATGTACGGGCAAGCAACGTCCAACCGCGCAGATCATCCGGGTTATTTTTAAGATAGGCCGATAATTTGTCTGCAGACTGGCTGATTTTCATCTGCTCTTCATTTTGCCCGACTTTGGCTCTTAAATCCCGTCCGGCCAGCGGTTGATCGGGGCGGTCCGGGCTGCCCAGGTTGAGATACAACAACACAGCACCAACCGGCATCAACACCGTCAGGACGGCGATCATCAGGCCGTTTGATCCTGATCCCACAGCTTTTGTGACGGTCTCTCCACTGTCGGCAGCAGCCAGCATACGGCGCTTGATTTCGGTGCGCGCGGCTTCGCCCTGGTCGGCGCTTAGCAGGCCACGCTCAAGATCGGCATCAATTTCCAGCAATTGGTCCTTATAGACGTTGATGTCGTAGTCTTCGCGCGGCGCATTTTCACGCACCTGCCGTTTGACAAGCGGCCACAGCATAATCACCAGCACGCCAAGGGCGAGGGCGGCAGCGATGGCCCACAATTGTAATGTCTCAACACTCATGGTCTAGGTTTCGTCCTTCATCAGGTCCTCAAGGCGGCGGCTTTCCTCGTTGCTTAAGGCAGCCGGGGTCGTCTCGGCCACACTTGTGCTGCTACGTCGACGGTAAAAGACAACTACCACGAACAGACCAAGACCAATGATCAACAAGGGCCCGAACCACAGCGCGTAGGTAGCGACCTTAAATGGCGGATTGAGCAGGACAAAATCGCCATAGCGCGAGACCATGTAGTCAGTCACCTGATCGTTGCTGTCACCCGCGAGGAGCCGTTCGCGAACCAGCACCCGCATGTCACGAGCAAGATCGGCGTTGGAGTCATCGATAGACTGATTTTGACAAACCACGCAGCGCAGGCCCTTGGAAATTTCCCGTGCCCGCACCTCCAGCACCGGATCATCCAGAACCTCGCTCGGCTCAACGGCCAGGACAGGCGAAAAACTCAGAGCCAGCAACAGCGCCACTACCAAGCCCGCGACAGCGGGCCGCCACCACTGCGGCAAGCCAGGAGAGCGGAGCGAACGCCCGGCGCCTGAGGGGCCATATAAAAAACCAAAAATCATCCTCAAAGTTTTCTGAGCTCCTGAACAATCGGCCATAAAGTGCTTTCCCAGTTTTCCGGGGTGATCGGACCCACATGCTTGTAGCGAATAAAGCCGCGCCTATCGACGAAGAAGGTTTCCGGCGCACCGGTGACGCCAAAGGCAATCGCCGCCTTGCTTTGCGGATCATCACCAATCAGCGTGTAGGGGTCGCCGCGTCGGGCCAGCCAATTGGGGCCATCGTCAGGGTTTTTCTCGCGCCAGTCGATGCCGTAAATGGAAACTAGTTTCTGTTCGGCTATTTTCATCAGCATCGGGTGTTCGGCGAGACATGCCACGCACCACGAGCCGAAAATGTTGACCAGTGTCACCTGCCCTTTAAGGTCCTCGCTTGAAAGTCCCCGCACCTGCCCCTTGATCGGCTTCAAATCAAACGGCGGCACTTCCTGATCGATCAACATGGAGGGCATATCACGCGGGTTGAGAGTCAATCCCTTGGCGAAGTATCCGGCGATAACAAGAAAGATCGCCAGCGGCAGAAGGTACATCAGGCGGTTCATGGATTTGCCGCCACCGCAGGTTTTCGATTGCGCCGCGCCGGGGCACCAATCCGGTAACGCCTGTCAGAAATGCTGATCACCCCACCGAACACCATGAGCATCGAGCCTGCCCACATCCAGGCGACCAGCGGGTTGAAATAAATGCGCGTCACGAAGCCACCGTCCTGACCATCGGGGTCGCCAATAACCGCGTACAGATCGCCTGAGAACAGGGAATGGATAGCCGCTTCAGTGGTCGGCATCTGACGCACAGGGTAATTGCGTTTCTCGGCCTTCAACGTAACCACATCCTGACCATTCTTGCTGACCCGAAAGGTCCCTTCGATGATCGTGTAGTTAGGCCCCTGACCCTGCCTGGCGCCAACAAAGGTGTAATCGTAGCCTCCAACATTAACCTGATCACCGGGCTTCATGACCTGGATGCTTTCAACTTTCCAGCCACCCGCCCCGGCCATACCGGCAATGGCGATGGCCATGCCCAAATGGGCCATAGTCATTCCCCACGAGGCCCGTGGCTGGCGCATCAATCGACCCAGCGACGCCACCAATGGTTCCCTGAACAGCTTAACCCGCTCTGCCAGTTCAACCAGTGTCGAGGTGACAAGCCAAGCCGCCAATCCCAGACCGACCAAGGCCAGAAACGGTCCTTCGCCAGCCAGCGCGATAACCGCCGCAACGGCAAGGGCGGCAACGATAAATGCGATTTTAAGGCGAAGCGCCGCCTGTACAATGTCGGCGCGCTTCCACGACAGGAATGGGCCGAAGCCCATGGCCATGAACATCGGCACCATCAGCGGGATAAACACCGAATTAAAGAACGGCGGGCCAACGGAAACTTTCGTGCCGCCAACCGCGTCAAGGAACAGCGGGTAAAGGGTGCCCAGCAAAACCACGGCACAGCCCGTCGACATGACAAGGTTATTCAAAAGCAAACCACCTTCTCGTGATATCGGCTTGAAAACACCGGTACTGCGCAAAGCCGGGCCCCGCATGGCGAACAAGACCAGTGAGCCGCCAATGACAATCATCAGAAGCAGCAAAATAAAGACGCCGCGTTCCGGGTCGGTGGCGAAAGCGTGGACCGATGTCAGCACCCCGGAGCGTACCAGGAAGGTACCGAGCAGGCTCATGGAAAAAGCGAGAATGGCGAGGAAGATCGTCCATGTCTTCATGGTGTCGCGTTTTTCAACAACGATCGCCGAATGCAACAGCGCCGTTCCGGCCAGCCATGGCATGAAGGAAGCGTTCTCGACCGGGTCCCAGAACCACCAGCCACCCCAGCCAAGTTCATAATACGCCCACCACGAACCAAGGGCGATGCCGACCGTCAGGAACGACCAGGCGGCCAGCGTCCATGGTCGCACCCAGCGCGCCCACGCGGCATCAACACGGCCCTCAATCAGGGCGGCGATAGCGAATGAGAAAGCCATCGAGAAGCCAACGTAACCCAGATACAAAAATGGTGGATGAAAGGCCAGCCCCGGGTCCTGCAACAGCGGGTTCAGATCGCGCCCGTCAAGAGCCGGCGGGAAGACCCGCTCGAAGGGGTTGGACGTCAACAGCATGAACAGATAGAAGCCGACGGCGATCAACGACTGCACGCCAAGCACCCGTGCCCTTAGGGTCGGCGGTAAATTGCCGCCAAACAGGGCAACGGCCGAGCCAAAGGCGGCGAGAATGAACACCCACAAAAGCAATGAGCCTTCATGGTTGCCCCACACACCGGCGACCTTGTAGAGCATCGGTTTCAGGGAATGGGAATTCTGGACAACATTAACGACGGAAAAGTCGGAAACAACGTGCGAATAAGTCAGGCAGCCAAAAGCGAATGCGACCAGCAACACCTGTGAAATGGCAGAAGGCTTATCCATGGCCATCCACACCGCATTACCCCGGTGAGCCCCGATCATCGGCACCACGGCCTGAACAATGGCGACAAACAGCGCCAGGACAAGGGCAAAATGACCGGCTTCGGCGATCATTTCGGGGTTTCCCCGGCGACGTGCCCCTGACGTTTCATTTCTTTGCTCATATCATCCCACTTGCCGGATTTTTTCAGCGCATCGGCAACTTCCGGCGGCATGTAATTCTCGTCGTGCTTGGCCAGAACCTCGTCAGCGATGAAGACACCGGCTTTGAACGTCCCCTCGGCAACAACGCCCTGTCCCTCGCGAAACAGGTCAGGCAGGATGCCGCGGTAGCTGACATTGATCGAATTGGCCATGTCGGTGACCTTGAACTTAACCACTGCGTCAGGATGTTTCTCGACACTGCCTTCCTCGACCAGTCCGCCCAGTCGTAAACGCTGGGTGGCCGAAACCTGTTTCTCGACGATGTCCGTCGGGCTGTGGAAGAAGACGATGCTTTCCTCAAACGCCCTTAAGGTCAGGGCGGCGGCGGCGGCAATCAGCAACAGCGCCAGGCCGACGAACGTCAGTCTTTTATGCTTTCTTTTCACTCAGGCTTATCCTTTGTTGAAACCTCAAGGGATTGCAGCGTCACTTCATTTTCACGAAGGCCGCGCAGACTGGTGACTAGCATGACGATCATCACCACGGCGGTGACCCCGTAACTGGGCCAGATATATGCACCGTAGCCGCCCATATCGAGAAATTCCTTGATCATGCTCATATCCTTAAAAAATACTTCGCTTAACCGTGAACCTGCTTCAGGCGCGCAATACGGATCTTGTTGGCGATAATTTCAGTTCTGATTCGGATTAAAAGCACCCACAGATAATAAGTGGTGAACGCGACCGCCATTAACAACAACGGCCACAACATGGAGGCATCAATGGAAGGTCCACCCATCTTGATAACACTGGCCGGTTGATGCAGGGTATTCCACCAGTCGACGGAAAACTTGATGATCGGCACATTGATAAAACCAACCAGCACCAGTATCGATGACGCCCTGGTACCCCGCGTCGGATCATCAAAGGCATTAACCAGCGCAATATAGCCCAAATACAGGAACAACAGCACCAGCATGGATGTCAGGCGCGCATCCCAGACCCACCAGGTGCCCCACATGGGCTTGCCCCAGAGTGATCCCGTAAACAGCGCCAGAAACGTAAAGCAGGCGCCAATCGGGGCCGTCGCCTTGGCCGCCACATCGGCCAGCGGGTGCTTCCAGATCAGACCGACCGCCGCGGCGATGGCCATACTCGAATAGCAGAACATTGCCATCCACGCCGCAGGCACATGCACATACATGATACGGACACTGTTGCCCTGCTGGTAATCGGCAGGTGAGTTGAAAAGCCCAAGATAGAGCCCGGCCCCGCCAAGCAACACCGTCGCCCAAGCCATCCATGGCTGGACGACACTGGCGATGCGCAGGAAACGGGTTGGGTTAGCAAAACGGTGTAGCATGTAAATCTCTTGCTTAAAGGGGCTCGTAGGAAGGTCGGTTTTAACGCCTGGCTTGGTAATTGTCACTCATTCGATGGCTTGCCTGACACCTGCCGCCGCCGCCCAGGGACAAAGCGCAAGCGCCCCCATCAGGAAAGCGCCGAGAATCAAAAGTTGGGCGTTGGCTTCAAAGCCACCGATCACCGCGTCGACGGCGCTGACACCAAAAATAAGAACCGGAATATAGAGCGGCAGAATCAATAACGCCAGCAGCACACCACCACGGCGCGAGCCCAAAATAAGCGCTGCCCCGACCGCCCCGATCAGGCTTAAGGACGGGGTGCCCAGCAACAGCGCCACAATCAGCATGGGGAAGCCTTCGGCGTTCATGTTGAGCAATACGGCAAGCAAAGGGGCTGCAACAATCAGCGGCAGGCCGGTGGTCAGCCAGTGGGCCGCCACTTTTGCCAGCACCGCCACCTCAAGGGTAATCGGCGACAGGCTGAGCAATTCAAGTGATCCGTCCTCAAAATCCGTCTGAAACAATCGCTCCAGCGACAGCATGGAAGCCAGCAAGGCCGCCACCCAGATCACACCGGCGGCAATACGGGCCAGAATATTGGGTTCAGGGCCGACACCGAAGGGAAACAGAACCACGGCGATAACGAAGAACATCACCACCATCATGTTATCCATACCCTGACGGGTCGCCAGATGCAGGTCACGCTTGAGGATGGCCATAAAACCGCTCATGAGGCTTGCCTGATGGCGAAGCCGGCCAGATCGAGAACTTTAAAACTCTCAAGACCCATATCCGAATGGGTTGAAATAACCACCATGCCGCCGCCTGCCCGGTGGGCTGCGATGGTCGCCTCAAGGGCTCCTATGGTCTGTTTGTCGAGCGCCGTTGTTGGTTCATCAAGCAACCACAAGGGTGCCGGAGCGGCAAGAATACGGGCCAGATTGACCCGGCGTTTTTGCCCGGCCGAAAGAAAGCGCCCCGGAACCTCAGCCAAATGGGCAATACCAAAGGCTTCAAGGGCGGCCATTACGGCGCTTTGAGTTTTTTTTCCGCGGCCCCGCAAGGATGCCCAGAAGGCGACATTTTCGGCGACACTGAGCACCGGTTTGACGGCGTCGTGATGTCCGACATAGTGCATCCGGTCGGCATGGGCTTCCGGGTCTTCCCGGATTTCTTCGTTATTCCAGCTTAAACTTCCGGCGGCTTGCGGAAGCAGCCCGCTCATCAATCTTAGCAGGCTCGATTTGCCACTGCCGTTGGGGCCAATCAGAACCAACGCCCCGCCAGCATCCAGATTGAAGTCAAGGTCGGTGAAGACGGTCCGCTCGCCGCGCACACAAATCAGATTTTGGCCACAAAAAATGCTCATGAAATTCTTTTGCCAGATGGGACAGAAGTGGCAGAGCGCAAAAGGTATCCTATTTAAGGCCCTGCTGAAAAAGAAAAAGTCGACCGAACCACAGGGGAGTTGAGTTCGGCCGACAAGTTGAGGCTATAAACGCCTTTTGAGGGACCAGAGAGGGGGGTCTCTGGATATGCAGCATGGGATGCCGCATGAAGGATATTAAAAGGGGAGAGTGTGGCGACTTTATGACCCAATTAGCCATAAATAAGGCGAAACTGTGATTTAGTGTAACGAGAGGGTAACAGCCAGATGTCGAGACCGGTTGGAGCACTTTTAAACCTGGGCCAAAAGTTACCCCTTCTATATGCTAATCGGGATTACGCAAAAATTTGCTGTCCCGTAAGCAGGGGCACACGTTTCGACGATGCGGCGCGAAACCTCCAAACCCTTACGGCGGGGATTAATCGTAGGAGCGCTTATCCTCGATGACGAGGCCATCGTTGGGCAGGGAACCGGTGTCGGTGAAACTAACGCTGCCCCTCAGTTTACAGATGTTTTGCAGAGTTTCGGCAATGGCTGCCTCAAGGGCTTCACCGTGCTCGACGACTTCACAGACCAGGGTCATGGCGTCTTTATCATCCAGCGTTTCGACAACAAGGCGGGCGCGTTTGATTTCCTTATGGCGCGCCACCACTTGAGCAACCTGTTCGGGGTGGACGAACATACCCTTGATCTTGGTCGTCTGATCGGCCCGGCCCATCCAGCCTCTAAGGCGCATGTTGGTGCGCCCGCAAGGGCTTGCGCCTGCCATCACCGCCGACAAATCACCGGTTGCGAAACGGACCAGCGGATATTCCTTCGAGAACAGGGTGACAACGACCTCGCCGACTTCGCCCTCGGGCAGCGGGTCACCGGTACCGGGGCGGACGATTTCAACAATCACCCCTTCATCGACAATCATTCCTTCGGCGGCGTCAGATTCGTAAGCGATCAGGCCAAGATCGGCCGTCGCGTAGCACTGATAGGCAAGCAAACCGTGCTCGGCCCATTGGTCGCGCAAGGGCGGCGGGAAATATTCACCGCTGACCATGGCCCGCTTGAAGCTCGAGGCGTCCTTGCCAGCCTGCTCGGCTTTTTCCAATAGAATTTTAAGGAACGACGGGGTCCCGGTGTAGGCTGCGGGTTTCAGGTCGGCAATGACATCAAGCTGCTGCTCGGTGTTGCCGATACCGGCAGGGATGACGGCGCACCCCAGGGCACGGGCCCCTGAATCCATCATGAAGCCACCCGGCGTCAGGTGATAGGCGAAAGTGTTGTGAACCAGATCTCCTTTGCGAAAACCGGCGGCGTACAGAGCGCGCGCAATGCGGAAGAAATCATCCGTCTGGCCTTCGGGTTCATAAATCGGTCCCGGCGACTGGAAAATCCGCGCCAGACCACCGCTGGCCATGGCCGCAAGGCCGCCAAACGGGCGGTCTTTTTTCTGCCCTTCAATCAAGTCCGACTTGCGGGTAACGGGCAAACTGGCAAGGGCTTCAGGCGTGTTAATCGCGGTCGCGTCAACGTCACTAAAAAGAGCCGAGAAATAGGGCGCATTTTTCCTGGCGAAGTCGACCTGGTCGGCCAGCGCCGTCATCTGCGCGCTCTCGCGTTGATCTCCCGAGCGGGTCTCAAGATCGTCGTAATAAGCGCTCATTTAAGCCAGCCAGCGTTTGCGCCTGCGGTAATGTTTGACATCACGAAAGCTCTTGCGGGCACCCGAGCTAAGGCCCAGGTAAAATTCCTTAACGTCTTCGTTTTCGGCAAGCGACTTGGCGTCACCTTCCATAACGACGCGGCCGTTTTCCAGAATATAGCCGAAGTCCGCATGTTTAAGCGCGACCATGGTATTTTGTTCGGCGAGCAGGAAGCTGACACCTTCATTTTTGTTCAGGGCGTCGACAATTTCAAAAATTTCCTCGACCAGTTGCGGGGCCAGTCCCATGGACGGCTCGTCGAGCAAAATCATTGTTGGATTGGCCATCAAAGCCCGGCCAACCGCCGTCATCTGCTGCTCGCCCCCTGATGTGTATCCGGCCTGTGAGGTACGGCGTTCTTTAAGACCCGGGAAATAGTGGTAAACCTTTTCAAGCGACTGGTTGATTGCGCTGGCCCCGTCGGTGCGGGTATAGGCACCGGTCAACAGGTTTTCCTCGACCGTCAGATGCTCGAAACAATGGCGTCCTTCCATCACCTGGACAACGCCTTTTTTAACCAGATCGGACGGCGTCAGTTTATCGATACGTTCGCCCCGGTATTCGATATTGCCCTTGGTGACATCACCACGTTCGGCCCCAAGCAGGTTGGAAATCGCCTTCAGGGTTGTCGATTTTCCGGCCCCGTTGGCGCCCAGAAGGGCAACAACACCTCCTTCGGAAACCTCAAGGGAGACACCCTTCAACACCAGGATCACATGATCGTAAATGACCTCGATGTTGTTAACAGTCAGAAGCGGGCTTCCGTTTTCAGTCATCGTAAACCAACCGTTGGTAAATTTGTATGGATAGACAGAACGGATTGGCCGAACCCTATATCTCAAGCGGGTTCGACCAATCCTGATCCTGGTCTAGTTGCAGGTACGAGGCGTAATGCCTTTTTCTGCAGCGTATTTGGCCGCTGATGCTTCGATCATCGGGCGGACAATATCATTCATGGGCTCGATCCAGTCGGATACGAATTCCCACTGCTGACCTTTCCATTCCTGGATACGAAGCGGCGTGCCGCCTTCGTGGTTCAGGCAGGTAATCTTAACCGGTTTCATGAAGCGGCTAAGGCCAAGCTTGGACAGTTTGGCATTGGTCAGGTCGAGGTTTTCAAAGCCCCAGCGGATTTGCTCACCCGTCATCGCCTTGTTGCCATACTTGCTCATGGCGGTACGGATCGCTTCGGATACGAAGACCGAGTTGATCAGGCCACGGTTATAAAGAACTTCACCGACCAGATCTTCCGTCGTCGTTCCATTGCCCTTGCCATAGACATGTTGGAAGATGTCCTGGTGAACAATGAAGTTTGAACCCGGCGAATGGAAGGCAGCCGATTTATAACCGATCGCAGCTTTACCGGCCGGACGGGTATCAGGCTCTGCACCGGACCACCAGGCACCGATGAACTTGTTCATCGGGAAACCAACAGCAGCGGCTTCCTTGATGGCGGTCTGGTTCATGACGCCCCAGCCCCACATGAAGACCCAGTCGGGACGCAGCTTGCGACCGATGCTCAGCCATGTTGCTTTCTGTTCCAGACCCGGATGGGTAACAGGGAACTTGTGGAACGTGAAACCATACTTTTCAGCCAGTGTTTCCAGCGTCGGGATAGGCTCCTTGCCATAGGCCGAGTCGTGATAGACGAGGGCGATCTTCTTGCCCTTCAAGTTGGCCATGCCGCCTTCTTCGCTGCCAACGTAGCGGACCAGCGCCGAAGCCTGACTCCAATAGGTCGAAGGGGCGGTGAAGACATACGGAAAAACACGACCGTCAGAAGCATCGGTACGACCGTAGCCCATGGAGAAGACCGGAATTTTATCTTTCGCGGCACGCTCGATGATGGCGTAGGTGATGCCGGTTGAAAGCGGGCTAAAAGCAGCCGCGCCGGTTTCGCCCTTGCCTTTAAGACGCTCGTAGCATTCGACGCCGCGGTCGGTGTTGTAACCGGTGTCGCATTCTTCGACGACCAGCTTGACGCCGTTGATGCCGCCGTCACGGGCGTTGAGCATTTTGTAGTAATCCATGGCACCATCAGCGAACGGGGTGCCATTAGGAGCGTACGGGCCGGTCCGGTAAACCAAGCTCGGAATAAATTGTTCGGCTGCCTTGGCTTCACTAACGGCAAAGCCGCTAACGCCAACAGCCAGGCCAACAGCGGCCAGGATCAGTTTAGTAAATCTCATTGGAATCCTCCCTTTTGGATATTCTTGGTGCTTACGTTAATGATTAAATCGATTGATCTCAAGTAAACCCTAAATTGATGTCAAAATTGTGCCCTAATAGGGGAACGGCCACAAACGCAATTTTTCCTTTCCGATTTGCCACAAACGGGCAAGTCCGTGCGGTTCGACGATCAGGAAAAAGATAATCAGCGCCCCGAAAATCATAAACTCCATGTGGCTGATCAAATCGACGGAGATATTCAGGCCAAACATGGTCGGCGCATTGGACAGGAAAATCGGCAGCAAAACAATAAAGGCAGCGCCCATGAAGGAGCCCAGTATGGAGCCCAGTCCACCGATGATAATCATGAACAATATCTGGAAAGAACGTGTAATATCAAAGGCTAACGCCTCAACACTCGAGGTATAGATGAACGCCCACAGGGCACCGGAAATACCGCAATAAAAAGAACTGACGGCAAAGGCGCCAAGTTTCGTCTGCAGCGGTTTGATGCCAATGATCTCTGCCGCGATGTCCATGTCGCGGATCGCCATCCAGCTACGACCAACGTGAGAGCGGACGATATTTTTCGCCGCCAACGCCAAAACGCAGACAATTACCAGGGTAAAAAGATATTTGTTGGCCGGGCTAGCCGAGGAGCCGGTGACAAAAAAGTCCCCAAATACGGCCCGCGGCGGGGCGCTGATCACACCAGATGAAGAATAATTGGTGAACCAGGGGAACTTGTTGAACATCCAGATCAGGAAAAATTGCGATGCCAACGTCGCCACCGCAAGATAAAACCCCTTGATCCGCAGGCTGGGAAGGCCGAATAAAACGCCAACGGCGGCCGTGATAACGCCAGAAAGAAGAAACACGATGACGATGTTCATTTCCGGAAAAGCGACCGCCAGCTTGTAAGCCGCAAATGCACCGGTGGCCATAAATCCACCCGTGCCAAGGCTCAATTGCCCAGCGTACCCGGTCAACAGGTTGAGGCCAAGGGCAGCCAGCGAGAATACCAGGAACGGCAGCATGATTGTCGACAGCCAGTATTCACTGGCCAGCATCGGCACCCCGACAAAGGCGACGACCAACATCAGGACCATCATGACACGGTCCTGCAGGATCGGGAAAATCGCCTGATCCTTGGCGTAGCTGGTCTTGAATTGTCCGGCCTCGCGATACAACATTTACCTAAACCCTCTCGATAATTTTTTCGCCGAACAGTCCTTGCGGACGGAACAGCAGGAAGGCCAGCGCCAGCATATAGGCGAACCAGTCCTCGATTGCGCCACCGAAGGCAGCGCCCCAGAATACTTCGGCTACTTTTTCACCCATGCCGATAATCAAACCGCCGATAATGGCGCCGGGAATCGATGTAAAACCACCCAGAATCAACACCGGCAGGGCTTTCAGGGCAACCAGCGTCAAGGTGAACTGAACCCCCAGCTTGGTTCCCCACATGATACCCGCAACCAGGCCAACAAGACCGGCAACCGCCCAGACAATGGCCCAGATGGTTTTTAAGGGAATACCAACAGAAAGCGCCGCCTGATGATCGTCGGCAACAGCGCGCAAGGCCCGCCCGATGCGTGTTTTCTGGAAAAAGATGGCAAGTACAGCGACCAAGGTACCGGCCGAAGCGGCGGCGACCAGGTCAAACTGATTAACCAGAATGCCCAAAAATTCAATGGGCGCGTTGGGAATGCCCAGATCAAGCACTTTGACGTCACTGCCCCACAGGGTCTGGCCGAAGCCATCGAGGAAATAACTAAGCCCGATGGTCGCCATAAACAAAATAATCGGCTCCTGATTAACCAGTTTCCTAAGCACCACCTTCTCGATGGCCATCGCCAGCGCAATCATCACAATGATGGTGCTGATCAAAGCCAGCCATATGGGGAAGCCATGTTCGATCAGGCCGACAAGGGTCAGCGCCGCAAACAGCACCATCGCTCCCTGGGCAAAATTGAAAACGCCGGAAGCCTTGAAAATCAGCACGAAACCGAGCGCCACCAGCGAATACATGACACCCGCAAGTAAGCCGCCAAGCACCACTTCGATGAAGAACAGGGGATATTCATATATCTCGATAAACGGCGAGACAAAAATGGCTGTCAGGAATTCCATTACAAGGACACCTCGCTGGTCTTAATCATGGGCGACCCCCAGATAGGCATCTATAACCAGCTGATTGGTACGCACTTCGTCCGGCGAGCCGTCAGCCAGCTTGCGGCCGTAGTCAAGCACAACCACATGGTCGGAAATATCCATGACCACGCCCATGTCGTGTTCGATAAGGACAATGGTGGTGCCAAATTCATCATTAACGTCGAGGACATAACGGCTCATATCCTCTTTTTCTTCCAGGTTCATGCCGGCCATCGGCTCGTCGAGCAAAAGCAGTTCCGGTTCGGCAGCCAGCGCCCGCCCCAGTTCGACCCGCTTTTGCAAGCCGTATGGCAAGCGCCCGACCGGGGTTTTGCGGATATGTTCAATTTCCAGAAAATCAATAATGTTCTCGACGAATTCGCGATGCTCAAGCTCTTCCTTGCGGGCCGGTCCCATGTGCAGGGCTTGCCAGAACAGGTTTTTGTGCATTTTCGTGTTACGCCCGGTCATGATGTTGTCGAGCGTCGACATGCCCTTGAAAAGGGCAATGTTCTGAAATGTCCGGGCGACGCCCTGACGGGCCGCGTGGTGCGGCTTCATCTGGCGACGGGTTTCACCTTTATAGGTAATGGTGCCCTGCTGGGGATGATAAAACCCGTTGATGACATTCAGCATCGAGCTTTTGCCGGCCCCGTTAGGGCCGATGATGGCAAGGACCTGGCCATCGCGGACTTCAAAACTGATGTTGGCGAGGGCCTGAACACCGCCAAATGAAAGCGAAACGTCGTCAACACGAAGGACCACGTCGCCGAAGGTGCGCTCACCGTGGGCGCTCATTATGCGGTCTCCTTCATGGCCGGATCGTACCGCACAGCTTCGCGGATCTCCAGATCGGCCTTGATGAGACCTTTGCGTCCATCCTCAAACGTCACCTCGGCCTCGACCGGAATGTGAGTCTTGTCCGAATACAGCGCGTCAATCAACTCTTCGTAACGCTCGGCAATGAAGTTACGGCGCACCTTGCGGGTCCTGGTCAGTTCGCCATCATCTGCGTCCAGTTCCTTGTGCAGGATCAGGTAGCGCTTGATTTGCGAGCCTGACAGGTGCTCATCGGTTGCCAGATCAGCATTCACCCTCTCGACGCATTCCTGAATCAGATCATAAACTTCGTTGCGACCGGCAAGATCCGTGTAGCCGGAATAGGCCAGATTGCGCCTTTCGGCCCAGTTTCCGACAGCTTCCAGGTCAATATTGATAAACACCGCGACGTAGTCGTTTTCGTTGCCAAAAGCCACAACTTCCTTGACGAACGGGAAGAACTTGAGCTTGTTTTCCAGATATTTGGGGGCAAACATTGAACCATCGTTCAACTTGCCGACATCTTTTGCCCTGTCGATAATTTTCAAATGGCCGTCTGCATCGAAGAAGCCGGCATCGCCCGTATGGACCCAACCGTCCGGGGTCTTGGTTTCAGCAGTTGCTTCATCGTTTTTATAGTATCCGACAAAGACACCCGGACTTTTAAACATTACTTCGCCGTTATCTTCAATACGGATATCCACATCCGGGCACGGCCTGCCGACTGTATCGACACGAACCTCTCCGTTGGGCTGGGTTGTGATCAGCACCGAGGCTTCCGTCGAGCCATAAAGTTGTTTGATGTTGATCCCCAACGAGCGATAAAAATCAAAAATTTCCGGCCCTATGGCTTCCCCTGCTGTATAAGCGATGCGGAACCGCGAAAACCCAAGCACGTTTTTCAAGGGGCCATATATCAGGATATTGCCCACCATGTAGCGCAAGCGATCAAATAGCGAAACCTCTTCTCCGTCCAGAATGCGGGTGCCAACACGCCCGGCTAATTCCATGAAATATTTGAATGTTTTTTGCTTGAAAGGGGCCGCATCTTCCATCCGGATCGTTACTGTCGTCAGGATGTTCTCGAAAATTCGGGGCGGCGCAAAGAAATAGGTCGGGCCAATCTCACGCAGGTCGGTCAATACGGTCTCGCTGGATTCCGGGCAACTGACACAAAAACCGGCAACATAGGCCTGGCTAAGGGAAAACAGGTTATCGCCGACCCAGGCCATGGGCAAATAGGCCAGCGCCTCTTCGTCTTCGTGCAGCCCTTCCTGATTAACACCGTTGCGGGCTGTAATAATCAGGTTGTCGTGACTGAGCATCACACCCTTGGGCTGGCCTGTTGTCCCTGAGGTGTAAAGCATGATGGCAATGTCGCTGCCCTTGCCGGCATTGATTTTTTCCTCGGCAAATCCCGGGTGGTCGGCGTCGAACTGACGGCCTTTTTCCTGAACATCCTCCAGGGAATGAATGAACGGCTGGTCATAGGCGCGCATGCCCCGCGAGTCTTTGTAAATAATAAGTTCAAGTTTGGGGCAGCGATCTTTGATTTCAAGCAGCTTGTCGACCTGCTCCTGGTCTTCGGCGAGGGCGAAGCGGGCGTCGGCATGTTCAAGCACGAACTGCATTTCTTCGGCAACCGAGTCCTGGTAGACCGGCACCGGAACCCCACCATCGAATTGCGCTGCTACCATGGCCCAATAAAGATGCGGGCGATTGTCGCCGATAATCGCCAGACGGTCGCCGGTTTCAAACCCGTACGCCGCAAGACCACACGCCAGGGCGCGGATTTCCTTTGCACTTTCAGCCCAGGTCCAGGCTTGCCAGATACCGAAGTCTTTTTCACGGATGGCAGGACGCGAACCACGCACACGAGCATTTTCTGCTAACAGCTTGGGGAATGTATCGAGGTTGTTAATTTTTAGAGCCTCCGCAGGGTAGAATGTGTCCTTTTTCTTCGTTCCGGGCTTATTTTTCCCGATTCCCTCTAATCAACACAGGCGGCACTGAGCCGCAAGCAGTTTTTAAAGTCAAGTGGAAGTTAACGTTAACGTCACGTTGACATCCTTTATTTCATCGTCCGGGATCAAGTTTCCTACTGGTAGACGTGGACTTCAATGCAAAAATATACTATCGAAAGCAACAATCCCCCGGACATTTAAGGACCGAACCATGACCACTTTCGGAACCGACACCCTGAAAACCCGCCGCAGCCTGAACGCCGCCGGAAAATCATATGATTATTACAGCCTTGAGGCTGCCGCCGAAGCCGGACTGGGCGACATTTCAAGACTGCCGTTCTCGCTGAAGGTGCTGCTGGAAAATCTCCTTCGCTGGGAAGACGGTCGCACCGTCACCGTTGATGATATCAAGGGCATGGCGAGCTGGCTGGACAACCGCCGCTCCGATAGTGAAATCGCCTACCGTCCGGCGCGGGTGCTGATGCAGGACTTCACCGGCGTTCCCGCCGTCGTCGATTTGGCCGCCATGCGCGACGCCATGGTCGCCATGGGTGGCGACCCACAGGCGATCAATCCACTGTCGCCGGTTGATCTGGTCATCGATCATTCTGTAATGATCGATTTTGCGGGCACCGCCGACGCCATGGAAAAAAACGAGGCTATGGAGTTCGAGCGCAATCAGGAACGCTATGAATTCCTGCGCTGGGGGCAAAGCGCTTTCGATAATTTCCGCGTCGTGCCACCGGGAACCGGGATCTGCCATCAGGTCAATCTCGAACATCTGGCCCAGGTCGTCTGGACTGGCGGCGAGGATAACTCGGTTGCCTACCCTGATACCCTTGTCGGCACTGACAGCCACACCACCATGGTCAACGGACTGGCCGTGCTCGGCTGGGGCGTTGGCGGCATTGAGGCCGAAGCCGCCATGCTTGGCCAGCCGGTGTCCATGTTGATTCCGGAAGTTGTCGGCTTCAAACTGACCGGCAAGATGTCCGAAGGGATCACCGCCACCGATCTGGTTTTGCGGATTGTCGAGATGCTGCGCGGCAAGGGCGTCGTTGGCAAGTTCGTCGAATTTTACGGACCCGGCCTCGATAACCTGTCCCTGCCGGACCGGGCGACAATCGCCAACATGGCCCCGGAATATGGCGCTACTTGCGGCTTTTTCCCCATCGATCAGGAAACCCTGCGTTATCTGGAATTCACCTCGCGCGAGCCTGATCGCATCGCCCTGGTCGAAGCCTACGCCAAGGCCCAGGGAATGTGGCGCGACGCCACCACCCCGGACCCGCTTTTCACCGACACCATGGAGCTGGATATCGCCAGCATCGAGCCTGCCATTTCAGGGCCCAAGCGCCCGCAGGACCGCATCGCGCTGAAAGATTCAACAGTGGCCTTCAAGGCTACCCTGAAAGATATGGCCGGTGTCGATGCCCCGCGCAGTGCTGGCGTCGAAGGCTCAAGCCATGATCTTAAAGACGGTGACGTGGTCATCGCCGCCATCACCAGTTGCACCAATACCTCGAACCCGTCGGTGCTCATCGCCGCCGGTCTTTTAGCCCGTAACGCCGCCGAAAAAGGCATGCGCTCCAAACCCTGGGTCAAGACCTCACTGGCACCGGGCTCTCAGGTCGTCGCCGATTATCTGGAAGCCGCGGGTTTGCAAGAACACCTTGATACCCTGGGCTTCAACATTGCCGGTTTTGGTTGCACCACGTGCATCGGCAATTCCGGTCCCTTGGCCGCGCCCATTGCCAGCGCTATCGAGAGCGGCGATCTGATTGCCACCGCCGTGCTCTCAGGCAACCGCAACTTCGAAGGCCGCATCAGCCCGCACGTCAAAGCCAACTATCTGGCCTCGCCGCCGCTTGTTGTCGCCTATGCACTGGCCGGTTCCATGACCCGCGACATGAGCGCCGATCCGCTTGGCAAGGATTCCGGGGGCAACCCGGTTTACCTGAAGGATATCTGGCCATCGAACGAGGAAATTCGCGAGACCATTTCCAAAGCCCTGACGCCGGAGATGTTCCGCGCCCGCTATGCCAATGTTTCGCAAGGACCGAAGGCGTGGCAGGAAATTTCCGTCGCCGAGGGCGAGACCTACAACTGGCAGCCGGGATCGACTTACATCCAGCGCCCGACCTTCTTCGAGGGTCTCAGTGGAGCACCCGCCGAAATCACCGACATCACCGGCGCAAGGCCACTGGCCATTCTTGGAGATTCGGTGACCACCGATCATATCTCGCCGGCTGGCGGCATCGCCACGGACGGACCGGCGGGTGCTTACCTGAACGACCATCAGGTCGCGGCAAAGGACTATAACTCCTATGGTTCGCGGCGCGGCAACCACGAAGTGATGATGCGTGGCACCTTCGCCAACATTCGCATTCGCAATGAAATGGCACCGGGCACGGAAGGCGGTGTCACCCGCCACATGCCATCCGGTGACGTTATGAGCATCTTCGATGCGGCCATGCGTTATGCCGATGAGAACGTTCCACTAATCGTTTTTGGCGGCAAGGAATACGGCACCGGCTCAAGCCGCGACTGGGCCGCCAAGGGCACCCGTCTGCTGGGTGTCAAGGCAGTGATCGTCGAGAGCTTCGAGCGTATTCACCGCTCCAATCTGGTCGGTATGGGCGTACTTCCGTTGCAATTCAAGGATGGTATGACCCGCCAGACCCTGAAGCTGGACGGTTCGGAAACCTTCGAGCTTACAGGGCTTTCCGGGGGCCTGAAACCGGGCATGGACGTGGCCCTTCACATTCACCGTGTTGACGGCGTCAAGGAAGAAGTCACCCTGACCTGCCGCATCGACACCCTTGATGAAATCGAATACGTTAAGGTCGGCGGTATTTTGCAGTTTGTGCTGCGCAATATGGTTAAGAGCTAGAAACCTCCCGCCTCACATCCATCCCTGATGGAATTCTTCGGGCAGCGGGAACCAGCGCAGCGTTTCGGCACTGTTGG